>CALYRG010000021.1 GCA_945482615.1 uncultured Clostridia bacterium | reverse complement strand
TCCCTCCATGATGACAGTGTTTTATTTCACTGTCTCTCATAGAGGGAGCATATCAGTGCATCCGGGGCGACCATATTCAGGGAAGGGACACAGACTGCATGCCGTGGGACAGGCTGGGAAGAAAGGCGGCAGTGAGCACCGCCATTTGCTCAGGCGACTGGCGGAAGCCGCCCCGGTACCAGGACACCATGACCCGGATCAGTCCGGCGATCAGAAACTCCGCCCGATACAGCCGCTCTGGGCGCTGTTGTTCCGGGGTGGAGGACAGATCCATTTCGTGCTGAAAGGTGAAGCAGATGGCCCGCTCGGTCAGCTCGGACAGAAGGCTGCTACGGTTCAGCACGTCCAGAATCTCCCGGTGCTCCATCCAGTACCGGAAAAAAAGAAACAAAGTGGACTGGCGAAACACCATGGAATTGTCTGCCAGAATGGAATCCAGCTCCATCATGGTATGATCCAGAAGGGCGTGGAGGACACCGCTTTTCCCGGAGAAGTACCGGTAAAAGGACTTCCGGGAGATGCCTGCCAGGCGGCACAGGTCGGTGACGGATATGTCGTCATAGTGCCGCTGTCCAAGCTCCCGGAGCAGGCACTGCTCCACCAGCACCTGCCGGGCAGCAGACTGCTCGGTCTGACAGTGCTTATACAAGGCTATCCCTCCTTAAAAACGTTCACCCCGCCGGAAGTCCGGGTATGGACTTGCAGCGGGGTGTTTGTGTTTCAACGGTTACCCGTCTTGGGGGTGACCCGCTCGTACTTGCCCCGGCGGCCGCTGGGAAGACGGAGCTTCTGAGCCAGGGCGTTGCCCAGCAGACCGAACAGGATGCCGAAAACCACAGAGAAAAGGACATCGGTGGGGTAATGGACGTACAGGTACAGCCGGGAGAAGGAGATGAGAATCGCCAGAATCAGGGCGGGGATTCCAAGCTTTTTGGAGTTTTTCAGCAGGACGGTGCAGGCTTCAAAGGATGCGATGGTGTGCCCGGAGGGGAAGGAGAAATCGTGCATAGCTTCGGTGAGCATCCAGATTTCCTTGCCAAAGTGTTCCAACTGGAAGTCGTAGGGGCGGGGCCGGGCAATGAGGGGCTTGAGAATGATGTTGCACACCAGCAGACCCATCAGCAGGGCAAAGAGCATGCCGATGCCGGTTTTGCGGGTCTTGGGAAGCAGCACCAGGATCAGGGCGCAGGCGATCCAGAAGATTCCCGCGTCACCGAACAGGGTGACAATGGGCATAGCAATGTCCATCGCCTTGCAGACCAGATGCTCCTGAATCCAGTCCAGAATGGGCAGGTCAAAGGAGATCGCCAGGGTGGTGAGCAGAGCCTGGATAGATGCGATCATGGGTTGTCACGCTCCTTATGTTTACTTGCGAAAGCTCCGCTTTCACAGTCATAATGGATGAAAGTGCTGGCGCCCCGCCCCTTTATGGGGCAATGGGCGCTGATGCAGGATGAATTCCCATGCACAGACTGCTCATGTTTTGGCGGCGTATGGGGATATGCATGGGAATTACCTGGGGGGATCAGCCCACAGGAGCGGTTTCCGGAACCGTCTCCTGAGCGGCATTTGCGTCTTCAAAATGGGCATACAGGGTCATGGGCGTCAGACTGGTTCCCTCGGGAATACCCACGGTTCCGGAGCTGTCAGGCTGGAAGACCAGCGTCAGCACCTTCTGACCCTGATCGTTCACATCCTCGCGAACCCAGCCTGCAAAGACCTGGCCCTGAGGCGGGGTGATAAGAGGCGTGATGATCTGCTTGGAGTTGGTGTCGAAGAAGTCGCTGACCAGCTGGGTCTGCCCCTGCATAAAGGTCAGGCGGACCTTGCCCACAGGCTGGGACACGTCCTCGTTGGTGGAGTCGTAGCACAGCCAGCTGCCGCTGTCCTTGGTGAAGAACAGGGACTGGGCGTAGGGGATGGTCTTCACAGAGCCGTCGATCTTCACGTTCACCTTCATCTCCAGGGTGACGCGGCAGGAGAACAGCGTGTCGGAATAGCGAACATAATTGGTGACTTCTTCGTTGAGGAATTCAAAGCCATTGTTGTCCTGCGCCCACAGGTCGTAGTGGCCCAGCTTGGCGATGCGCTTGTAGGCCTCGCTGGTGGGCTCATAATACTTGGCCAGGGTAGCCCGGTCAGTGAGCTCCTCGATCATCCACTTGCAGTAGCTCTCGGCAGCACCCAGAGCAGCGGTCTTTTCTTCTACGCCGATGGTCTGGCTGACAGTGCCCTCGGTAAAGGTCTGGGTGGTCTCGTCATAGGTTACCTCCATGGGGTTGCCCATGGCATCGTAAATCTCAACGGTGGGCTTGGCCATCAGACCGTTGATCTCCTGGAGGCATTTCCGGACACCGGTGGTTCCCAGAGGCAGATAGGAGTCGGCCTTGGTGGTAGCAATCTGAATGGTGTAGTCGTCACTCACCTCAACCCCGTTGAGCAGGGCCCTGTGGCTTTCCATCTTTTCGATGCGGTAGGTGCCCTCCCGCTCGAAGAACAGTTCCACGCCGCCAAGCTGCCAGTCCGGGATCTCGGCACTGAGAAGTCCGGTGTTTCCCGCTTCCTTCTGGTTGTGGTCCTTCAGGGTGAAGGTGGCGATTTTCTCACTGCCGTTGCGAACCACGTATTTTTTGTCATTGGACAGGCCGGCGGAGGTTTCCAGATACGTCAGGTTTGCGGCGTCCACCTTGGCGTTCATATAGTCGACAAACTGCTCCTTGCCCTCAAAGGGGGAGTCCTGGGCACCGGAGGCAACATACAGGTTTTCCCAGTCGGGGTTGGCAAAGAGCTGCTGGTACACCTGCTCGGCCTTGACATCAGGCTGGGCAGCCTGGTAGTCGATGAGCCAGCCGTTAAGCCACTGCATACCAAAGAACACAGCCACAAAGAAAACCAGGATAAACAGGAAATACAGGGTGTAGAAGATCAGACCGCCCAGACGGGGGCCCTTCTTCACGGCAGGGGTCTGAGGCTCAGAAGCGGGTCTGCGGGGAGACTGGGCCGCAGGGACGTGGCGCTCGGTATTCCTGGGCTGGGGAGCATTGGGACGCTCCATAGATTCCATGGTTGCTTTTTGCCGCTGAGAGGCAGATTTCTGGGCGGCCCGGGCTTTCAGGCGTTCGGCCTCTGCATTTCTCTGGGCCAGCAGCTCCTGGGTGCTTACCGTGGACTGCCTGGCCTTCTGGTCAAATTTTCCTTTATACACGATTTCCTACCTCCTTACTGTGCGGGGCGAACCAGCCAATAGTTTGGCATACGCCTGGGCTTGGACTGCAGCAGGGAGTAGCTGTTCATCATTCTGACCTCACCGGCGGTGCCGTAGCGGCCGGTGGTGTCCCGGTAGAGCATGACGGAGGAGGAGCCGCCGTCCATATTACAGGCGTTGACAGCGCCGTATTCTACCATGATGTTGATGACGTCGGCGTAGGTGCCGCCCATGGAGCCGGGCTGGCGGCCGTCAATACACACGATGATCACCGCGCCGTCTGCACGCTGGCCGATGGCGGTGCGGGGATTCAGCCCGGATGCACTGTTGTAGGCTTCCATGTTGATTTCCCCGTTGATGATCAGAGCGGGGCCGAAGCAGCAGCCGTCCCGGATGCCCAGCTCTTCCGCACGGGCCTTGCCCATGTTATCCTTGCTGACCACCAGAATGTCATCCTTGGTGAAGCCGGCAAAGCCGGTGATGCCGTTGGGGGGCGCGCCGGTGCTCCAGACGCACTTACCCTCGGAGTACACCAGTCCCTCTGGGACGGAGCCGACATAGCTGCCGCCGGTGCCGTCATCGTTGAACGCGCCGGCGTTGACGGCTGCAATGGCGCCCTCCTCCTCAATGGCCTCGGTCAGACGCTTGCCGGGGGTACTGGTGTTGAAGCCGCTCTTGGTGGAGATGCCGGTGTAAACCTGGGCAGGATTGCGGACGATCATGATGTGGGCATTGTAGGTGCTGCCCGCCCGGTCTTCAATGCGGATTCCGTCAGGATAGTTGGCCCACTCGTTGGTGGAGGATGTGAGAGCGGTGTTCTTCTGGATGATCACCTGGTTGATATCCGTTTCCTCATCGGCCATGGCGATGCTCTTGCCGTTTTGAATCTCAGCAACACGCTCCTCGCCAATGAACAGGGCGGGAATCCACTTGGTGGCGCTGGGCTCCAGCAGGGTCATGGTCAGCATTTCCTGGGCAGCAGTGGAAGGACCGTTGAACACCAGATTGGCAGCCAATATCAGAGCCGCCAGGATCAGGACGATCACCGTGAACAGCAGCAGGAAGAACCGACGGATGATCCGTCCCAGCAGGCCGCTGCCCTTCTTCTTTTTCTTGGGGTGCATGGAGGTCTGCTCCGGCACCTGATTATTCTTGCTCATACGATATACCTCTTACTCGGATTTTTGCGGTGCGAAGACCCAGCGCTGCTGGATCATGAAGCTTACGATATACAGCGCCGCCATTACAACGGCGTAGATCACAGTGCGGACACCCACAGCCCGGTCGGAAATTCCCAGCAGGGAATACATGCCTTGCGTGAGCAGAACCTGGGCTGCCATCTGGGGCAGGGCCAGTAAGTAATAGCGGAGCATGGAACGCCCGGTCGTTGCGCTGCTGCGGAAGACCAGCGTTTTGTTCAGGAAGAAGTTTAGAAGCGACGAGATCACCCTGGCCAGAATCCCGGCGGCGGCAGTCAGGGCAAGGCCCTGAAGGGCACCCCTCAGAAGTCTGCCAAACAGGGCGTAGCAGCCGGTGTCCACCACGGCGCTGACAAGAGAGCTGACGGTGTAGCGGAAGAAATGGGCCAGGATCAGCTTGTAGATCCGCCAGGAGTCGTGGATCACCCGGAAGTGAGAGCTCTTGTTTTCCTCAATGTAGACTGTGCGGATCTTCACCTCGTCGAAGGGAATACCCTGCTCCTTGAAGGCCAGGAGCATGTTGGTCTCGTATTCAAACCGGTCTCCGTAGACATTGACCATCTTTTCCAGCATGTCCCGGGGGAAGGCCCGCAGACCGGTCTGGGTATCGGAGACGGTAAGGCCCACAAAAATCTGAAAGATGGCGGAGGTGATGCGGTTGCCGAACCGGCTCCGGGCCGGAACCTCCGGCAGGGAGAAGTCCCGGCAGCCCAGGGTGATATGGCCGGTGGAGAGCATGTTCTCACAGCAGCGGAGGGTGTCCTCCGGGTGGTGCTGGTTATCGCCGTCCACGGTGACGACACCGGTGCCCTCCGGGCGGTTTTCCAGGAACCAGCGGAAAGCATTTTTCAGCGCTGCGCCCTTTCCCTTGTTGACCTCGTGATGAAGAAGGGTGATGACCTGGGGATGGGCCTGTTCCAGTTCGTAAAAATAGTGAAGATTTTTAGGCAAACTGCCGTCGTTGACCAGAATGATATGGGTAAAGCCATACTGAAGCAGTCCGTCAACCACGGCAATCAGCTTGTCGTCCGGGTCAAGAGAGGGCAGAACGACGCTGATTCCAGACAAATCTGCCATGTAAATCGCTCCTTTGCGTTACAAATAATTACAGTCACAGCAAACTCACTATACTATATCATATTTTGACAGGATTGCAAAGCATTTTCAAAAAAACTTAAATATTTTTGTTTCCAATTCTGCAGCCCCGCCTGTAGTATGTGCATTTTTACCGCGGACATAAGAAAAATCCCCTGTCTTTCCACCGAAGACAGGGGAAAACAGGGAATACTCCGGATCAACCGAAGGCTGATCCGGAGTGCTTTATCAGAATGCGAACTGGAACAGGCAGAAGGCTGCGTAGATGCACAGCAGCACGATACCCTGCCAGCGGTGCAGCTTCCTGGTGGTCAGTGCGGGGACGCACAGCAGCAGCATAACACCCACCATCAGGGGAATGTCCAGAACCAGAGAGGCGTTGTGGCCCATCAGCAGCTTGCCCACAGGAACATCAAAGGGAGCCAGGGTCACGGAGACGCCGGACACAAGGACCAGGTTGAACACGTTGGCACCGATGACATTGCCGATGCCCAGGTGGGCATGGCCCTTCTTCAGAGAGGTGATGGTGGTGACCAGCTCCGGCAGGCTGGTGCCCAGAGCGACGAAGGTCAGAGCGATGACGGTTTCGGGGACGCCCAGACCCTGGGCGATGATGGTGCCGTGCTCCACCAGCAGATCGGCGCCCCAGGCGATGAGGGCGGCGCCAACCACCAGCAGAATCAGATCCATCCACAGGGAGTGGGGCTTGGAATCGCCGTCTTCCTCCTCTTCCTCCACACTGTCGGGGTTTTTCATGCCCTGACGGACGGTGAGAATCAGGTATACGACGAAGATGGCCAGCATCACAAGGCCCAGAGGACGGGTGAAGGAGCCCATGATGTAGGCGGCGAAGCAGTAGATGGCGGCGCTGACGAAGAAAAAGACCACCGGCATCTTCATGGATTTGGTGTTCACGGGACCGGGGTTGAAGGCCACGGAGATGGCGGCAATGAGGGCGGTGTTGCAGATGATGGAGCCGATGGCGTTGCCGTAGGCCATAGAGCCCTGACCCAGGAGCGCACCGGTGGTGGAGACCATGACCTCGGGCAGGGTGGTGCCGATGGATACCACGGTGGCACCAACCACGATGTCGGGCAGATTGAAACGCCGGGCAATGCCGGTGGCGCCGTCAACGAACCAGTCGCCGCCCTTGATGAGCAGGACAAGGCCCAGGGCGAAGAGCAGAACAGAAATAAGCATGATATTAGCTCCCTTGTTTTTCAGATTACGTATACTGTACCATGCAGAAGGTGCAAAGTCAAGATTTGGAAGGGCCATCCTGGGGGAAACGTTTTGCAAAGGGGTGAAACACGGGGGAAGACAGTTCAGGGCGGAGATTGTGCAGCCAAAGATATTTGGAAGGCGAGCGGATTGTGACAGCATCCTGTACCCGGAAGATGCTAGCATAGAACGGAAGGCAGAAAGGAACGGATGGAAAGGATGGCTATGAAAGGAATGCTTCAAAATTGGCTTGCCGGAACGGTGTTGGGCCTGGTGCTCCCGGGACTTCTGCTGACGGCTGCCGCCGGCGTACCAACGGCCGGGGAACAGGCACAGACAACCCAGGCGACGACTGCGGCAGAACCGCTGCCGGTGCTTCTGCGCCGGGGAGAAGATGTGACCCGGATGGACATGGATGACTATCTGACGGGAGTGGTTCTGGGGGAGATGAGCGCAGCCTTTGAGCCGGAGGCCCTGAAAGCCCAGGCGGTTGCCGCCCGAACCTACGCCTGGAAGGCATACTGCACCGGAGGAAAGCACGGCGACGGCAGCGTCTGTGACGATCCCGGCTGCTGCCAGGCGTACCTGAGCATGGAAGCGTATCTCCAGCGGGGCGGCACTGCCATGGGGGAGGCCAAGATTCGCGCTGCCGTGGCGGCGACCTCCGGATATGTGCTGACCTACGAGGGGCAGCTGATTGAGGCTACCTATTTTTCCTGCTCCGGCGGACAGACGGAGGCGGCTGCGGCAGTGTGGGGGACGGACTACCCTTACCTTCGCAGTGTGGAAAGCCCCGGCGAGGAAAAGGCCGTCCATTTTGAGGATGCGGTTACCTTCACGCCGGAGGCGTTCTGCGAAGCCTTGGGGACACAGCCGGAGGGGGACCCGGCGCAGTGGTTTCACGATGTGACCTTTACCGACGGCGGGGGCGTGGAATCCATGGGCATCGGACAGCAGAGCTACACCGGGGTGCAGCTGCGCGCCTGTCTGGGACTGCGCTCCACAGCCTTTTCCATTGCGGTGGGGGAGGAGGGCATCACCGTAACCACCCATGGCTACGGACACCGGGTGGGAATGAGCCAGTATGGTGCGGACGCTATGGCCGTCACCGGCCACAGCTGGCAGGAGATTCTGCAGCACTACTATCCGGGTACGGAAATCGTTCCGGCACTTACGGGAGATTCCTTACCAGCTGACAGGCAGCCTGAGGTACAGCAGGAATAGTTCTGACTGCGTTCGGCGTTAACGCACGTTCTCTGCAGAGCCCCCTGATATGATTTGCTATTGCTTCCCATGCATTCATATTTGAATACTCCGGATGATTTATCAAATTTGTGATAAATCATCCGGAGTTTATGTTCATATGATTTCGCCAAAGGAAACAAATTACTATTGTATTGTTTTATAGAGAAAAATGTAATAATGGTTGGCAAACTGGCTTACAATTTATCCAGATACAGATAAATTGGAGGTCATTTTATGGAATATGGATATGTACGGGTTTCAACAAAAGAGCAAAATGAGCAGCGGCAAATGATCGCGCTGAGGGAATTTGGTCTGAAAGACGAACAGATTTTCATGGACAAGCAATCAGGAAAGGATTTTGAACGAAAGAACTATAAGCGTATGATCCGCAAATTAAAAAGCGGCGATACCATTGTGATCAAAAGTATCGACCGCTTGGGCAGAAATTATGATGAAATATTGGAACAGTGGCGGATCATTACAAAAGAGAAACAGGTTGCGGTGGTGGTTTTGGATATGCCGCTTTTGGATACGAGGCAAAACCGGGATTTAACCGGGACACTGATTGCGGATATCGTCCTTCAGCTGCTTTCCTATGTGGCGCAGACGGAGCGGGAATTTATCCGTCAGCGTCAAGCGGAGGGGATTGCTGCTGCGAAGGAGCAGGGAGTGAAGTTCGGCCGTAGACCGATGGAGCGCCCGGCGGAATTTGAGAGCCTGAAAGTGCAATGGGAAAACCACGAAATGTCCGCAAGAGCAGCTGCAAAAAGATTAGGCATAACCCATCGCACGTTTCTTACCTGGGCAAATGAATAAACTGGATAAAGAAGTACAGTTTGCTATCCATGCCAAATACTGTCGAAAATACATATTTTAAAGTATACACCATAAGCAGATGCTTTGCAAGTATTACGTGGATATAAAACTGTACTTTTGTATCCATAATACGCCGTTGAATGGAAGAGAGTAATGGATCAGAAACACCGTATTTCTCCTGAACAGAATATTGCCGCAGTGGTCGTGACCTATAACCGAAAGGAACTGCTGGTTCAGTGCATTGAACACATCCTGAACCAGCAGGATATTTTCTGCGATGTGCTTGTAGTGGACAATGCCAGTACCGACGGCACAGCGCAGTGGGTACAGAGCATCCCGGACTCCAGAGTGCGCTACCGGAATACCGGAGCGAATCTGGGTGGCGCCGGCGGCTTCCACTTTGGGCTGCAATGGGCCGTCAAAGCCGGATATGATTATGTCTGGATCATGGATGATGATTGCCTGCCAAATGAGGACGCGCTGAAAGCATTCTGGGACGCCCATCTCCAACTGGATGGCGCCTATGGTTGGTTGTCCTCACAGGTTCTGTGGAAAGACGGTAGTATCTGCCATATGAATATCCAGCGGGTCATGCCATTTAAAAAGGTATCGGATTTTTCCGGTGAACGATCCGCTGTGGTGGCTGCCAGCTTTGTGTCCCTGTTTCTGCCGACTTCCCGCATCGTTACATACGGTCTTCCCATCAAGGAATTCTTTATCTGGGCGGATGATCTGGAATATACCCGCCGGATTTCCCGAAGGGAACGCTGCTATTTGATTCCGGGAAGCAGAGTGGTTCACGCAACGACAATCAATTCCGACAGCAATATTGCCTATGCCACAGAGGAGCGGATGAATCGGTATTCCTACTCCTACCGGAATGAAGTCTACCTCTACCGCCGGGAGGGACTGCCGGGCTGGCTTTGGATTCTGGGGAAGTACGGTTATCATTCTTTGCAGGTGCTGATCAGCCCGACGGACAATAAGCTGGGCCGTATCGGCGTGATTTGGAAGGGCTTCGTCCGGGGCTTGAGCTTCCATCCGGAAGTGGAATATGTGGAAGCACTTTCCACACAGAACTGCGGGGCGTGAATATGGGAAAACAGAACAAAGTCGCGGCAGTGGTCGTGACCTATAACCGGCTGGAGTGGAAAAGCATCTATAAATACAGCCCCTCTGCTGAAATATGGCTTGGTGCAGGCAGCACAGGCCACATTTGTGTCGATGTTTCTTCGTTGGGACGTAGTTTGTCGCTTCGGACTTCCGATAAAAGAATTCTTTTTCCGGCCTTATCAAAAAAGGAGAGTGGCAGAAATGAGTAGAATTAAAATTCTGACATCATTTCACAGGGATTCCGATCTGTTTGTGAGTGATATTGTTCAGCCGATTCAGGTAGGAACCGATGTGAATGGTGTTGTATCCGAAAAATACCTTCGGGACAATACAGGGGATCATATTTCCGATAAAAATCGGATGTACTGTGAGTTGACTGCCCAGTATTGGGCTTGGAAAAATTTAGATGCTGACTATTATGGGTTCATGCATTACCGTCGCTACTTCTCCTTTAACGATGCGCCCCTCAAGCTGGATCAATATGGCAATATCGTATATGCCAGGATTACTCCTGAAGCGCTTGCAGAATTAAACTATACGGATGAAGCCATACAACAGGCGGTAGAACCCTATGATGTTCTGTCCGTAGAGCCGCAGGATGTCCGGATACTGGACGGTTCCCTCAATGTCTATGAGCATTATAAACGGTCGGAGTTCCATAGGATTGAGGATTTGGATACAGTTGTTCAGATCATTAATGAACGGTACCCCGAATACGCTACGGCGTGCAAAAAATATCTCAATGGGCGGTATGGTTATTTTTGCAACATGTACATCCTGAAAAAAGAATTATTTCAGGATTATTGTGCTTGGGCGTTTGATATTCTGGAAGAGCATGCCCGCAGAACGGATTTTTCGGATTATGATATCAACGAATATCGGGTCAGCGGTTTTCTGGCGGAACGACTTTGGGGCATCTACTATACAAAGCTCAAGCAGGATACAACACTGAAATGTCGTGAGCTTCAGAAGGCTTACTTCCTGGATACGAGGCCTGCTCCTGATATTCAACCGGCGTTTACACAGAATAATATCCCTGTCGTCATCGCCGCAGACGATAAGTATGTTCCCTATGTTATGGTTATGCTCCGCTCTGTTGTGGAGAATTCCAGCCCGGAGAATAACTACGATTTTGTTGTTCTACATTCCTCGATCACCCAGAAGCATCAGAAGGAAATTCAGGAAGAGTTTCAAGATCATGCTAATTTCAAAATTCGCTTTTATGGGGTTGCATATCTGTATTCCGGTGTGGATCTGAAGACGCATTTCCATATCTCCGTGGAAACCTACTACAGATTGCTGATGCAGGATATTATGAAGTGCTATGATAAGGTGCTGTACATTGATTCCGATCTGGTGGTGCTGGATGATCTGGCAAAGCTTTACCATACGGATATGGAGGGCTGGTGTCTCGGAGCGGTCAAGGATATTGACATGGCTGGCAATTATCATGGAAAAGATCCTGCACGGAAGGATTATTTCCGCACGGTACTGACGATTGCCAATCCCTATGATTATTTCAATGCCGGTGTTTTGGTCATGAATCTCAAGGAATTCCGGAAGCATTACACCACAAAGAGTATTCTGGACACTATCGCCAAGCACGAATGGCTGTACATGGACCAGGATATTCTGAACTATATGTGCGAAGGCCGAGTCAAGTATCTGGATATGTCCTGGAATGTGGTGATGAACTGGCAGAATGAAACCGGAAGCCGGATGGAAGTCATGGTTTGCGCACCTCACCAGCTTTATCTGGACTACATGGCTTCCAGAAAGCATCCGAAAATTGTCCACTATGCCGGGTTCCAGAAGCCTTGGAATTCGCCGGAGTGTGATATGGCGGTTTATTTCTGGCAGTATGCAGAGCTGACCTCTGTGTATCAGGATTTGAAGAACCGCCTGCTGCCGGTACCAATTATGAGGATGGGAACGATGCCCACAGTGGCAGATGGCGCAGATCCCTACCGTCTGAGGAACAACGGATTGGAGGAAAACATCTTCATTGATGGCCTGTATATCAAGCTTATCAACAAACTGAACAAATGGTTTCCGAAGAATAGTAAAAGAAGAAAATGGCTTAAGAAGTTTGCAAGGATATTTTTTAGATAACCGACAACTGAAAAAAGGAGGTCTTGAAGAATGAAACAATGCAAAAAGGCATTACAAAAGAGATAGAGGAGACGGGAGAACAACATGAAGAAAATATCAATCATTGTTCCTGTGTATAACACAGGAAAATACTTAGCTGAATGCTTGGACAGCCTTATTGGACAGACATATAGCAATATTGAGATTGTATGTGTGGATGATTGTTCCGAAGACAATAGCCGCCAGATCCTACGAGAGTATGCGCAGAGAGACAGCCGAATTGTTCCAATTTATTTGGAAAAAAACAGGGGTACAAGTTATGCTCGGAAAGTTGCCGGAATGCGCACGACTGGTGATTACATAATGTTTTGTGACTCTGATGACAAATATCTGCCTATTGCGTGTGAAACGGTTATCCGGGAAATGGACAGTAATCCTGTAGATATTCTCCATTTCCGCTCCGAAATCATGTATTGTAGAGTATTTACAGAGGAAAAGAAAAATAGTATCCGCTCTTTTATTGAACCTTTTTTGGGCGAAGTATCCGGAGATTTGCAAAAAGAGTGCTTTATTAATAAGAAATTCCAATTTACACTCTGGAACAAAGCATTTAATGCAGAGGCGTGCAGGAAGGCGTTTTCGCTGGCGAGTGAAGAGAATTTCTCAGTTGCGACGGATGTGTACGCATTTTTCCTGATTTCTTATTTTTGCAAAACATATCGAGGGATTCCGATTGCCTTGAATGAATACCGATATGGTGCTGGCGTTACTGGATTTCAAGTGATGTCTGTACAGCAATTCAAGAAGACCTGCGAGAAGCTGATTTCTGCAAAACAACTGAAACCTTTTTTGGATAAGGTTTCAGCTCCGGAGGAATGCTACCAATATGCAGAGGATATTCGCAGACAAATTGTTGAAGGAATACTTTATTCCTGGGGCCATTCCGTTTCTGTTTCTGACGCGCCCGAGTGTTTTTGGTACTTGGCAAAAGCGTTCACCCCTTCTGAACTGATGGGGATCCTGGTGAGGAAATACTGGAACAAATACAGCGAATTTGCAATACGTGTCGTAGAAAACAGAAGCCATTTTGAGCAAGGCAAGAAGGTCTCGCGAATTGCAGTATATTACAGCAGCATCCGCAATGGTGGTGCGCAAAGAGTTGTAGCCCAAATGATACAGATGCTGGTTAACCAAGCGTATTATGTGCTCCTTGTTACAGATGAGCCAGCCTCTGACGATGATTATCAGATTCCTTCAAATGTTGAGCGAGTTGTTCTGCCTCATCATAGAAGCTTGAACGAAGCCAATTATTTCCACCGTGCGTATTCCTGGGAATATCTGGTCAAGACTTACAACATTGATACGGTAGTGTACCATCAAGGTGTCACCCCGGCGCTTTTATGGGATTTCTGCACACTAAAGCTATTGGGAGTGAATCTGGTTGCGCAGCTTCACTCTGTTTTTAATTCCACTATGTGGTATTCTCCGATTATTTCTTCGTTCACGCCTTATTTCTACCAGCTGGCAGATCGGATTATTTGTCTGTCACGAATGGATGAAGTATTCTGGAATACTTTTGGCGTGGCGCATTACATCCCAAATCCTGTGGACATATGCTCAGTAGATCAGGTGTCCAATCTGGATGGAAAGAATATCGTGTGGGTTGGGCGCTTAGCAACAGAAAAACAGTTGGATAAAATGATTGAAGCGTTTGTCTTGGTGCGAAATGCAGTACCAGATGCTACACTTACAATTGTGGGAGATGGCGATAATCCTGCATTTTTATCGAATGCAAAAAAACAGGTTCTTACTCTTGGTGTTCAGGAAGCGGTACGATTTGAAGGATTCCATTTGAATGTCTCTCCATTTTATCAACAAGCCAGTGTATTTGCAATGACATCAAAAATAGAAGGTTTTTCGTTGGTTCTCGCAGAAAGCAAGACATATGGGCTGCCTACGGTGATGTTTGATTTACCGTGGATTGAATTTTGCAGAGATGGCAGAGGTATTGTAAGTGTTCCGCAGGGAAACGTGATCCAACTGGCAAATGCATTGATTGACATCCTTAATGATACAGAGAAAAGATTGGAACTCGGTCGTCAGGCAAGGCAGAGTATAGAGGATTTTGCTGCAAATGACTATGCAGCTCAGTGGAAAGCTGTTTTTGATAGTTTTGACCATCCGATTGAACGAAAGGTCGATATCGATAATAATTTGATGGTTAATTGCCTTTTTTCTGGTTTCCAGCAAGGGCTTCAGTCTATACTGAACAGTAAGGCGAAAACCGACAATACTGCGGCTGCGATCAGTCGCCATGAAGAGGTCGTCAACCGCCATGAAGAAGTGATCAACCGCCACAATGATTCCATTAATCATCAGTGGGAGGTACAGAAGTGGCACGAAGAGCGTTTGCGTGTTCTGGAAGCAGCAAATTCTAAAACATTCTGGAAACGTCTGAAACGGTTCTTGAAGCGTCTGCTGCATCGGAACTGATACAAATATTCTAATACGCAATAACGGAAATTCTAAGATCCTATGAAAAAATTTCTTTTAAAATTAATTCAAAATCGATTTCTGTTTACTGAACTTGCCAAACGGGACTTTAAGCAGAAATACAAGCGGACAGTTCTGGGAATGGGCTGGAGTATTATGTCTCCGCTGCTGACACTGCTGGTCATGCGTCTGGTGTTTACCCATTTCTTTGGCCGCAACATGGAACACTATACCACCTATCTGTTTTGCGGAAACCTGGTGTACTCCTATTTTAAAGAGTCTACCACCGGCGGAATGAACGCACTGATGGCCAACAGCGGTATTATTTCGAAGGTGAATATTCCCAAATATATGTTCCTCCTTTCTAAAAATGTATCTTCATTGATTAATTTTGGCCTATCTCTGGTTGTATTCTTCATTTTCGCTGCCATTGATGGGATCCGCTTCGGTGGGCACTTCTTTGCGCTCTTGTACCCGATTATCTGTCTGGTCATATTCAACATTGGCATGGGGTTAATCCTCTCGGCACTGTTTGTTTTCTTCCGGGACACGGGGTATCTGTATGATATCTTTACCCTGCTGCTCATGTATATGTCCGCAATATTTTATCAGATCAACGGTTATTCTCCCATGGTTCAGCGCTTGTTCCTGTGTAATCCAATATTCTGCTATATCAAGTATTTCCGTGTTGTTGTGATTGACGGAAACATTCCTGGCCTTGCATACCATTGCCTTTGTGCCCTCTATGCTCTGGTCGTTTTAAGCATAGGCTGTTGGATTTACAAGAAGAACAACCACATGTTCCTGTATTATATGTGAGGTTGAGAAATGGCCATCATTGAAGCAAAGAATGTTTCTATACGCTATATCACAGGAGATTTTAAGGACATCGGGCTGAAAGAATATGTGATGCGGCGGCTCAAGGGTAACTACCATGTCAAAGAATTCTGGGCAGATCGGGATATCACCTTCTCGCTGGAAAAGGGGGATATGCTTGGCATCATCGGCTCCAACGGCGCGGGGAAGTCCACTCTTCTGAAAGCGGTTTCCGGGATTATGGTGCCGACAAAGGGACAGATGGAGATCAATGGGACCGTGGCCGCTCTGCTGGAGCTTGGTTCCGGCTTCGACGGCGACCTGACGGTTCGGGAAAACACCTACCTCCGGGGTGCCATGCTGGGCTACACCCGGAAATTCATGGACGAAATGTACGACAGTATCATCGGGTTTGCCGAGCTGCAGGATTTTCAGGACCGACCCTTCAAGCAATTGTCCAGTGGCATGAAAAGCCGGTTAGCCTTCTCCATTGCCTGTCTGGTGAATCCGGACATTCTGATTCTGGATGAAGTGCTGGCCGTGGGCGACGGTGCCTTCCGAAAGAAAAGCGGCAACAAAATGAAGCAGATCCTCTCCGGCGGCGTCACCGGAATCCTGGTCTCCCACTCGGTGGATCAGGTACGGGAGATGTGCAACAAAATTCTCTGGCTGGATCACGGAAAGCAAATCTATTTCGGTGGCGATACGGAAACCGTCTGCAATGCCTATGAGGAATTTCTGATTACCAGAAAGCTGCCCGGGGATTTCGCGCAGATTCAGGCGCTCTCCAATGCCTTTATCCGCCGGAAAGAGGAGGAACGCAGGAAAAAGCAGATGAACGAAGCGCAGAAGCTGCAAAGCATTCTGGAATCCGGCAGCTCCGATGCGGCGTTGGATGCGGCCCTGGGGATTATCCGAAAGCGTAAGCCGGAACTATTGAAGGAGTAAAGGGGAAGAAAGAGATGTATGATTCTCTAATCGTAGGCGCTGGGCTTTACGGCTCTGTCTTCGCCCAGCAGGCGAAAGCTGCCGGAAAGAAAGTCCTTGTCATTGACAAGCGGGATCACATTGCCGGCAACGTCTACACCGAGAAGGTGGAGGGCATTAATGTCCACAAATACGGCGCACACATCTTCCATACCAACAACCAGGAGGTTTGGAATTATGTCAACCGGTTTGTGACCTTCAACCGCTTTACCAACGCTCCTGTTGCCAACTACAAGGGAGAGCTGTACAGCTTACCCTTCAATATGTACACCTTTAACAAGATGTGGGGCGTGGTCACCCCCGACGAGGCCGCGGCGAAAATTGCGGAGCAGAAGGCCGCTGCCGGGATCACGGAGCCCAAGAATCTGGAGGAACAGGCCATTTCTCTGGTGGGCACGGATATCTATGAAAAGCTTATCAAAGGCTACACCCAGAAACAGTGGGGCCGTCCCTGTACCGAGCTGCCCAGCTTCATCATCAAGCGTCTGCCCGTTCGGCTGACCTTCGACAACAACTACTTCAACGCCCTCTATCAGGGAATTCCTGTGGGCGGCTATACCCGGCTGGTGGAGAATCTGCTGGAGGGAATTGAGGTGCGTCTGGGTGTCGATTATCTGGAAAACAAGGCGGAATTGGATGCTCTGGCGCAGAAGGTTGTCTACACCGGCCCCATCGATGCCTACTTTGGCTACTCCCTGGGCGCATTGGAATACCGCTCCGTTCGCTTTGAGACAGAGCTGCTGGACATTCCCAATTTCCAGGGGAACGCCGCCGTGAACTACACCGATGCCGAGACACCCTACACCCGGATCATCGAGCACAAGTGGTTCACCTTCGGCAAGGACGAGCAGGGCAATGACCTGCCCAAAACCGTCGTCAGCCGGGAGTACAGCTCCGAGTGGCACCCCGGTGACGAGCCGTACTACCCGGTGAATGACGAAAAAAACAGCGCCCTGTACGCAAAGTACAAGGCACTGGCAAAGCGGGAAGAAAAGGTGATTTTCGGCGGACGTCTGGGCGAATATAAGTATTATGACATGGATGCGGTCATTGCCGCCGCACTGACTTCTGCAAAGACCGTGCTATAGAATCTGCCGAGAGTTCGCAGGTAGCCAAGCGTAAGCTGTGCTTGAAAATTCCACAATTGTTTCACTAACTGTAGTAAGACACACTGCGGGACTGATCATTTTCGGTATTGATATCAGATGCCAGGAAAGCGGTATGACATCGGCAATATCAGAATCAACATATGTGCAGAGTGTGTTTACTGATTCAATAGAAAGGGGGAAACAAAATGAATATTGCAGTAGCTGGCACCGGTTATGTCGGCTTATCCATCGCCACCTTATTGGCGCAGCACCATCATGTAACAGCGGTAGATATTGTCCCGGAAAAGGTCGAGCTAATTAACGGGAAGAGATCTCCGATTCAGGATGAGTACATCGAGAAGTATCTCGCAGAAAAGGATTTGAATCTGACTGCGACGCTGGATGCGGAAGCAGCCTATAAGGATGCGGATTTTGTGGTAATCGCAGCTCCTACCAACTATGACAGCAAGAAGAACTTCTTTGATACCTCTGCGGTGGAAACTGTCATCAAGCTGGTCATCCAGTACAACCCGGATGCTATCATGGTCATTAAGTCCACGATTCCGGTTGGCTTCATTGCTTCTGTCCGTGAGAAATATCATTGTGAAAATATCCTGTTCAGCCCGGAATTTCTCCGGGAATCCAAGGCATTATATGACAACCTGTATCCAAGCCGCATCATCGTGGGGACAGATGTGGAAAATGCCCGCCTGGTGAAGGCGGCAAACACCTTTGCCGGTCTGCTCCAGGAAGGAGCCATCAAAGAAAACATCGAAACGCTGATCATGGGCTTTACAGAGGCTGAAGCAGTTAAGCTGTTTGCCAATACATATCTGGCGCTTCGGGTGTCCTATTTCAATGAGCTGGACACCTATGCCGAAATGAAAGGTCTGAATACCCGGCAAATTATTGAAGGCGTGTGCCTGGATCCCCGCATCGGCAGCCATTACAATAACCCTAGCTTCGGCTATGGCGGGTATTGCCTACCCAAGGATACGAAGCAATTACTTGCAAACTACGCGGATGTGCCGGAAAACCTGATCGAGGCTATCGTGGAGAGCAACAGGACACGCAAAGATTTCATTGCAGACCGCGTGCTCCAGATGGCGGGGTATTATGGCTACGGAGAAGATAATGAATATGAAAAAGACCGAGAAAAGCTATGCATTATTGGGGTCTATCGCCTGACTATGAAGTCAAACTCTGACAACTTCCGCCAGAGCAGCGTCCAGGGAGTCGTGAAGCGCATCAAGGCCAAGGGCGCTTCAGTGATTATTTATGAGCCAAGCCTCGAAGATGGGAGCACTTTCTTCGGCAGCGTGGTTGTCAATGATCTTGAAAAATTCAAAAAACAGAGCCATGCCATTCTCGCAAACCGGTATAACAGATGCCTTGACGATGTGCAGGATAAGGTTTATACGAGGGATTTGTTCCGGAGAGATTAAACAATGTAAAATCACTTTCAACATTTTCAGGTATGCAAAGTCGAAGATACTGGCAAAGCGGGAAGAAAAGGTGATTTTCGGAGGACGGCTGGGCGAATATAAGTATTATGACATGGATGCGGTCATTGCTGCCGCGCTGACTGCTGCCAAGGATGTGCTCTGAGCCTCTCGGCGCATATTGATAGATACGCTGCCCTCCGGAGTGACGGAACATCCATCCTGAGTCAAATGTACTTCCCGCCAGCCTCAGACAGACAAGCAGGAGACCGAATATGGATGTAGAGCGCGAAGTGTGCGAACTGCTGCGGCCATTTGGAATTACGGAAAAGTATATTGGCGTATCTCAGTTAGCGCTCGGCCTTCAGATTCTGTTGCAAGACCCCGAGTCCCTCCATGCTGTGCAGAAACGGGTATACATGATAATTGCAGACCGGTACTGCGTGAACTGGAAAACCATCGAACGTAATATTCGAACGCTTTCCGCTGCCGCGATGAGAACAGACCCACAATATCTGCAATTACTCGCCCAATATCCGCTGACGAAGCGCCCCACTGCAGTCCAGTTTATGGAGATCATTCTGCGGATTATCCGCAGTAAGCTGGCGTGAGCTGTGCTTATAGAATCCCACAGCCGTTCCTCCAACTGTTGGAAGAACCGACTGTGGGATTTTTATGTTTTCAGCCTTGAGCCTCAATTTCCTTACAGGAGTTTTGCAAGTTCTCTGCATCGGAAAAGAGTTTGGACAAATCGCGTACCAGCATGTATTATCAGCGGAATGTAATGGAGCTGTCGCTCATGGAGTCGATGACGGCAAGAGACTCCACCCGGACGCCCTGGGCACGGAGTGCATCGCCGCCGCCCTGGAAGCCCTTTTCCACGGCAATGGCGGCACCCACCAGCGTGGCACCTGCGCAGTGAACCAGATGGGTCAGTCCCTGCAGCGCTTTGCCGTTGGCAAGAAAATCGTCCACCAGAAGAACCCGGTCACCGGCCTGCAGATAGTCACTGCTGACCACAATGGTGTAGTCGGTGTTGTGGGTGTAGGAGTGAACCACGGCGGTGTAGGTGCTGCCGTCCACGTTGCTGCTCTTGTGCTTCTTGGCAAAGACCACGGGCACACCCAGCTTCATACCGGCGGCCACAGCAATGGCAATGCCGGAAGACTCAATGGTGAGAATTTTGGTCACCTGGGCATCCCGGTAGAGACGCGCCATTTCCTCGCCGATTTGGGAAAGAAACACAGTGTCGATCTGCTGGTTGAGGAAGCTACCCACCTTCAGAATACCACCGGGCAGAACCTTTCCCTCTGCCAGAATCTTGTCCTCCATAAGCTGCATATTACCACATCTCCTTATATAGTTTACAGAACACGCTGTCTTTCGGGATTTCCCGAATCAGTGAGGCAGAACGGCGGCTTCTGCAATGTTGATGGCGTGGCCGCCAATCCGGTTCAGACTGTTGAGCATTTCCCCAAACACGATGCCCGCCTCGGCGGAGCATTCTCCGGCGCGCATGCGCTCCATATGGTTCTGCTGGGACTGCCTGGTATCCACCCGGATATCGTGCTGAATCCTGGCAAGGGATTTCAGCTGCTCCAGGCTCTCATCCTGGGTATAGAAGGCCTCTACGGCCTGATCGAACAGGTACAGCGCGTTGTCATAGATGGACTGCAGCTCTCTGCGCGCTTTTTCGGAGTAGACCATATTCTGGTCGGTGCGGCGCTCGGTAAGGTGCTGGAGGATTTCAGCGTAGTCGCCGATTCGTTCCAGGTCTGTCAGGGCCTGATAGACGTGGTTGACATACTGGGCATCCCGGCTGGAAAGCTCCTGGATGTTGAGCTTGACCAGAAAATCGCTGACAGCATCGGTCAGATAGTCGATGACGGCCTCGTTTTCGGCAATGGTGGGGCACTCCCCATGGCGGCTGCCCAAAACACCCTCCATCGCCAGGACGATATTCTGACGGACCAGCTTGGTCATCCGATCCAGCTCATTGCGGATCTGAAGCAGGGTGACGTTGGGATTGCCCACCAGGTTGACGTCGATGTACTGCAGGCGGCAGGCATCCTCGTGGGTCTGCTTGGGGACGAGATAATAGGTGAGCTTCACCACCCAGGGGGTGATGGGCAGCAGAATCGCGGCGCTGACCACCTTGAAGATGATGTGGATCACCGACACCTGGAAGGCGGGGCTGGGGACAACCCGCTCAATAAACGCCGCATAGGGGAAGACCAGCGTTACAATGGTCATCAGCACGGCGCCCACCACATTGTAGATCAGGTAGATCATGGAGGCCCGCTTAGCATTGTTCCGGGCATTCATGGCGGCGAGCATTGTGGGCATGGCGGAGCCGATGTTGATGCCGCACACCAGGAAGGAGGCAAAGTACAAAGGCATCATGCCCTGCATGGCCAGGGCCTGGACGATACCCACGGCGGCGGAGGAGGACTGAATAACGGCGCACAGCAGAGCGCCCACCAGAAGACCCAGCAAAGGATTCTTGGCGGTGCTGATGAACTGCTGGAACCAGGGGACGCTGCGAAGACCGCTCATGGCGGCGCTCATGGTGTGCAGGCCCTGGAACAGGAGGCCAAAGCCCAGAATGACCTGGCCAATGTGCTGGGTCTGCTTCTTCTTGGAGTAGAGCATGAGGAAGGCGCCCAGGAAGATGCAGAAGGGGGCAATGGCGGAAGCATCCAGAGCAATGAGAACGCTGGTGATGGTAGTACCGATGTTGGCGCCGAAGATAACCCCAGTGGCCTGTGCCAGATCCATGATGCCGGCGTTGATGAAGCCCATGACCATCACGGTGGTGGCGGAGGAGGATTGAATGACCACGGTGACGAAGGCACCCAGCAGAAAGCCCAGGAACCGGTTCCGGGTCAGCTTTTCCAGAAGGTCCTTCATACGGGAGCCGGCGGCCATTTCCAGACCGTCGCCCATATATTTCATTCCGAACAGGAACGAGCCCAATCCCCCGAACAGGATCACAATATCGGATATATGCACAGGCAATTCCTCCTAATGACAAGAAATATGATGACGTCCCATATAAACCCATTCTACAACAGTATAACAGCAAATCCACTATAATGCAATTATATTTTCTGACGAAGAAAGATACTCCATACGCGGTCAGTATGCCCGCAGATGAACAAAAAAGCCCACGGAGTCAACGATACAGACTCCGTGGGAGAGAAAAAGAAGGATTATTCCTTTACCGGAAGGGTGACGAGGATGGCCGTTCCCTTTCCCGGGGCGCTCTGCACAGATATCTCGCCGCCCAGGTCCAGCACCGCGTGCTTGACGATGGACAGGCCCAGACCCGTGCCGCCGATCTGCCGGGAGTGGCTTTTGTCCACCCGGTAGAACCGTTCGAAGATCCGGCTCTGATGCTCCGGCGGAATGCCGATGCCGGTGTCCCGGACGGTAAGCGCTACGTTTTTGCCCTTCCGGGTGATTTCCAGAAAGACCTTGCCTCCCGGGACGTTGTATTTGATGGCGTTGTCCAGAAGGTTGTAGAGAATTTCGTGGAGAAGGGGCCTGGGAGCGGTAATGCAGACCGGTGAAGCGTCGTAGGAAACGGTGATGTTCTGCGCCTCAGCCGCAGCGGACAGGGACTGAATCTCCTGCTTTGCCAGATCATCCAGGGAAATCTTCTCCACAGGAAGCTCCGCCTTCTCGTCCAGCTGGGACAGGTGGATGATGTCGTCAATCAGTCGAACCAGCCGGGCAGACTGCTCCCGGATGCGGCGCAGGAACACCTGGGTATCCTCCGGACGGACCAGACCGTTTTCCAGCAGCTCGGCGCTGCCCATGATGGACTGCAGAGGGGTTTTCAGCTCGTGAGAGACATTGGCGGTAAACTCCCGGCGGTTGCGTTCGGCAAACACCTTTTCTGTCACGTCAAAGATCAGCAGCACCACGCCGGATTCCTTGCCGCCTTCCTCCACCCGGCTGATGCCCAGCTGGTACTCCCGACCGCCGCGGCTGAGGATGCGCTCGGCCCTGCGATCAAGCTCGGCCTCCCGGATGGCGTCTTCTATTTCCCGGCTGCGGTCAAGGGTAATGAAATCCTGCCCGATACAGGCATCCGTGCTGCCGAAGAAGCGCAGGGCAGCATGGTTGATGCTGAGAATGGTGCCCCTGGCGCTCAGGAGCACAAGGCCTTCCGTCATATTGTCCGCAACTGCCCGGAACTCCCGCTCCCGGTCTTCCAGGTGCTGCTGCTGATTCCGAATCTGACGGTGCTGCTGTTCCAGGCGGCTAAGCAGGGGAGCAAGCTCCTCGTAGGTGTCCGCCTCCAAGGGACGATCCAGATCAATGGCTTCCAGAGGCTGGACGATGTTCCGGGACAGCCGGGCGGCCAGCAGGCCGGACAGGATCAGCGCAATGGCAAGTATGACGCAGATGGGCTGGATGCTGGCCAAAGCCAGAGCCCAGACCGTCATCCGGCTGTCACTGATACGCAGAACCGTACCATCTTCCATCAGCCGGGCAAAGTACCGGGTCTGCTGGGTCAAAGTGGCGGAGTATCGGGCGCTTTCACCGAAGCCGGTACTGAGTGCCTGAGAAATCTCCTCCCGGGCGGCGTGGTTTTCCATCTGACTTGCCTCGGTGGTGGTGTCGTAGAGCACCGTACCATCGGCGGCAATCCAGGTCAGGCGGCAGCCGCTGTCATCCAGAGCCTGCAGGTAGCCTTCCCCCTGCTGCTGCACGCCCACACAGGCCATGCCCAGCTCCTGCTCCAGCTGTGTGGCCTGGAGGTCTCCGTAGTAATTATACAGTACCCCCAGAAACAGGAAAATACACGCAATCATTACCGCTGCACAGGCAAGCAGAACGGACTGAAAGATTTTCTTTGTCATACAGTGGCCTCCAATCGGTATCCCACGCCCCGGACGGTCTGAATCCGCTCACCCCAGGGCTCCAGCTTCTGGCGCAGGGTGCGGATATGCATGTCCACCGTCCGGCTCTCGGCCAGATGATCCATGCCCCACACCTCGGTGAACAGCCGGTCCCGGGTGAACACCGTGCCGGGGCAGGAGAGGAACAGACGCAGAAGCTCGTATTCCTTATAGGTCAGATTGATCCGGCTGCCGTCCAGGATGACGGTGCGCTCATCGGGATTCAGAACCAGACCATCCCGGCTCAGCACCGGCTGCTGTGCCGGCCCGCAGCGGCGGAGTACAGCCTTGACCCGGGAGACCATCTCCATCATGCCGAAGGGCTTGACCAGATAGTCGTCCGCCCCCAGATCCAGGGATTGAACCTTGTCAATCTCCGATCCCTTTGCAGTTGCCATGATGACCGGAATGTGGGCGGTTTTTGTGCTGCTGCGCAGCTGCTTCAGAATTGTCACACCATCGTGACCCGGAAGCATAATGTCAAGCAGGATCAGCTCCGGTACCCGGGACTCCAGAGCCGACAAAAAAGCGGTGCCGCTGTCGAAGCCTTCCGCCTCAAAGCCGGTAGAGCGCAGTGTGTACAGCTCCAACTCCCGGATGCTTTCGTCATCCTCCACACACCAGATCATATTGCTCCCCCCTTTACCATATTGTGTTCTGCCATTATAGTACAGAATTGTCAAATGTGAAACCAGAGTTTTGTAAAATCTGCGTAAAGTCATGCGGGACGCCGACACCGGCGTCCCGCGACAAAATTTTACAAAGGGAAAACCGTCCGAAAGCCGGGCAGTGCCCGATCCTTCTGGCTGAAGGACAGGGGCGTGCCGTCGGTCATGGCGGCGCTGGCAATGTCCACCTCCGGCCACTGGATGCCGATGTCCGGATCGTTCCAGGCAATGCCCAGCTCATCGCCGGGATGGTAAAAATCCGTCACCTTGTAGCAGAACTCGGCGGTGTCGGAAAGCACCAGGAAGCCGTGGGCAAAGCCCTCGCTGATGTAGAACTGCTTCTTGTTTTCCGCGGACAGCTCCAGGCCGTACCATTTGCCAAAGGTGGCGCTGCCGGGTCGGAGGTCTACCGCAACGTCAAACACCCGACCCTGGATGACCCGCACCAGCTTGCCCTGGGGATGCTCCTTCTGCAGATGCATCCCCCGGAGGACGCCCTTGACGGAGCTGCTCTGGTTGTCCTGAACAAAGCGCATGGTCAGGCCGTTTTCTTCCATGTCCCGCTGGTTGTAGGTCTCCATGAAATAGCCCCGGTTGTCCCCATGGACGGTGGGCTCAATAATGTACAGCCCCTCAATGGGGCATTTGGTTACTGTAATCTGGCTCATTATTTCTCCTTATCGATCCCCGTACATTTTCTCATAATATGTCTGGTACTCTCCGGATATAATGGTCTCCCACCACTGGCGGTTGTCAAGATACCATGCAATGGTCTTCCGGATGCCGTCTGCAAATTTGGTCTCCGGCAGCCAGCCGAGCTCCCGGTGAATCTTGGTGGGGTCGATGGCGTAGCGCATGTCGTGGCCCTTCCGGTCGGTGACAAAGGTAATGAGGCTTTCGGGCTTGCCCAAGGCCTTGCAGATCATTTTTACGATG
Organism: uncultured Clostridia bacterium; assembly: GCA_945482615.1. Classification (GTDB taxonomy): domain Bacteria; phylum Bacillota; class Clostridia; order Oscillospirales; family Oscillospiraceae; genus Faecousia. Next base: position 2,092 of record CALYRG010000021.1, on the reverse strand, counting down.
TCGATGTTTCGCATCTCGTTGTGGCCGCCGATGTTGTAGACCTCGCCTACCCGGCCTTTATGGATAATCAGGTCGATGGCCTTGCAGTGATCGGCCACGTACAGCCAATCCCGGACGTTTTCTCCGGTGCCGTACACCGGCAGGGGCCTGTCGTTCAGACAGTTCGCGATCATCAGAGGGATCAGCTTCTCCGGGAAGTGGTAGGGGCCGTAGTTGTTGGAGCACCGGGAGATGGTCACCGGCAGCCCATAGGTGCGGTGGTAGGCCAGCACCAGCAAATCCGCACTGGCCTTGGAGGCGGAGTAGGGGGAGCTGGTGTGGATGGGGGTCTCCTCGGTGAAGAACAGGTCGGGCCGATCCAGAGGCAGGTCGCCGTAGACCTCGTCGGTGGAGACCTGGTGATAGCGTACAATGCCATATTTCCGGCAGGCATCCATCAGCACCTGGGTGCCCAGAATGTTGGTCTGTAAAAATACCTCGGGATTTTCGATGGAGCGGTCTACATGGCTCTCGGCGGCGAAATTCACCACGATATCCGGGTGTTCCTCCTCAAAGAGCTTATATACGCCCTCCCGGTCACAGATGTCCAGCTTCACGAAACGAAAATTGGGGTTGTCCATCACGGGAGCCAGCGTACTGAGATTGCCCGCATAGGTCAGCTTGTCCAGACACACAATCCGGTAGCCCGGGTACTTCCCCAGCATATGAAAAATGAAATTGGAACCGATAAACCCGGCACCGCCGGTGACAATGATGGTCATGCTGTTTCTCCTTTATTTCAGGTGTAATACCCGATCCTCCGCCACCCGGGTCAGGTGCTGGCCATAAGGGGATTTTCCATAGAGCTTGGCAGATTCCAGCAGCTCCTCGGTGGTAATCCAGCCAAAGCGGTAGGCGATTTCCTCCGGAGCGGAAATCTTGACACTCTGCCGTTTTTCTACCATGTGGACGAACTGCGCAGCTTCCAGAAGGCTTTCCATGGTGCCGGTGTCCAGCCAGGCAAAGCCCCGGCCCATAAGCTGCACATCCAGCCTGCCCTGATGTAAGTACATTTCATTCAGGGTGGTGATTTCCAGCTCCCCCCGGGCAGAGGGCTTTACCTGCTCTGCCAGAGCGGAGACGCCCTTGGGATAGAAGTACAGGCCGGTGATGGCGTAATTGCTCTTGGGATGCTCCGGCTTTTCCTCTACGGACAGCACCTTGCCGCTGCCGTCAAATTCCACTACACCGAACCGCTCCGGGTCGGGGACGTGGTAGCCGAATATGGTGGCACGGCCGGATTCCGCATTGCGCACCGCGTCCTGCAGCAGCCTGGAAAAGCCGTTGCCGTAGAAGATATTGTCTCCCAGAATCATAGCGCAGGGCTCGCCCCCGATGAACTCCCTGCCAATCAGGAAAGCCTGGGCCAACCCATCCGGGGAGGGCTGCACGGCGTAGCTCAGGCGAATGCCGAAGTGACTGCCGTCTCCCAGCAAATTCTGAAAATTCGGTGTGTCCGTGGGGGTGGAAATGATCAGAACATCCCGAATGCCAGCCAGCATCAGGGTTGACAGGGGGTAGTAGATCATGGGTTTGTCGTAAACCGGGAGCAGCTGTTTGGAGGTGACCTTGGTCAGGGGGTAGAGCCGGGTGCCGGAACCACCGGCAAGGATGATGCCTTTCATACTGAAACCTCCTGGGTACTGTCGATATACATACAGTATAGCAGAAAAAAAGGAAAAAGCAACCCAAATGCCGGAGGGATTCGATTAGATTAAGGAGTCGTCACCGTCGAGCCGGTGACGAGTAACACCCCACCGGGCAACCGGAGCAAAAGATGAAATTCTGTCCGCATCCGTACCGGATGTGTCCAGAATTCCATGGATTCTCCCACGGGTTAAAAAACAGTCCACCGGACTGTTTTTTGCACCAGTCTTCGCTGAAATAAAGGTATGATTGCCACTGGCAATCATTGGAATTTTGATTCGCTGCGCGGAGCACCACTGGTGCCGCCCTTTCGAATCCATCCTCATCCTCAGCCAACAGGAAAAGCCACCCTTTGGGGCAGAGGATGAGGGATTCGATTAGATTAAGGAGTCGTCACCGTCGAGCC
>CALYRG010000020.1 GCA_945482615.1 uncultured Clostridia bacterium | reverse complement strand
ATCTCCACAAAATCCTTATATTATTTCATTGTCCTCTTGACGGGGAGCAGTTCACACTGCATCCGGGGCGACCTGCGTCAAAAAGCTTCGCAGAATATGCCGCTTCTGCGGCAAACCCATTTCAATTCATTTTCTGCCGGGGCGTGTACCTGGCAGAAAATACCTCTCAGTCTGCAAGTGTAGAATTTGTTCGCCTCCGGCGAACAAATTCTGCGCGCAGCAGACTGCAAAAAACCTGCCCAAAAGCCCCAAAGGGGATTTTGGGCAGACTGTGCATCCGGGGCTAAGTATTACCATTTGCGGTAGGTCGCTGGGGTGAAGAGCATCAGCATGGGGAAAATCTCCAGCCGTCCTGCCAGCATATCAAAGGACAGGACGATTTTGGAAAGGTCACTGAAGCAAGCGTAGTTTCCCGCCGGGCCGCATGCGCCGAGGCCCGGGCCGATGTTATTAAAGCAGGCCGTCACCGCCGTGAAGACAGACACATGATCCTGTTTGTCCAGAGACAGGATCAGTATGCTCAGCAAAAACAATGCCATAAAGGCAGCGAAGAATGCATGGATGCCCTTGATGGTCTGCTCCTCCATGGGCTTGCCGTCGAATTTGAGGGCGCGCACTGACCGGGGAGAGCGCATACTGCACAGCTCCCGATAGGAGCTTTTGATGAGCACTGCGGTTCGGGAGACCTTCAGGCCGCCGCCGGTGGAGCCTGCCATGGCACCCACAAACATAATGCATACCAGAATGGTCTGGGACAGCGTGGGCCACTGTCCAAAATCCGCCGTGGCATAGCCGGTGGTGGTGATGATGCTGGCCACCTGGAAGAAGGCATAGCGAAGGCTGCGAAGCACCGTACCGTACTGGGGCAGGATGTTCACCGTGATCAGCACCACCGCACCGGTGACGATTCCCAGATACCACCGCAGCTCCTCGCTGCGGAAGACACTGACGAAGTCTCCCAGAAGCAGGAAGTAATACAGATTGAAATTCACGCCGAACAGCAGCATGAAGATGCCGATGACCGTGTCAAAATAGGCACTGTCGTAGTAGCCGATGCTGGCGCCCTTGATACCGAAGCCGCCGGTGCCGGCTGTGCCGAAGGCATGTACCAGGGAATCGAAGGCAGGCATTCCGCCCGCCATCAGCAGCGCCGTCAGAATCACGGTCAGGGCCAGATAAATGCCGTAAAGAATCAGTGCGGTGTGCCGGACTCTCGCCACCAGCTTGCCGCAGGTGGGGCCGGGAACCTCCGCCTTCATGATGTACATGGTCTTGGCATCCGACTTTGGCAGCACTGCCAGCACAAACACCAGCACACCCATGCCGCCCACCCAGTGGGTGAAGCTGCGCCAGAACAGGATGCCCTGACTGAGCGCCTCCACGTCCGTCAGGATGCTGGCGCCTGTGGTGGTAAAGCCGGAGACGGTTTCAAAAAAAGCATCCACAAACCGGGGGATCTGGCCGCTGATGGTAAAGGGCAGAGCGCCGAACAGGGAAAGCAGGATCCAGCTGGCTCCCACGATCCAGAAGCCCTCCTTGGCGTACATGGCCTCATTTTTGGGCCTGCGCAGTGTCAGAAGCGTGCCAGCCACCAGAAGCATGGCGATGACCGTGCCGAAGGGCATGGGGTCCTCTCCATAGAGGAAGCACACCATCAGCGGCAGCAGCATCAGCCCCGCCTCCACCTTCAGCAGGATGCCCAGGGTATAGAAACAGATGGAATAATTCATGGCCGCATCAATCCCTCACCAGAGTGTCACTTAAGTCCTGCAATCCCGACAGAGTGGTAACCACCGTCACCCGGTCCCCCGGGAGCATACAGTCGCTGCCCTGGGGATGGATCAGCTTTCCGTCCCGGACAATGGCCGCGATCAGCACGCCCTTGCGGAAGGTCAGCGCCTGCAGGGTCTTTCCCGTGAAATCCGCAGACCGTCCGACCTCGAACTCCAGCGCCTCCATCCGTCCGTCCAGCAGCCGGTACAGCGTCTGGATGCTGCTGCCCCGGGAGTTGTTGATGGCGCGGACGTAGCGCACAACCCGGTCACCGGTGACACTCCGGGGCGAGACCACACTCTCGATGCCCACGCTGTGCATAATGGACAGCAGATTCGGCCGGTTGACCTTTGTGATGACCTTTTTCACATTCTGGTTCCGGGCAAACATGGACACGATGATGTTTTCCTCATCCACACCAGTAAGGGCCACACAGGCATCTGCGGAGCGGATGCCCTCCTCCAGCAGCACCTCCTGATCCGTGCCGTCTCCCCGGAGAATCTCCGCCTTGGGCAGGAGCTGACTGAGCTCCCGGCAGATCTGGGGGTCCCGCTCCACGATCTTCACCCGGATGCCCAGCCGGAGCAGCTGGGGTGCCAGGTAGAAGGCGATTCTGCCGCCGCCCACAATCATGACGGAACGGACGCTGTCCTGGTACAGCCCCATTTTCTTGAAGAAGCTGTTCATATCCCCATGGGCGGCGCAGACGTTGATGTGATCGCCGGCCTTCAGCACGAAGGTGCCGTTGGGGATGACCACGTCCGCCCCCCGCTGGACGGCACACACCAGCACCTGAGCACCCAGTCTGGCGGGCAGATCCTTGAGGCTGACGCCATCGAGGACGCTGTCCTTGGGGAGGGTGACCTCTGCCATCTCCAGCCGTCCCTTGGCAAATACCTCCAGCTTGGCGGCGCTTGGGAAGCGAAGCATACGGCTGATGGTGTCTGCCGCCTCCATCTCCGGGTTCAGTGCCATGGACAGGCCCAGCTGCTCCTGCAGGAAGGGCATCTGCCGGAAGTAATCAGGATTGCGCACCCGGGCGATCACATGTCCGGCGCCGGACTTTCTCGCGATGATGCCGCACAGAATGTTAAACTCGTCGGAGGAGGTCATGGCCACCACCAGATTGGCCCGACTGATCCCCGCCTCCTTCTGCACCTCCACAGAAACACCGTTCCCGCAGACACCCAGCACGTCATAGCGGCTGGTCATCCAGTCCACCACATCCGGATTCCGGTCTACCACCACCACCTCGTGCCCCTCCCGGGCCAGGTACTCGGCAACGATGCTGCCCACCTTGCCAATGCCGATGACAACAATCCTCATAAAGCCTCCTCCGTCCTGTCGGGGACGAATCGATAGATATCCGATTTTGATATCATACAACACAATTTCCGAAAAAGCAACGGCAATATAAAGATATCGTTAAGATTATGTAAAGACTGTATAAATATAATCCGGTTTTTTCCCGCAGGATCGCTACATTTTCTGTTGCAAACGCACAAAAAATATGGTAATGTATTGTATAACATTACAGTCTTTTTGGAGGTGCCCTGCATGGCTCTGGAATCCGTCACCGATGAATACGCCCGCGCCCTGCGCCTGGGTCAAAAGGAATACCGGGAGCTGCTCATGGCGGGGAAAAATCCCCACCCCGAAGTTCTCGACGAGCTGCTGCCGGAAATGGGTGCCAACGCCACCATTGACCTGGGGCTGGTGGAGATTCCCTCCTCCCGGATCGTGGGCGTTAAATCCGCCGGGCGGATCACCGCCCTGACTGCCTCCTTCCGGCCCCTGCTGGACGCCAAAAGTGAGTTTGCCACGAAATGGATTTACCTCTGCCGCGCCAACCTGGGAGATACCGGCATCACCGATCCCATCGTCTGCTATGAATATCTGGGCAGCTTCTACGTTCAGGAGGGCAACAAGCGGGTCAGCGTCCTGCGTCATTTCGGCAATCCCCGGATTCCCGGTATGGTCAAGCGGATCCTTCCGGAGCCCTCCGACAATCCCCGGATCAAAGCCTACCAGGAGTTCCTGGAGTTCTACAAATCCACCCATCTGTACGATGTTCAGTTCCGCCGCCCCGGAGACTATGCCAAGCTTCTCTCCCTCCTGGGGAAAGCCCCGCAGGAGATCTGGACGCCGGAGCAGGTGCGCACCTTCAGCGCCTACTTCCAGTATTTCCGGGATGCCTTTGACTCGGTTGCCCCCGCTTCCGAGGATATTTTGCCGGAGGAAGCCCTGCTCATGTGGCTGAGCCTGTACTCCTTCCAGGATCTGGGGACTCTCAGCGCCGCCCAGCTGCGCAAAAGCGTGGCAGGTCTCTGGGAGGACATCGTTTCCTCTGAAGAAAACAACGTCAAGGTGCAGACCAAGGCCGAGGACGAGAGCAAGGGCGACTTTGTCAGCCGCCTGTTCTCCGGTCTGGACATCATCCACGTGGCCTTTGTACACCAGCTGAACCCGGGCAGCAGTGCCTGGGTGGCCGGTCACGAGGAAGGCCGCAGGCATCTGGAGGAGGTCTTCGGTGACCGGATTGAGGTCAAATGCTACTACGACGCCGCCACACCGGAGGCTGCCGAGGCCGCTATCGAGCAGGCTGTGGAGGACGGCGCACAGGTGGTCTTTGCCACGGCGCCGCCTCTGAGCCGCGCAACTCTGAAAGCCGCAGTCAAGTACCCCAAGGTACGCTTTCTGAACTGCTCTGTGGATCAGCCCTACAGCTCCATTCGCACCTACTATGGCCGTATCTACGAGGGCAAGTTCATCACCGGTGCCATCGCCGGCGCCATCGCCGGAGATGACCGGATCGGCTACATTGCCTCCTACCCCATTTTCGGCATTCCCGCCTCTATCAACGCCTTTGCCCTGGGCGCTCAGCTGACCAATCCCCGGGCGGAGATCGAACTGCGGTGGTCCTGTGTGGAGGGCTCTCCCCAGGCAGATTTTCTGGCCGACGGTGTCCGGGTCATCTCCAACATCGAAGGCTCTGCCGGAGCCGGGGCCAACACGGATTTCTGCAACTACGGCACCTACCTGGTGGATGACCGGGGCGACCTGGTTCCCCTGGGCACTCCCGTCTGGGTATGGGGCAAATTCTACGAGTTCGTCATCCGTAGCATTCTGGCCGGAGGCTGGAAGCGGGAAAAGGGCGTGTCCACAGCTCTGAACTACTGGCTGGGCATGGACAGCGGTGTCATTGACGTGCAGCTGTCCGAGAAGCTGCCGGCAGGTGTTGCCCAGCTGGCAGGGATCCTGCGCCGGGGGCTGCAGAGCGGCACCCTGGATCCCTTCGCCCGGCGGATCATTGCCCAGGACGGCACCGTCAAAAATGACGGCAGTCATATCTTCACCCCCTCGGAGCTGCTGCACATGGACTGGCTGTGCAACAATGTGGTGGGACAGATTCCCTCCTTCGACAGCATCATCCCTGCCTCCCGCACCATGGTGCGGGAGCTGGGAATCTACCGCGACACCCTGGAATGACCGGGAGGCGCACAGGCAAATGAAAATTCTCGCACTGTCCGATGCCGAATGCCCTGCCCTATGGGACTACTATGTCCCCGGGCGGCTGAAGGAGTACGATCTGATCCTCTCCTGCGGCGACCTGAACGCCCAATACCTGAGCTTTCTCGTGACCATGGCCCGCTGCCCGGTGCTCTATGTCCACGGAAACCACGATAGCGGCTACAGCCAGCATCCTCCCGAAGGCTGTGACTGCATCGATGGCCACATCGTCACCTACAACGGCCTGCGCATCCTGGGTCTGGGCGGCTGCCGGAAATACCATCCCGGCCCTCACCAATACACCGACCAGCAGATGCGCGACCGCATCAACGCCCTGCGCTGGAAGCTCCGGAGGCTGGGCGGGGTGGATATCGTCGTGACCCACGCTGCGCCGGAGGGGCTGGGGGATTCCGATGACCCGGCCCACTGGGGCTTTCCCGCCCTGCGGGAGCTGCTGGATACCTATCATCCGGCCTATCTGGTACATGGACATGTCCACATGTCCTATGGCCATCAGGTGGCCAGAGAACTTACCTACAACGGCACCCAGGTGATCAACGCCTATGAGCGTCACGTCATAACCCTGGCTGACCGGGACTGCAAGCTGCAGCAGCGGGGGCAGATCATCTACAAAACCCGGTTCCGCAGTACCTGGGGCGGCGATTAGGGCCGCTCTGATTTCTCAGAAAGAAGGATGCGAAATGTTTTCCGGCTTTACCCCAGAAACGGTGGATTTCCTCTGGGGAATCCGCATGAACAACAATCGGGACTGGTTCCTGGAGCACAAGAAGCAGTACGTGGACACCCTGTACAACCCCATGAAGGAGCTGGGACAGGAGCTGTTTGAGCCCTTCCAGGACAGGCCCGGATGCATTCTGAAGGTCAGCCGGATCTATCGGGACGCCCGGATGCATCCACCGGAGCCCTACAAGGAGAGCCTGTGGATCTGCATTCGTCAGGACTCGGACTGGTGGGCACAAAATCCCTGCCTTTACTTTGAGATCACACCGGATGGGGCATCCTATGGATTTTTCTTCTGGCAGCCCGGCACGGCCTATATGGAAGCCTTCCGGCGACAGCTGGCCGCCAATCCCCGGCCCTTCCTGGAGCTTCTGGAGCGCACCAAAGCGCAGACCGGTGTGGAGGTTACCGCCGCGTGCTACAAGCGCCCCAAGCCCACGGACAATCCTGCTCTCGCCCCTTACTTTGCCTGGAAAGGCGCCATCAGCTGCACACGGGAGATTTCCCCCGGCCCGGAGCTTTTTGATCCGGCGCTTTCCGGGACGGTTCGTGACTTCTTCCGGAGGCTGACTTCGCTGTATGAATATTTTTCCAATCTATCATAAAAGGAGAAAGACAGAAAATGAAAAACCGCATCTTTGCCGGTATGGCCTCTGCCATCGTCACCCCCATGACCGCCGACGGCATCGACTATGACGCCCTGGGCCGTTTCCTGGAGTTTCAGATCGAAAACGGCATCAACGCCATTGTGGTCATGGGCACCACCGGCGAAAACGCCACCATTGAGCCTGCGGATCAGGCCAAGGTTATCGAATACACCGTAAAGAAGGTCAATCATCGGGTTCCCGTCATCGCCGGTACCGGCACCAACAACACCGAGCACGTTCTGGCCAACACCCGCTCTGCCTGTGCGGTGGGCGCGGATGCCATTCTGGTAGTCACGCCTTACTATAACAAGGCCACCCAGAACGGCCTCATCCGGCACTTCACCACCGTAGCCGATGCCTCCACCGTTCCCATGATCATCTACAACGTGCCCGGCCGCACCGGCTGCAATCTGCTGCCCAAGACCGTGGCAAAGCTTGCAGAGCATCCCAACATCGTGGGCATCAAGGAAGCCACCGGCAATATGGCCCAGATGGTGGAGATCATGCACCTGTGCGGTGACAAGCTGGACGTGTACTCCGGCGAAGACGCACTCACCGTACCCATGATGGCCATGGGCGCTGCCGGTACCATCAGTGTGCTGAGCAATGTGGTTCCCAGGCAGGCCGTTGCCATGACCGATGCCTGCATTGCAGGGGACTATGCAGCCGCCGCAAAGATGCAGTGCCAGCTGCTGCCCCTGATCAACGCTCTGTTCAGCGAGGTCAACCCCATCCCCGTCAAGGCAGCCACTGCCGCCATGGGCTTTGGAGACGACTATCTGCGCCTTCCTCTGACCCCCATGGAGCCTCAGAACCGGGCCGTCCTGCTTGACGAGATGCGCAAGCTGGGAGTAAACGTATGAGAGCGATTATCTGCGGCGCAAACGGCGCCATGGGCAAGCTGATCTGTGAACGCTTAGGCAGCGAGGTAGCAGGCAGGGTCAGCATCGACGGTGAAAACGGCGTTCCCAGAACCTTTGCCGCCCTGGGAACCGTCGAGGCGGACATGCTCATTGATTTTTCCCACCACACCGCGGTTTCCGATGTGCTGGCCTACGCAAAGGAGCACGCTCTTCCCACCGTCATCGGCACCACCGGCCACACAGCCGGGGAAAAGCAGCTGATTTTTGACGCGGCGAAGGAGCTTCCCATCTTCTTCAGCGGGAACATGAGCCTGGGCATCGCAGTTCTGTGCCGCCTTGCCAAGCAAGCAGCCGCGTGCTTCCCCGATGCGGACATCGAGATCGTGGAGACCCACCACAACCGGAAGGTGGATGCCCCCAGCGGAACTGCCATGATGCTCTTCAACTCCCTCAAGGAGGTTCGTCCCCAGGCTGTGGCCAACTGCGGCCGCGCCGGGGAAGGCAAGCGCACCAAGGAGGAAATCGGCATCAGCTCCCTGCGTCTGGGGTCCGTAGTGGGCATCCACGAGGTGATCATTCACACTGGCACCCAGTGCCTGACCCTGAAGCACGAGGCTGTCACCCGGGCCATGCTGGCCGACGGAGCGGTGGATGCCGCCCGGTTCCTGGCAGGCAAGGGAAAGGGCCTTTACAACATGGAGAGCATGCTGGGCTGAGCCTGGAAAAACGGGAGGATTATCCATGGAAGTCACGTATATGAACGGAGCGGGCAACGACTTTATGGTCATCGATGCCCGTGGCATGACCCCGGACTTTGCTTCCCTTGCCAAGGCCTGCTGCGCCGTCACCGGGGCCGACGGCTTTATGGCCGTGGATCACTCGGACACAGCAGATTTCCGTCTGCACTTCTACAATTCCGATGGCTCCCGGGGAGAGATGTGCGGCAACGGTGCCCGGTGCATCTGCCGCTACGCCTATGACAAAGGCATCTGTGGGCCGGAAATGACGGTTCAGACCGATGCCGGACTGGTTCGGGGCTGGCATCTGGAGGGCGAGCGCTTTCGCATCCAGCTGAACAACCCCACCATCCTGGATTTGAACCGCAAGCCGGGCATCGCCTATGTGGAGCTGGGAAACCCCGGTATCCCTCACGCCGTGGCGGCGTACACCGGGGATCTGTGGGCCGATGCGGACAGTCTGCGGGAGCAGATGCGCGCCCTTCGGTTTGATCCCGCCTTCCCCAAGGGAGCCAACGTCAATTTCTACCAGAGGCTAGGCAAGGACGAGGTTCGCGTCCTGACCTTCGAGCGGGGGGTGGAGGACTTCACCCTGGCCTGCGGCACCGGCTGCGGCAGTCTGGCCGCCGTTCTCTACCGGCAGACAGGCAGCACCTTCCTCACAGCCCACAATCGCGGTGGAGACCTGTGCGTACGCATCGAAAGTGAAGACGGCATCATCACGGGTCTGTTCCAGGAGGGCCCTACCCAGGTGGTCAAAATATACGATCTTTAAGCATCTGTGCATACCGGGCTTCCCCGGTATGCACTTTTTTCAAATCCGATGATTTTTTCACTTCCTTTTTGGGGAAAACATGCTATAATCAGAGTAGAACAGAGCAGGAAGAAAGGGGGAATCCGGATGTATATGCAGATCAAAATGCCTCTGGCATGTCTTGTGATCCTCACCTATACCCTTTTGCTGTACGGCCTCAAGCGCCGTCTTCAGACTCTGACCTCCCGTGTCTTCCAATGGATCGGCGTGGCCGGTGTGATCCATGTGCTTGCAGCAGTGGTCACCGAATATACCGTAAACAACCGCAATCAGGTTTCCTTCCTGTTCAATCACATCTGGCACATCATCTTCCTGGTCAGTCTGTCCTTTGTGTGTGCGCTGATGTATCTGTATGTGCTGCTGTATGTGGAGCGGAGCTCCGGGACTTCCCGGCACGGATCGAAAATCTGTCTTTTTGTCGTGCTGGCCTTCAGCATTCTTGGAGAGCTGATTCTGCCCATTGATTATATTGACACCCCCATGGGATCGTATTCCCTGGGGCCAAAGGGCTATTCTCTCTACCTCATTGTGGTGTACTCCATGGTGATGCAGGTATACACCGTCATCCGCTATCGCAGACTTCTCAGCCTTGAAAAAAGCAGCGTGCTTCTGGCTTCCGCTGCCATCTTTGCCATCATTGCCTCCATTCAGATTGCGTTCCCTCACATTCTTCTCACCGGACTGGGGATCACCCTGATCGTCATCAGTATCGCCGTCAGCTCGGAGGATGTTCACATGTTCATCAATGAGCAGGGGCTGTACAACGAGCAGGGCTGTCGGAAGCTTTTGCAGGAGGCAGTCGCCGTGGGAAAGCCCTTCCGGGTGGGCATGTACACCTTCCTGGGGCAGGATGAAGCCATCCTGGAAGCCATGCGTTCGATTCAGGCCGTTCTTCCCGAGGGAAAAGCAAAGGTCATTTGCGGCGCTCCGGCAGAGAATCTGCTCATTGTGGTTCCTCTGCGTTCCGGCAGCAATGTTTATCCCCTGCCTGAGCTGCCGCTCCTTTCCGATGCAGAGGACATCACCGTCTGTCAGAAGATTGTGTCCGTGGATGCGCAAGGCACGGTAGAAGACGTTCTGCGCTCCGCCAGAGAGTTCCGTACCCGGTTTGAGGAGGATTCCCTCCAGCGTGACGAGCTCACCGGGCTGCTTCGCCGGGCCGCTTTTATCCGGCAGGCCGACTTCCTGCTGAAGGCAGGGCATCCCTTCACCTTCCTGATGATCGACGTGGACAACTTCAAGCAGGTCAACGACCAGTATGGCCACAGCGTGGGCGATGAACTGCTGGCCATGGTCGCCCAGACGCTGCAGCAGGAGCTCCGCTCCACGGACGTGGTCTGCCGGATGGGCGGCGACGAATTCGGTGTCCTGCTCCAGGGCCTGACGGAACCGTCGATCATCACCCGGATCACGGATCAGCTTCGAACCTGGGTCGGCATGATCCATCTGGAGGATGCTCCGGACTTCCGGGTCACCCTTTCCATCGGTGCCAAGATCAGCCGTTCTCAAGACCGGAGCCGTTCCTTCCGGGACATCTACTCCCAGGCCGACATGGCACTCTACCGCGCCAAGAATGCCGGTAAGGATCGGATCACCATCTCAGATTGTTCATGAAGCATAGGATCCGGGGCCTCCCTGCAAGGGCGGCCCCGGATTTCTTATGTTCGATGCCGGCTGGGGAATTTGCTTCCATCCGTGTGGGGCAGGAAGCAGGCAGCAAGGAAGCTGTCCATATATCCCGGGCAGGTACTCAGCTCCAGATACGTGATCCCCTCCGCTACCCGGCAGCACTGCCGGTAAGCTTCGTGGCTCCGGGTCATCGCATACGCTCCCAGCAGGGATGTATTTCCGACATAGAAAAATTTTTCCCTGGGCATATCCGGGAGCATACCGATGGAGATGGCGTTTTCAATGCTCAGACCGCTGCCGATGCCGCCCGCCACCAGTACCCGGTCAATGTCCTCCGGTGTCAAATCCACTGCTTTCAGCAGCGTCTCAATGGCAGAGAAGACCGCGGCCTTGGCCCGGATCAGGTTGTCCAGGTCCGTCTCCGTCAGAGAAAGCTCCTGACCCGTTCCGCTCTCCCAGGGATGGGCGAAGATGCAGCGCGCCATGCCGTTTTCCCGCCGGACGCGGCTTCCCTCCCGGATGATCCGCCCCTGGGGATTGATGACCCCGGTTCGGAACAGCTCTGCTGCCAGGTCGATGAGGCCGGAGCCGCACAGGCCCGCCGGACGCTCCCCACCAATGACGCGAAGGTGCGGCTCCATGCTGTCGTCCATCGTCACATGCTCCACCGCGCCGGGGGCAGCGCGCATCCCGCAGGAAATATCTCCGCCCTCAAAGGCAGGCCCTGCCGAGCAGGCACAGCCTATGAGATAATCCCGGCCTCCCAGTACGATCTCGCCGTTCGTGCCCAGATCCAGAAAGAGGCTCATCTCCTCCCGGTTCCACATGCGCGTGGCAAGGACACCCGCCGTGATATCACCGCCCACGAAGGATCCGATGTTGGGAGACAGAACCACATTTGCCTCCGGATTGGCACACAGTCCCAGATCCCGGGCCAGCAGCCCATCCCAGCGGAAAAAGCTGGGCACGTAGGGCTCCATCCGGATGCTCTGGGCATCTGCCCCCACCAGCAGGTGGTTCATAGCCGTGTTGGCCGCCACGCAGAAGCGCAGGATGCTCTGGGGAGAAACGCCCGCCTGGCGGCAGGCATCCCGGAGCAGCGGATTGAGCGTTTTGTCCACAATGGCACCCTGAAGCCGCTCCCGGCCGCCAGGCTCCCCCTGGCGGATGATCCGGTGGATGACATCCGCGCCATAGCAAAGCTGGGCATTGGCGCAGGAGGCGGCGGACAGCAGCTTTCCGTTTGCCAGGTCTGTCAGCACCACCGCCACAGTGGTAGTTCCCACATCAATGGCGCAGCCCACCAGTGTCTGATCCCCGGGGGCACACAGTGCCATCAGGCAGAACACATTCCCCTTCCGCTCTCCCTTTGCGCAGACGGTGAAATTGTTTTCCCGAAGGGTGCGGGCCAGCTGCACCATTACACTGTGGGGAATCCGCACTTCCGACACGCCCAGCTCCTTTCGGATGGCCCGGGTCAGGCGCTCCCCATCCGGGGCAGGGTCGTCAGCATTCGGGGCTTCCATAGCAATGGGCAGGGCAAGGAAGGGATTGTCAAAGGAAATCCCGCTGTTTTCCAGATCCTTCAGGCAATCCCCGAAGGCCGCCTGCTCCCGGCTGCCGGAGAGATCCAGCACCTGAAGCCCCTTTGTGTCCGGGACAAAGACGGCGCAATCCTGTGTCACTCTGGCCTCACAGGCCAAGCGCCAGCCCTGCTCATACGCCTCCGCCGAAAGATGGCGGCTGGGAGCAGCGTCCAGGCTTCCCTCCACCAGACGAACCCGGCACTTGCCGCAGGCGCCGTTCCCGGAGCAGGGCGCATCTATGGAAACGCCTTCGCTTTCCGCAAGGGCCAGCAGATTCTCTCCCGGCTCGCACGAGACGATCTTCCTTTCACCGCTCTGCATTCTCAATTCTACCTTTGGCACACCGCCGCCCCCCTTTCGTTTTGTCCAGTATACCACAGAGCCTTTCCGGTGTCCACACAAAAAGGAGGGTGAGTTGGACGACTGAGGGAAGGCTCCCTCTGACGAGGGAGCTGGCGAGCTTGCGAGCCTGTGGGAGAGAAAAGCTTCCGCAACTGAGGTGTTAAAAACTCACGCATCAAGGAAATAATTACGGAATCTGATACGTAAGTTCTGTGCCGCTCTCGCTCGTAACGTCTTCTCTCCCTCAGGCGCTTTGCGCCAGCTCCCTCGTCAGAGGGAGCCGGGGATTTCTATTTTATTCCACGGTAACGCTCTTTGCCAGGTTCCGGGGCTTATCCACGTCCAGACCTTTGGCAAGGCTCACATAGTAGGCCATCAGCTGCAGAGGCACTACCGCAAGACTGGCGGCAAAGTGGGGGTCCGTCTTGGGGATGTAGACGGTGAAGTCCGCCGTGTCCTCAATGCTGTAATTGCCGCAGGTGGTCAGGCCCATCAGGTAGGCGCCGCGGCTCTTGACCTCCACCATGTTGCTGATCATCTTTTCATACAGCTCCTGCTGGGTCAGCATACCAACCACCAGCACGCCGTCCTCAATGAGGCTGATGGTTCCATGCTTCAGCTCTCCTGCAGCGTAGGCTTCGCTGTGGATGTAGCTGATCTCCTTCATCTTGAGGCTGCCCTCCAGACTGATGGCATAGTCCAGCCCCCGGCCTAGGAAAAAGATATCCTTGGCATTGGAGAACTTGGAAGCAAACCACTGGATCCGCTCCCGGTCATCCAGCAGCCGCAGAATCTGATCCGGCAGCGCTTCCAGACAGGAAAGCATCCGGCTGCATTCTTCCTCGTGAAGGTAGCCCCGGATCTGGGCAAAGCCCATGGCCAGCAGGTAACAGGCAATGAGCTGGGCGCTGTAGGCCTTGGTGGTGGCCACAGCAATCTCCGGCCCAGCCAGGGTGTAGAACACACTATCCGCCTCCCGGGCAATGGAGGAGCCCACCACGTTGACAATGGCAAGGGTGGGCACGCCCAGCTCCTTGGATTCCCGCAGTGCCGCCAGGGTGTCCGCCGTCTCACCGGACTGGCTGATAAGGATGACCAGATCCGTGGGGGAAAGCAGGGGCTTGCGGTAACGGAACTCCGAGGCCAGTTCCACCCGCACCGGGATCTTGGCCAGATCCTCGATGACATACTGGGCGGCAACGCCTGCATGATAGGCCGAACCGCAGGCCACAATATGGATCCCGGTGACGGCGCGAACCCTGTCCTCACTCAGGCCCAGGTTGCTCAGGTCGATTCTTCCGTCCTTCACAGCGGAGTGAAGGGTATCGGCAATGGCCTTGGGCTGCTCATGGATTTCCTTCATCATGAAGTGCTCGAAGCCGGCCTTCTCCGCCGCCTGGGCATCCCACTGAATCTGAACCGGTTCCTTGGTGATCTCGTCGCCGTCCAGATTGTAGAAGGTGATCTCCCCCGGACGCAGCCGGGCCATCTCCAGATTGCCAATGTAATACACCGTGCGGGTGTACTTCAGAATGGCGGGCACATCCGAGGCCAGATAGCTTTCCCCGTTTTCCACGCCCAGGATCATGGGGCTGTCCTTCCGGGCCACATAGATTTCCCCGGGATAATCCTTGAACATGATCGCCAGGGCATAGGAGCCCCGGATGCGGATCAGGGAGTGGTTGATGGCATCCACGGGGGTGCCCTCGTATTTCTTGTAGTAATAGTCGATAAGCTTGATGGCGACTTCCGTATCGGTAGAGGACTGGAAGGTATAGCCCTTCTTGCGAAGCTTATCCTTCAGCTCCTGATAGTTCTCGATGATTCCGTTATGGACACCCACAACATTGAAGTCATCGGAGCAGTGGGGATGGGCATTTTCCTCCGATGGCTCGCCGTGGGTCGCCCAGCGGGTGTGGCCGATGCCACAGCTTCCCGCAATGGCGCGGCCCTGATCCGTCTTCTGCGCAAGGCCTTTGAGTCTGCCCTTGGCCTTGACGACCTCCACGTTCTTCGTGCCGTCCCGGACGGCAAGACCGGCAGAGTCATATCCCCGGTATTCAAGCCTGGACAGCCCTTCCAGCAGAATAGGCGCCGCGCTCTGTTTCCCGGTGAAGCCTACGATTCCGCACATTATGATTCCTCCTTGCATTTCATATGCAGCACAGGTATTTTATCATAAACCTTGCAAAAAGGAAAGTCCATATTTGCAGATTTCAATAGTAATTTTACATTTTTCGCCTCTTCCCCTGTTCAGTTTCCCAAAACAGCATTTTTCCCATCGACATTTCCGGAATCCCGGCGTATAATAGGGCCTAGAAAAACAGGGAGGCGGCATCTGCATGGCGAAAAAAACAGGGAAGCCCCAGGTCAGTCCGGAAATCCGGCAGTGCTGCGAATACATCTGTGACCACCTGGAGCAGAAGCTTACGCTGGAGGAGCTGGCACAGGCGGCGGGGTATTCCAAGTACTATCTTACCCAGAAGTTCAGCAAGGAAACCGGCATGAGTATCCGGGCCTTTGTCACCGCGATGCGAATAAAGCGGGCCAAGCACCTGCTCCTGCATACCGGGATGCCGGTAGAGGCCATCAGCCAGCGCCTGAATTTTTCCTCCCGGAGCCATTTTGCCGCAGCCTTCCGGGCATCGGAGGGGGTCTCCCCCACCGAATTCCGGGCCCTGGCCAAGGCTGACCCTGCAAGAGAGCGCAACAGGAATACCGCTGACCCATGACGGCCGCCCCTGCGAGAGGGACGCACCGCACCAGATTCAAGCCGCGCAGCCGCTCTGCAAATGTGCAGGGCGGCTGCTTTCGTTACAGCATATTGGTGTAATCCATCAGATACGCGTCCACTTCCCGGGCGCAGGCACGGCCCTCTGCAATGCCCCACACCACCAGGGATTGGCCCCGGCGGCAGTCGCCGGCGGCGAAGATCTTGGTGCTGCCCACCCGGTAGTTTTCCGTCAGGAGATTGCCCCGGCTGTCTCTGGGGATGTCAAAGGCCTCGGCTACATAGCTCTGACAGCCGATAAAGCCCGCAGCGATCAGGAGCAGCTGGCATTGGATTTCTTCCTCGCTGCCGGGAACCTGGGTCAGCGTTCCGTCCTTCCACTCCAGCCGGACGGTCTGAATGCCGCAGATGTTTCCCCCCTCGTCCATGCGGATCTCCTTGACCGTGGTCTGATAGATCCGGGGATCGTGGCCGAAGCGGGCGATGGCCTCCTGCTGGCCGTAGTCGGTTTTGAGAACCTTGGGCCACTGGGGCCAGGGATTGGATTCCGTCCGTTCCAGAGGCGGACAGGCCATCATTTCCAGCTGTGTCACGCTGGCGCAGCCCTGACGGATGGCGGTGCCCACACAGTCGTTGCCCGTGTCGCCGCCGCCAACAATCACCACATCCTTGCCCTGGGCGGTGATGGCAAAGTCCTCCGTTTCCCCGATGATCTTCTTTGTGGCAGCGGTAAGGTAGTCCACTGCAAAGTGAACGCCCTGGGCCTCCCTTCCGGGGGCCTTCAGATCCCGGGGTGTCTTACTGCCGCAGCACAGCACCACGGCGTCATATTCTTCCAGAAGCGCCTGGGCAGTGATGTCCACGCCCACATTAACCCCGGTGCGGAAGGTCACCCCTTCTGCCTCCATCAGGGCAATCCTTCGCTCCACCACGGTCTTGTCCAGCTTCATATTGGGAATGCCGAACATGAGCAGCCCTCCGGGACGGCTCTCCCGTTCAACCACCGTGACGCTGTGCCCCCGGTGGTTCAGCTGGTCGGCAGCGGTCAGGCCCGAGGGCCCGGAACCCACCACCGCCACCTTCTTTCCGCTGCGCACGGCAGGAATCCGGGGCGCCATCCAGCCATTGGCAAAGCCATTTTCGATGATGGCCAGCTCGTTGTTGTTCACCGTCACAGCCTCGCCGTTCATACCGCAGGTGCAGGCCGCCTCACACAGGGCAGGACACACCCGGCCGGTAAACTCCGGGAAGTTGTTGGTCTTGCACAGCCGGGTCAGGGCCTCCCGCCAGTTGCCGTGGAAGATTTCGTCATTCCACTCGGGGATCAGATTGTGCAGGGGACACCCGCTGTACATCCCCCCAAAGAGGGTTCCCGACTGGCAGAAGGGGACACCGCAGTCCATGCACCGGGCTGCCTGGCAGGTGCGTTCCTTTTGATCCAGCGCCGGGTGAAACTCTGCAAAGTCTTTGATCCGCTCCAGCGGCTCCACAGAGGGGTTCACCCTGCGCTGATACTCCAGAAATCCGGTAGGTTTTCCCATAGTCTAATCTCCTTACGCCTTTTTCAGAGCATAGAACGCTTCCAGCTCCGCCTGCTCGTGGTCCATGCCCTTCTCCTCAAACTGACCGATGGCGGCAATCATCCGCTGGTAATCCGTGGGAATGATCTTCTTGAACCGGGGCAGATACTCCGGGAATCGGTTCAGAATCTCCTGGCCCCAGGCGGAGCCGGTGGCCTGGACATGGGCTTCAATCATTCGTTTCAGTTCCTGGGCATCGTGTCGCTCGGTGATGACGCCCATGGTGACCATCTGCTTATTCAGCCGCAGATACAGGTCGTGGTTCTCATCCAGCACGTAGGCAATGCCGCCGCTCATACCCGCGGCAAAATTCTTGCCGGTAGTGCCCAGAATGGCCACACGGCCGCCGGTCATGTATTCACAGCCGTGGTCGCCGCAGCCCTCTGCCACGGCAATGGCCCCGGAATTGCGGACGCAGAACCGTTCTCCGGCAATGCCGCTGATGTAAGCCTGTCCGGCGGTGGCGCCGTACAGGGCCACATTGCCGATGATGATGTTGTCCTTTGCCTGGAACTGGCTTCCCGCCTGGGGCTTCACAATGAGCTTGCCGCCGGACAGGCCCTTTCCAAAGTAGTCGTTGGCATCTCCCGACAGGATCAGAGTCTCCCCCTTGGGAATAAACGCGCCGAAGGACTGTCCGCCGCCGCCGGTGCACCGCACCACGTAGGTGTCGTCCGGGAGAGACGAGCCAAAGCGCTTGGTAATCTCGCTGCCGAGAATCGTGCCCAGGGTGCGGTTGACGCTGGAAACACGAATGGACTGGGTGTGGGGGCGCTTCTTCTTAAAGGCGGGCTCAAAGGCAGGCAGCAAAACATCCATGTCCACCGTCTTTTCCAGCGCGAAATCATACTGGTCTGCGGGATCCCAGTGGACAGCGGGAAGGTCTGCCAGAATGCCGGAAAGGTCAATGGTGTCCGCCCGGTGGGTGATCCGAACCCCCTTGGGGCGGATCAGGTCTGTTCGGCCCACCAGCTCATCCACGGTGCGCACCCCCAGCTTTGCCATGATCTGCCGCAGCTCCTGGGCCACAAACAGCATGAAATTCATCACGTACTCCGGCTTCCCGGTGAAGCGGCAGCGCAGCTCCGGATTCTGAGTGGCAATACCTGCGGGGCAGGTGTCCAGGTTGCACACACGCATCATCACGCAGCCCATGGCAACCAGCGGCGCCGTGGCAAAGCCAAATTCCTCCGCGCCCAGGATGCAGGCGATAGCCACGTCCCGGCCGCTCATCAGCTTGCCATCGGTCTCCAGACGAACCCGGGAGCGCAGACCGTTTCGGATCAGGGTCTGATGGGCTTCCGCCAGACCCAGCTCCCAGGGCAGACCTGCATTGTGGATGGAGCTCTTGGGCGCAGCGCCGGAGCCGCCGTCGTAGCCGGAAATCAGGATGCAGCCTGCACCGGCCTTGGCAACACCTGCCGCTACGGTGCCTACACCGGCCTCCGACACCAGCTTGACGGAGATCCGGGCATCCCGGTTGGCGTTTTTCAGGTCGTAAATCAGCTGGGCCAGATCCTCGATGGAATAGATATCGTGGTGCGGCGGCGGGGAAATCAGGGCCACACCGGGGGTGGAGAACCGGGTCTTGGCGATCCAGGGGTACACCTTGCCGCCGGGCAGATGCCCTCCCTCGCCGGGCTTGGCACCCTGAGCCATTTTGATCTGAATCTCCTTGGCGCTGCACAGATAGGCGCTGTTGACGCCGAAGCGGGCGGAGGCCACCTGCTTGATGGCGCTGTTTTCCAGGGTTCCGAACCTGGCAGGGTCTTCTCCGCCCTCGCCGGAGTTGGATTTGCCGCCCAGGGTATTCATGGCCACAGCCATGCACTTGTGGGCTTCCTGAGAGATGGAGCCGTAGGACATGGCCCCGGTTTTGAACCGCTTGACGATCTCGGAGGCCGGCTCCACCTCCTCCAGTGGGATGCCGCCGTCCTCCGGGAAACGGAATTCCATCAACCCCCGGAGGGTATGAATCCGGCGCTCATTGTCCACCATGGCGCTGTACTCCTGGAAGCGTTCAAAGCTTCCGCTGCGTACCGCCTCCCGCAGGGCGATGATGGTTTCCGGATTGTACATATGATCCTCGGCGCCCGCTCCCGAGCGAAGCTTGTGGGTTCCGGTGGAATCCAGGGTGGTATCCACCCCCAGATCCAGCATGTCAAAGGCGTGGTTATGCCGCCACTGAACCCCCTCGCCGATCTCTGTCAGGCCGATGCCCTCCACCGGGCTGACGGTATTGGTAAAGTATTCATCGATGACCTCCCGGCAGATGCCCACCGCCTCAAAAATCTGGGCGGACTGGTAGGACTGCAGGGTGGAAATGCCCATTTTGGAGGCGATCTTCACGATGCCGCTGAGCACCGCCCGGTTGTAGTCGGCAATGGCCTGGTGGGTATCCTTGTCCAGCCGGTCATTTTCCACCAGCTCGGCAATGCACTCCTGGGCAAGATAGGGATTGATGGCCCGGGCACCGTAGCCCAGAAGGGTGGCAAAATGGTGGACATCCCTGGGCTCCGCACTTTCCAGGATGATGGACACCGCCGTCCGCTTTTTCGTTCGGATCAGGTACTGCTCCATGGCCGACACGGCAAGAAGAGACGGAATGGCCATGTGGTACTCATCCACGCCCCTGTCAGACAGAATGATGACGTTGGCCCCCTCCCGATAGGCCCGGTCACACTCTACATACAGCCGATCCAGCGCCTTTTTCAGGGAGGAATTGGTATAGTACAGCAGCGACACTGTCTCCACCTTGAAGCCGGGACGGTTCATATTCCGGATCTGCATCAGCTCCATGGAGGTGAGGATGGGGTTTCGAACCTGCAGCACCCGGCAGTTTTCCGGCCGCTCCTGCAAAAGGTTCCCGTCAGAGCCGATGTACACCGTGGTGTCCGTCACCACCTCCTCCCGCAGCGCGTCGATGGGCGGGTTGGTAACCTGGGCAAAGAGCTGCTTAAAGTAGTTAAAAAGAGGCTGATGCTTTTCCGACAGCACCGCCAGAGGAATGTCCGCGCCCATAGCGGTGATCTTTTCCGAGCCGGTTCTCGCCATGGTCAGAATGGCGTCGTTGATGTCCTCATAGGTGTAGCCAAAGGCCTTGTACAGCTTTTCCCGCTGCTCCCGGGTGCAGGTGGGCACCTTGTGATTGGGCACAGGGAGGTCTTCCAGAGGCACCAGGTAGGAATCCAGCCACTCGCCGTAGGGGGCCCGGGTGGCAAAATAGGACTTGCACTCCCCATCGGAGATGACCTTTTTGCGCTTGATGTCCACCAGCAGCATCTTACCGGGCTGCAGCCGGGATTTGCGCAGAATATTTTCCGGCGGGACATCCAGCACGCCCACCTCCGAGGATACCACCAGGCGGCGGTCCTTCGTAATATAGTAGCGGGCAGGGCGCAGACCGTTGCGGTCCAGGACCGCGCCCATCACATCGCCATCGGAGAAGAAGATGGCCGCAGGCCCGTCCCAGGGCTCCATCATGGTGGCGTAGTAGCGGTACAGATCCCGCTTGCTCCGCTCCATCCCTGCATCCCGGCACCAGGGCTCCGGAATGGTAATCATCACCGCCAGAGGCAGGGGGATGCCGTTCATCATCAGAAATTCCAGTGTATTGTCCAGCATGGCCGAGTCCGAGCCGGTTCGTGCAATCACCGGCAGCACCTTCTCCATGTCCTCCCCCATGCACTGGGATTCCATGGTCTCCTCCCGGGCCAGCATCCGGTCGGCGTTGCCCCGGATGGTGTTGATCTCGCCGTTGTGGAGGATCAGGCGGTTTGGGTGGGCCCGCTCCCAGCTGGGGGTGGTGTTGGTGGAGAACCGGGAGTGCACCATGGCAATGGCGCTTTCATAGCGTCCGTCCTGCAAATCCGTGTAGAACTTGCGCAGCTGCCCCACCAGGAACATGCCCTTGTACACCACCGTCCGGGAGGACAGGGAGCAGACATAGGTGCTGTCGCAGCTCTGCTCGAACACCCGGCGGATGACGTACAGCTTCCGGTCAAAATCCAGGCCCCTGGGAATCTGCCGGGGCCGTGCCACAAAGCCCTGAAGGATCACAGGCATGGATTCTCTGGCCCGTCTGCCCAGCACCTGACTGTTGATGGGCACGGGTCGCCAGCCAAGGAACTGCACTCCCTCCTTGCGGCACACCACCTCAAAGAGCTTCTGGGCCTGGCGGCACTGAAGGCTTTCCTGGGGGAAGAAGAACATACCCACACCGTAGTCTCCCTTCTCTCCCAAGGGGATTCCCAGGGCGGAGAAAAACCGGTGGGAAATCTGCAGCATCACGCCCACGCCGTCGCCCACCTCACCGGTGGCGTCCTTGCCTGCCCGGTGCTCCAGCCGCTCCACTATGGTCAGAGCATCGTCTACAATATCGTGGCTGGCGATTCCGTCAATGCTGACTACCGCGCCGATGCCGCAGGCATCATGCTCAAATTCCCTGGAATACAGTGTTTTTTCCATTTTTATCCCTCACGTTCCCGGTAGATGGCCGTCCGGCGGAGCACAAAAAAACGACAAAGTGGGCCTATGGGCGTTCCCATAAACGGCTCCTTTGTCGTTTGTCTTTTTGCGATCTGCTGCCAGCGGCTTTCTTTTCCCGTATTTTATCCCTTTCCCGGGCCAATGTCAATCGTTTCCGGGCCTCTGCGCGGGGATTTGTAGACTTCTACAGAGTGTATTCGCCTGAAAGTCAAATGTTTGTTTCACATTTACAAAGAAAAAAGATTGACAAAGCTGCGGCGAAAAGAGTATAATCTTTGGGTAAGCAAGGGCGTTTACATGCGGTGGGCGGGGTCTGCCGTCTGTAAGCGTCTTCTTTTGATGGAGGAACAAAAATGGTAGAGAAAAAAGAGCAGCTGTATGAGGGCAAGGCCAAGAAGGTATATAAGACTTCCGACCCTGCCCTTCTGATCGTGGACTACAAGGACGACGCCACCGCCTTCAATGGCCTGAAAAAGGGTACCATCTCCGGCAAGGGCGTCATCAACAACCAGATGAGCAACCGACTCATGGAATTTCTTGAAAAAAACGGCGTCCCCACCCACTTTGTCCAGGAGCTGAGCCCCCGGGAAACGTTGGTGAAAAAGGTTTCCATCGTCCCCCTGGAGGTCATCATCCGCAACATTTCCGCCGGTTCCTTTGCCAAGCGCTACGGTGTGGAGGAAGGCATTGTATTCCAGCAGCCCACCATTGAGTTCTCCTACAAAAATGACGAGCTGGGAGATCCCCTGCTGAACCACTACCACGCCCTGGCCCTGGGGCTTGCCACCCAGGCGGAGATCGACACCATCACCGCCTACGCTTTCCGGGTCAACGAGGTGCTGAAAGCCTTCTGGAAAAGCTGCGGCGTGACGCTGGTGGACTTCAAGCTGGAGTTTGGCCGTCTGGAGGACGGAACCATCGTCCTGGCAGACGAGATCAGCCCGGACACCTGCCGCCTGTGGGACATGGAAACCGGGGAGAAGCTGGACAAGGACCGCTTCCGCCGGGATCTGGGCGGTGTGGAGGAGGCCTACGTGGAAATCCGCCGCAGGTTGGAGGAGAAGCTGTAAACGAGTGCCGGGGGGTGGACAAAATGACAATCGTTTACCGCCTCTCGTAGGGAATGCATTTATGCATTCCGTAGGACGCACCCGGTTTGCGGAACGGATAAATCCGTTCCCTACGGCGGCATACGAAATGCATTCCGATGACCCACCCGGTTCCCGGAACGGATAAATCCGTTCCCTACGGAATCGACGCAAATTTACGAAAACCGGCAGCTCTCATTCCGAGGGCTGCCGGTGATTGTTATGTAAGGGTAAACTGGGCCTGCTGCTCCGCACGGCTGTCCGGGCCGATAAAGATGCGGAAGGTGCCGGGCTCGCTGGCGTAGTCGCCGCTGATGGTGTAGAAGCGGAGCATCTGCTCCGTGATATCGAAGGTGACCTGCCCGGATTCTCCCGGGGCCAGGGTGAGCTTCCGGAAGCCCTTGAGCTCCCGGACAGGCCGGGTGACGCTCCCCGCCACGTCCTGGATGTACAGCTGCACCGTCTCGGTTCCTGTTCGCGTTCCGGTGTTGGTGACCCGGATGGACGCCCGGAGGGTCTCCCCTTTGTGAAGGGAGGCGCGATCCAGCGTCACCCCGGAATAGGCAAAGCTGGTGTAGCTCAGGCCATAGCCGAAGGGGTACAGCGGCTCGTTGGGGATATCCAGATATTGGGAGCAAAATTTGGTGGTGCGGTAGTCCCCCAGCAGGGGCCGTCCGGTGCGCATGTGATTATAGTACACCGGCACCTGACCCACGCAGTAGGGCATGGACATGGAGAGCTTTCCGGAGGGTGATTCCAGCCCATACAGCACCCGGGCCAGGGCGCTGCCGCCTTCCGTGCCGGGCAGCCACGCTTCCAGAACCGCCTGGGCTGCCTCGCTTACCTGCCGCAGATCCAGGGGGCGGCCATTAAACAGCACCACACACACCTTGGGGTTGACCTCGCACACCTGTTCGAGCAGCTTCATCTGGCATTTCGGCAGCGTCAGCTCCGAACGGCTGGCACATTCGCCGGAGTAATCCCTGGGCTCACCCAGTACCAGCACAACTTTGTCCGCTGTGGATGCCAGCCGGACAGCTTCCGCCAGTGCTGTTTCCGGATCCAGCGTCTCCCTGGGGGGATTCTTCTGGAAGCCAACGATTTCCACGCCGGGGTCTATCAGGGTGCAGCCCGGGGCAAAGACCGCCCTGGCCCCGGGAACCATGCATTTCACGCCCTCCCGGAGGGTAACGCAGCTGTCGTCATCCCCGAAGATGGACCAGGCCCCGCTGATGAAGCGGCTGTCCACATAGGGGCCGATAAAGGCAACGGTTTCCTCCGGGTTCAGGGGCAGCAGCGCTTCTTCGTTTTTCAGGAGCACAAAGGTCTTTTCCGCGCAGCTTCGTGC
Source organism: uncultured Clostridia bacterium (assembly GCA_945482615.1). Taxonomy (GTDB): domain Bacteria; phylum Bacillota; class Clostridia; order Oscillospirales; family Oscillospiraceae; genus Faecousia. The sequence goes on along the minus strand of CALYRG010000020.1, from coordinate 4,030 downwards.
GGCTTCCCGGTGGCTTTCGCACATAAGTATGGACTGTTCGTCTGCTTCGCTGGCATCCTTATAGGGATTTTCGAACAATCCCAGCTTGTTTTTCAGCATCAGCACCCGCAGGGCTGCCTCGTCGATCAGCGCTTCGGAAACTCTGCCGGATTCCACCAGCGCTTTGAGATTCTTGATGTAGACCGGGGTCGCCATGTCAATATCCACACCGGCATTCATGGCAAGGCTTGCCGCCTGGAGGGCATCCTCCGCAATGCCGTGGGCAATGAGCTCCTGGATGGCCGCCCAGTCGGAGATGAGAACGCCGTCAAAGCCCATCTCTTTGCGCAGAACCTGCCGCATCAGCCAGGCATTGGCAGAGGAGGGCACCCGATCCAGGGTGTTGAAGGAGGTCATCACAAGGGCCGCACCGGCGTCAATGGCCGCCTGGTACCCCGGCAGATAGTCCTGGCGGAGGGTTCTTTCGGACAGCTCCACGGTGTTGTAGTCTCTGCCGCCGTCCGGTGCGCCGTACCCGGCAAAATGCTTGACACAGGCGGCAACCTTTCCCCTGCCGATATGCTCCCTGTCCTGTCCCTGGTAGCCCCGCACCATGGCCGCTGCCATCAGGCCGTTGAGATAGGGGTCTTCTCCGGTGGATTCCATCACTCTGCCCCAGCGGGCATCCCGCACCAGATCGACCATCGGCGAGAAGGTGACGTGGATGCCGGAGGCGGCGGATTCCCTGGCGGCAATGGCCGCACATTTCTCGGTCATGTCCGGATCGAAGGTGCAGCCCTGGGCCAGGGGAATGGGGAACACTGTGCGGTAGCCGTTGATGATGTCCGCCATGAACAGCATGGGGATATGATGGGGATGGTTTTCCATGTGGAGCTTCTGAACCTGGGCGAGCTTCTGTGCTCCGATGAGAGACAGACAGCTTCCCGCCACCCGGATATCCTCGGAGCAGATGCCCATCTCCTCCGCCGGGCCGGTTGCGTTTCCGCCGTCAAAGAAGAAGGGCGGAACCTGAAACAGCTCGCCGATCTTTTCCTCCAGGGACAGTTCCCCGAAAAGCGCCAGAAGTTTTTCCTGCTGCATACAAATACCTCCTGATCGATCTGTAGTATGAGAAGACGTCAATCCGCCTTCTTAGTCTGCGTCCGGCTGCTGGCCGTCATGGGCAGGCCACTGGCAGGATGTGATATCCATATTGGTAAAGGTCGCTTTGAAGGAGGAATCCTCCGGGCTGCATGCGTAAATTCCGAAACGAATCTCGTCTCCTGCTTCCCACATGTGGCATACCCGCATCTGGGAATAGCGCTCACCGTCCGTGGAGCACTCCAGGCATTACCATTGCTCAATTTCGCTGGTCTAGATGATCCGGCGAGGCGGGGTACGCTTTCGGGCGCGGTGTATTGGACTGATTCCCGCTTTTTGCCTTCCTTTTAAGGTCAATATAGTTGGATTTTATTTAGGATTGCCAAGTAAATCTTTTCCTTGTGCATCCATAACCCATTTATAGTTATCAAAACAATTAGTGCACATATTCGTTCTTGCAATACTTGACTTTTCAGAAGAACTGGTAAATGTTCTATGACAAGACTTGCAAGTTTTACTACTGCTACTGCTACTACCACCGCATGAACCTAATAGTGCAAACACAATAATAGCAATTACAATAATACCTATCCAACCTGAACCACTATTTTTATCGTTCATAGTATTCTCCCCTTATTCAATAAAAGAAACCAGCATGCTCATAAAAGATAGGCTCAGTTGCTCATGGTAAAATATCTCCTATCTTTTGGATTGTTCTTTATTATACGCCAAGTATCGAATAATTTCAATTAGCATTAAAGGCTTTTACCGTGTAAATGTCTATCAATAATCAATCCGGGCTGTGCCATAGCTCAATTTCACCAGAACGGCTGCTCAAGTTCGCCGTTCTGGGCCAGAAGTGTTTCCTGCTGCATACATTTCCCTCCTGTTTGTTCGGTTATTCCACGTCCGGCTGCTGGCCGTCATGGGCAGGCCACTGGCAGGATGTGATATCCATATTGGTAAAGGTCGCTTTGAAGGAGGAATCCTCCGGGCTGCATGCGTAAATTCCGAAACGAATCTCGTCTCCTGCTTCCCACATGTGGCATACCCGCATCTGGGAATAGCGCTCACCGTCCGTGGAGCACTCCAGGCAGAAGTCGTCCTCCCGGCGGCTGAAGCGGTACCACATGGACTTGACCGAGGCATCAATGGCCGTGGTTGCCCAGTCCGAGTAGCCGTGGTTGGTAGCGACACTGCCAAGGTGCTGAATTTCCTCATTTTCGTACTCGATGGAGGCTTTCAGCCAGTTTTCACTGTCCAGATACATCACCACGCCACACTGATCAAAGCGATGCTTGCTTTCAAACTCCGTCTTCACCACGAAGGAAAAGAATTTTTCCCCAGTCTTCATTTGCAGAACCGGGGCGTTGTCGTTTCGGAAATGGTAGTAGGTTCGCTGCCACAGATCCGTGTGGGGTTTTGTGATGATCTCAATTTTGTCCGGGCCGATGGAAACGTCTGCCGGCTCCCGGGTCCATTCCAGCTTCGTAACATCAAACATGGTTTTTCCTCCTTTGTGTGCTGTTTTCCTTGTTATTATAAAGAATCCGTCAGCAAAATGCAATATGGGATTCGCCGGTGCGGCACCACAGGTTGGCCGTAGGGAACGGATTTATCCGTTCCGCATACCGGGTGCGGTGTTCGGAATGCATGAATGCATTCCCTACGGGCGGGACGTGCTGCATATATGGTTTCAAAATTTCATTGTCATGTTTCAAAAATTGAACACTTATGAAAGCTCACAGAATGCTCCTCTCTTTTTGTGTAATATACCAATTGCCCAATTGGGCCTTTCCTTTTATACTATGGTTGCTACAATAAAAATCAAAGGAGAACTGACAGATGAAAATCGGTTTTATCGGAATGGGAATTATGGGTACTCCTATGGCCTGCAATCTGGTCAGAGCAGGCTACGACGTGATGGTCTCTAACCGGACCATGTCCAAGTGCGACCCTGTGGTGGCTCTGGGTGCCAAGGCCGGAACCTACCGGGAAGTGGCAGAAAGCTGCGACGTGGTTATCACCATGCTGCCCAACAGTCCTCAGGTCAAGGCCGTCATGCTGGGGGAGAATGGCATCGCTGCTCACATGAAGTCTGGCAGTGTCTTCATTGATATGACTTCTGTCAACCCCATCGCCTCCAAGGAGCTGGGCGAAGCCCTCGCCGCGTACGGCATCGAAATGCTGGATGCACCTGTCTCCGGCGGCGAACCCAAGGCCATTGATGGTACGCTTTCCATCATGGTTGGCGGCAAGCAGGAGGTCTTTGATGCATATAAAGAAATGCTGGGAGCCATGGGCACCTCCGTCGTTCGCTGCGGCGAGATTGGCGCCGGCAACACCACAAAGCTTGCCAACCAGATCATTGTTGCCTGCAACATCCAGGCCCTGGCCGAAGCCCTGACCCTTGCTCAGAAGGCAGGCGTGGACCCTCAGCTGGTATTCCAGGCCATCCGGGGCGGCCTCGCCGGTTCCACCGTCATGGATGCCAAGGCGCCCATGATGATTGGTGGGAACGACACCCCCGGTTTTAAGATCGATCTGCATATCAAAGATCTGAACAATGCTCTCGACTGTGCCCACACCGTGGGTTCCCCCGTCCCCATGACTGCCTCCGTCCAGGAGATCATGCAGTGGCTGCACAACCACGAGGGCGGCCAGAAGGATCACAGCGCCATCGCCCAATACTACGAGTATCTGACCGGCATTCGGATCGGTCGCTGAAAGAACGTTTTCATTCCGGATTTACAGCCAAAGCTCTGGGCAGAGGGAACCCATCCAGCCTAAACTCTGCCCGGAATTATCCTATACAATCCGGCGCGGGGATCGCCAGAAGATCATAAATGTCCCTCTGTCGTTTCGTCGGTGAGTTCAGGAGCCTGGGGGCGTGACTGCCTGGGTATTGGATCGCTTTCATTTTATCAAGCTCCAGCAGAATGTTGTGCAA
>CALYRG010000019.1 GCA_945482615.1 uncultured Clostridia bacterium | reverse complement strand
CACTGAAATGCAGTCTTGAATTATGACAAACCAGCTGGGCAGAAGCTACCTGCCCAGCTTTATACATAGATTTTTTAAGGAGGTTTTCCCAATGGAAGAAATCGCAACTACATATACTCAGCTCTTTCAAAACTACCCCGATGTCGTTTCTACCTTGCAATTATGTGAGATGCTCGGTGTTAGTGAGCGCACAGTATATCGGCTCTTGGTGACCAACCAGATAAAGCACTTCAAGGTTGGCAGGGCTTATCGTATCCCGAAGGTGAATGTGTTTGCCTTCATGGAGAGTGAGAGCAGGGGTTGACAAACTTGCCGGAATTTACTGCTGATGATACCATATAGCCACGCAAAAGACCACAATGCTAATGAACAGGAGGAACGCATATGGTTACAGGTCACCTAAGAGAGCAAAACGGCTATTTCCAGATGATTCTGACATGGAAAGATGCCTCTGGAAAGCGGCGGAGCAAGTCCATCAGTACAGGACTAACCGTAAAGGGAAACAAAAAGCGGGCAGAGAAAATGCTTATGAAAGCCCGTTCCGAGTTTAACCCGGACAATCTCGCCGTCAACAAAGGAATGCTATTCACCGATTTCCTCGGGAAATGGCTCAATGACAAGGTTACGGATATTCCCGCAGAGGAGTATTCCAGCTTTGCCTACTATGTAAAATCGAATATCTCGCCCTACTTTTCTGCACACAACGCAAAGGTCACAGAAATCACCGATCAGGAGCTGATTGCATACTTCGAGACCGAACGCTCGCAGAACGGCACCGGCAACAAAGCCTTGCTGTCAATCAATCGCACGATCTGTACAGCGCTGGACTATGCTGTAACCATCGGCTGGAGGTCAGACAATCCGGCACATGACATCAATCCGTGCCTGATGAGCACCACCCCATACTTCACCGATTTCCTGCTTGACTGGCTGAAAATTATGAAGCTTAAAGTGCGTCCGACGACCTATGCCAGTTATGAAATCACGATTGAATCGAGGGTGATTCCCTATTTCAAGGAAAAGCATCCAAACCTTCGCTTGGATGCGGTAACCGCAAAGCATATCCAAGACTACTACGCTTACGAGATGAATGTTCGCAAGGTGTCCGCAAATACTGTAAAGCACCGTCATGCGAACATTCATAAGGCACTATCTTATGCCTACAAGACTGATTTGATTCAAACCAATCCAGCTGACAAAGTAGAACTGCCGACAATCGATAAGTTTGTTGGTCATTTCTATAACGCTGCACAGCTTGAGGAGATGTTCAAGATCTTCAAAGGCGATCCAGCAGAATTTGGCGTAATTGCTGCTTCATTTTACGGTTTACGCCGTAGTGAGGTTCTTGGTTTAAGGTGGGATGCCATTGACTTTGAAGAAAAGACAATTACCATTCGTCACACCGTCAATGAGACTCGCATCGACGGCAAATACACACTGGTTCTGGCAGATACTACTAAAACAAAATCAAGCTATCGTACACTTCCTCTTGTTGCTCCTTTTGAAGCGATTCTCAAGAGAATGAAAACAGAGCAGGAGGAAAATAGGAAGCTATGTGGTAACTGCTATTGCCAAGACTATCTTGGATACATCTACGTGAATGAACTTGGAGAACTGATCAAGCCTGGATATCTATCCTCTCATGTACCAGCTGTTCTTAAGGAGCATAACATGCCACCCATTAGATTTCATGATCTTCGTCACAGCTGTGCTTCACTTTTGTTCTCCCAGGGCGTCAGCTTAAAAGAAATTCAGGCTTGGCTTGGTCACAGCACAATAGGTACAACAGCCAATATTTACACGCATCTGGACGAGAATAATAAGCTATCGTCCGCGAACGCAATTCTTTCCATTTTGCCAGAAAAATAGAATCTCAGAGCAGAAAAACTGCTCTGAGATTCCAGATGGTGCCGCTAACCGGAATCGAACCGGTACGAAGATCACTCTTCGGCAGATTTTAAGTCTGCAGTGTCTACCTGTTCCACCATAGCGGCGTATTCAATCCCTTCAAATGAAGGGATATGAAGTTGGAGGGATGTTTTGGAGGGATGCTCCAAAACAGAGATAATCAAATTTCAAAAAGTTGGCTGTTTGCAAGCACAATTCGGATTGGGTGCTGCATTCGGCCCGCGGGATTTTAAGTCCGCGATGTCTACCATTCCATCATAGCGGCGGTTACCCGGGTATCATAGCACAGATTCTGCCAACCGTCAACCCCGGCGCTCAATTGACCATGCTTACATCCTGCTCCGTCACCAGGGGGAAGCGGCGAAGCTCGCCGGCGTCCAGGTTTTCCCGGTGCATGTCCACGCCGGTGATGCGCTGGTTGGTGTAGGTGGTGTAGTAGTAGATGCCCTTGTCGGCATTCATGCAGCCGGTGTAGATGGTCTTCTCCCGCTGGCCGTCAGGCAGGCGGCAGCAGCCCTGGGTCTGACTAACAATGTCCAGGATGCGGAAGATCTGCCCAAGGCCCTGGCCGGGGTCGCTCTCACTGTTGTTCCGGGTAAAGGCCGCCCGGACGAACCGGGACATGCTGGAAAGGTCACCGGGCAGACCCATGGCACCCATGCCCTGGCTGTAGCGCAGCAAGGGCAGCTCCGGGGCAAAGCTGCCACCCGGCTCCCCGGCGCTCAGATGCATGAAGTTGTTCAGATTGTACAGGTGCATGGGGAAGGCAGGCTCATTGGCAAGCACCCCCGCGGGGTTGTCGTAGACCTTGAGACCCTCGGCCACGGACTCCACCGTGATGCAGCTGTCCCGGTCTGCGATGATCCAGTGGAGCTTGGCGGTGGGAAGCTTGGGGGAGAAGGGCTCTCCGGTGAGGTTCAGATTTGCAAGCAGGGCCCTTGCCTGGGTGACGTTCTCGCACTGGCCCAGAATCCAGGGGATGAAGTTATAATGGGCAATGTTGTCCTTGTTGGCATCCGGGGGGAAGTAGCAGGCGGACAGGACGAAGTTCAGCCCCGCCATGCATAGCCCCTTTTCGTTGCAGGCATCATAGTAGAGGGGGTAGCCGCCCGCCACATGGGCCATGCCCAGAATGGCGTAGTGGGTGTCCAGAATCCCGGCAGCACCGAAGTGCAGAGGGAAGTGCCGGGGGGTAAGCACCACTTCCTCCCCATAGGTGAAATAGTAGTCCAGATTCCGTCCGAAGAAAAAGTCCTCCGCTTTGTAGGTTGCCGCAGTACACATGTTTCGCCGCTCCTTTCCGTGTGGGTTTACAGAATTATCATACCAGATTTTAGATGAAAAATGCGAAAGAATTGTATGCTTCCTGTGAACAAATTGAAAATGTTGGAAAACAGAAGCTGCCATATAGGCACCGGTGACGAAAAGATCCATGCGGATTCGCCGCAGTTTTCCAGAAGATGTTTCCGCTGCTGCGCAATCCCTCAGTCAGCGAAGCTGACAGCTCCCTTTGCACAAGGGAGCCTCACTTCCGTTTACAGTCCCTTTAAGAAATCGGCAATCAGACCTGCCAGAATTGCGTGGCCCTCGTCGTTGGGGTGGAGGCCATCGGGGAACAGGTCAAGGGGCAGGGGATTGGGGTCGGCGGCAAAGAGATCCAGAACCGGAAGCCCATGCCGTTTGGCGGCCTGCCGGATGCCCTGCACGTAGTCTCTCAGGGGGCGGGAATGGGTTTTGCTGCCGTCACCATAGGGGCTGTCTTCTCCTGCCCGGTGCAGGGGCGTGACCACCGCAATGGGAATATCCGGGTAGCGCTGCCGCAGATGGGCGAACAGATACTCGCAGGCGCCAAGGAAGGTGTAGGGGGTATTGTCCCCAGTCTCTCCGAAGGGCGCCAGCCCATGGCCAAAGTCGTTGGTGCCGCCGAAGACCACCACCGCGTCCGCTGCAAGGGGCATCTCATCGCAGCGCAGGCAGAAGTCCCGGTCGAATTTCGCCTCTGCGGAGGGCTGGACCTGCCGGGCAATCCTGGTGCCGCCGATGCCGAAGTTATTCCCGGCGGCAAGACCCTCCGCTCTTGTCAAAACGCTCACATAGCAGCGCTCTCCGCTGCTGGCCCCTGCGCCTTCTGTAATGCTGTCACCCAGAAAGTGGATGGTTTTTCCTGTTAATACCATGGAAATTCCCCCGAATCCTTCATTTCCTTCAGCATATCACGCGCGGGTAGGAAAGTCAACGAAAACCCGGGCGGTCTTAATAGTTTAAGAATCCCTTAACCCTATTGACAGTAGAACGTTGCTCTGCTATAGTAACTGTACTAGCACGACTAGTACAGTAAAACCAAAAGGAGGATAACCAATGGTGCATCTGGACTATCGGGACGCGCGGCCTATCTACGTGCAGATCCTGGACGGCATCCGGGAGCAGATCGCCACCGGGGTGCTTCAGGCGGGAGACAAGCTGCCCTCTGTCCGGGAGCTGGCGGGAATGCTCGCCATCAACCCCAACACCATCCAGCGCTCCTACCGTCAGTTGGAGGCCGACGGCTGGATTGCCACTGTGCCAGGAAAGGGCTGCTTCGTCTGCCAGACGGAGGAGAACGCCCGCCGGGAGCAGGAAAAGTGGTACTGCGCCTTCGACACGGCCACAGCCTCGCTCATCGCTCTGGGCGTGACCAAGGAGAGCCTGACCCAACGGATTATAGATATGGGAGGGAAGAACGAACAATGCTAAAGCTACAAAACGTCAGCAAGTCCTTTGACGGTTTTCTTGCCCTGGACGATCTGACCCTGAACGTGCCCCAGGGCGCGGTATACGGCCTGGTAGGCCCCAACGGCGCGGGCAAAACCACCGCCATCCGCCACATCACCGGCGTCTACCGCCCGGACAGCGGCAGCGTGACTCTCGCCGGGGAGCCGGTATTTGAAAACCCGGAGGCCAAGGCCAAAATCGGCTACATCCCCGATGATATTTTCTACTACCCCGCCGCAACCCTGGAGGATATGCGCAGGTTCTACCGGGACATCTACCCCACCTTTGATGATGCCCTTTTTGAGCGCCTGCGGGAGATCTTCCCCCTGCCGGAGAAAAGTCCCATCCGCCGCTTCTCCAAGGGTATGCAGAAGCAGGCGGCCTTCCACCTGACGCTGGCTGCCCGGCCAAGGATGCTGGTGCTGGACGAGCCGGTGGACGGCCTGGACCCGGTGATGCGCCGTCAGGTCATGAGCCTGATTCTGTCCGAGGTGGCGGACACCGGGGCCACAGTGCTGATTTCCAGCCACAACCTCCGGGAGCTGGAGGACGTGTGCGACCATGTGGGCATCATGGATCACGGCAGGATGCTTCTGGAGCGGAGCCTTGCCGACATGCAGGGCTCCACCCACAAGCTGCAGATCGTGGGTGATACGCCTCCCGACCTGGAAGTCCTCAGCGAAACCGCCTCCGGGCGGCTGCGTACCCTCATCGTCCGGGGCCAGGCCTGGGAGATCAGCACCAAGGCCCAGGCTGTGAAGCCCGCTTATTTTGATGTATTGCCCCTGTCTCTGGAGGAAATCTTTATTTATGAACTGGGAGGTGTGAACGATGCTGTCAAAAACATCCTGCTCTAAGCTGCTCCGAAAGAATCTGACCCGCTTTGCGCCCCTCTGGGCGCTGTACAGCCTGTTTCTGATGCTGTGCATTGCCATCTGCATCAGCGGCAACGGCCTGAACTATTGGTTTGTGGCAAACTTTCGCGGCATGATGAATACCATGCCCATATTCAGCTGCGGCTACGCCTTCCTGACGGCGAACCTGCTCTTCGGCGACCTGTACACCCCCAGAATGTGCTACAGCCTCCACGCTTTCCCGGTGAAGCGGGATATCCTGTTCAAGGCCAATGTCACCGCCGGTATTCTGGCAGCGGTGGTTCCCAACGGCATCTTTGCCGTCATCTGTGCGCCGCTGCTGGCCCAGGCGCCTGTCACCGGGGCTGCGGCCCTGGCCTGGTGGTTCTTCCTGGCGTCCACCCTGGGCTACCTGTTCTTCTTCGGCACCGCGGTGCTGTGCGCTATGCTGGCGGGCAACCGTCTGGGCCATGCTGCCCTGTACGGCGTTGTCAGCCTGGGCGGCGGCCTTGCTTACTTCCTGGTGGATACGGTGTATACCCCCATGCTCTACGGTGTCCTGACTCCCGGCAGACCCTTCAAGCTCCTGTCCCCGGTGGTGTACATGGTGGATCGGGTTCCCCTCATTGACCTGACCTGCGAGTCAAAGCGGGTAGGCTCCATCCTGGAATATTCGGGAACCTATACGCTGAGCTCCGGCTGGGGCTATATGGCGGGGATGGCAGCCCTGGGCCTGGTGCTGTTGGGTGCTGCTCTGTGGCTCTACCGCCGCCGGGCGCTGGAAAAGGCCGGGGATTTCCTGGCGGTACCCCATCTGGACAGCGTGGTGCTGGTGGCCCTGAGCCTCTGCGCCGGAACGGTGTTCACGGCGGTTGGCTCCACCATCGACGGGAAGCTGTCCCTGCTGTTCCTGGCCGTGGGCATGGTCGTGGGCTGGTTCGCGGGAGAGATGCTCCTGAAGCGCACCACCAGAGTGTTCAGAGGGAAAGCGTTCCTGGGTTTTGGCGCGCTGGCGCTGGCACTGGCCGTGAGCCTGGGACTGACGAAGCTGGACGTGCTGGGCATCGAGGATCGGATTCCTGATTCCGGCAAGGCAGAGCGCATCCTTCTGGACGGCAGCATCCAGCTGAACCCCGAGGATTACGAGCTGGTGCGCACCTTCCACAGACAGGCTCTGGCGGATCGGGTCACCGATGCGGACAGGGAGAGCAACATGCGGGAGGACAGCCCCAGAATCTATTTTTACACCATCCTGTATGAGCTGGGCGGCGGCAAGGATATGCGGCGCAATTACTCCGTCAAGGAGGGCACCCCCGCCTGGGAGAGCGCCAGAAAGCTGGCAAGCTCCGTCCCCGCTGTGATGGCGTATTCCGGCGGCTACCGGCGGAATGAGGCCATGAACGATGAGGCTTTCCTGAACCAAACGGGGCAGCCCCTGCACATCACCGTAGTCAACCGTCAGCTGGCCCCGGAGCTGGTGAATCGGCAGACCGTGGACAAGCTCTTAAACGCCATGCTCCAGGATATCCACGAGGGGAACTTCGCCCAGGAGGACTCGTTCCATCCGGTCATCGACCTGCCGGAGGTGGAGGGCCGTATCTATTCCTACGACCTTTCCATGTCCTTCCCCGGGGAGGAACCGGAGCAGGAACGGTATCTGTATTTGCGCGTCTATGAAGACAGCGTGCATACCCTCGAGGCGCTGGAGGAGCTGGGCATCAGCCGGGAGGATCTGCACAGCGCCATGACCCAGAATTATCAGAACAGATACTTCGGCTGAGCACCCATCATATAGCAAAACCGGCCTGCGCCAGCAGGCCGGTTTTACAGCCTGTCGGAAATCCCCTTTGGGGCTTTCCGACAGATTTGAATTGGTTTGCCGCAGAAGCGGCAAATTCTGCGAAGCTTTTTTGTTATAGGGAGGCGTTCTTCACTTCTTCTTCCAGGGCTTCCAGGGCGGCGGCAAAGTCCTCCCGGCCCAGGCCTGAATAGTTGACGATGAGGGTGTGCCTGTCTTCCCGGCTGTCGTGGTAGAAGTCTCCGAGGGCCTGGATCCGCAGCCCAGCCCGGGCGCACAGCTGGGTCAGCTCCCTGTCGGACAGAGCGGTGTCCGCCTGTACCAGAAAATGCAGCCCCGCGTCCTGCTCCAGAATGGTGATTTTTTCTGCAAAGGCGCATTCCCCAAGGGCGGTGAGCAGGGCGTTGCGCTGGGCGCGGTAGAATTTGCGCATCCGGTTGATGTGCTTTTCAAAGACCCCGCCGGTGAGAAATCTTGCCAGGGTGTACTGCTCAAAGCTGGGCACGGTGCAGCTGTAAAAGCCCAGCTTTCTCTGAAACGCCTCCATGAGTTTGTCGGGCAGCACCATGTAGCTGATACGGATGGAGGGGGCCAGGGTCTTGGAGAAGGTGTTCATGTAGATGACCTTCCCGGGGTGCATGGTCTGCATGGCGCTCATGGGGTGGGCGTTGAAGCGGAACTCACTGTCGTAGTCGTCCTCGATGATGAAGCCCCGGCACCGTTCCAGCAGCTCCTGCCGCCGGGACATGGGGGTGATGAGCCCGGTGGGGAAGTGGTGGGAAGGGGACAGGTGGAGGATGTCCGCCTTGTCCAGCACCTCCGGCAGCACCCCCCGCCCATCCATAGGGGCGCTGATGGTGGCAGCGCCGCTGCTGCGGTAGATTTGGCGGATCTTTGGGTAGCTGGGTTCCTCCACGGCGTAGGTCAGCTCCCGGCCCAGAAGCTGAATGAGCAGGTTGTACAAAAAGTCCGTTCCCGCACCGATGAGAATATTCTCAGGGTCCACCTGCATCCCCCGGAACTGGGCAAGGTGCTGGGCGATGGCCCGGCGCAGCTCCGGCACCCCCCGGTTGGGCAGGGGCTCCAGCAGGCTCTCCCCGTAGTCGAGAATCACTTCCCGCTGCAGCTTCGTCCACACGGAGAAGGGGAACTGCCCCACGCCGCCGCCGGTGAGATCCAGACGGCAGGAGGACTTTTCCTCCCGGGGCAGACGGAAGACGGTGGGGGCCGGGGCGGGGCGCTCCAGCGCCTCCACAAAGTAGCCCTGCCGCTGGCTGGAACGAATGTAGCCCTCGGACAGAAGCTGGCTGTAGGCCGTCTCCACGGTGATCTTGCTCACCTCCAGATTCTGGGCCAGGGCCCGCTTGGAGGGCAGCTTTTCCCCGGGAGTCAGGACTCCGGCAAGAATATCCTCCCGAATGCACCGGTACAGCGCTTCGTAAAGGGGCATTCCCGGTTTCTTTTTCAGCTCGTAAGTCAGCATGGCCCCACCTCATAAGGACGTTATTTCGGATATTGTAGCATTTGCCGGGGAAAATGGCAATGGCAAATCCTGCCCCGGCCCGGCGGTTTCCCTTTGGTGAAAATGCAATAAACTTTGGGTTGCAAATGCCGGGCTCCTTCGGTATAATAACATACAGAAAAAGAAGCCGGAGGAAGAAGGATGGCAAAGCTATATTTCAAGTACGGTGCCATGGGCTCCAGCAAGACCGCCCAGGCCCTGATCACCAAATACAATTATGAGGAAAACGACCTGCGGGTCTGGCTCATCAAGCCCAGCGCCGACACCCGGGACGGCGAGCAGATCCTGCGCAGCCGTATCGGCCTGGAGGCAAGGGTGGATGTGATTCCCCCGGAGCAGGATGTGTACGCCCGGTTCCAAAAGGAGCAGCAGGGCAAGTGCGATGTCATCATCGTGGACGAATGCCAGTTTATGACGGTGGAGCAGGTGGACGAGCTTCGCGCCATTGTCAATGACTTCGGCGTCCCGGTGATGTGCTTTGGCCTGCGTACGGATTTTCTGACCCACCTGTTCCCCGGCAGCCGCCGGCTCATGGAGGTTGCGGACACCATTCAGGAGATCAAGACCATCTGCGACTGCGGGGCCAAGGCAACCGTCAACGCCCGGATCGATGGGGAGGGCCACATTGTCACCCAGGGCGCTCAGGTGGTGCTGGGGGGCAACGACAGCTATATTGCCATGTGCCACCGGTGCTATGTCCGGGGCATCCGGGAGCATAAGGTTATCCGGCTCCATGGGCAGAAGAACTGACTATTTTGAGCTTCGTTAAGGAGGAAAATACAATGGAACTGAAGGAAATCTTAGCAAAATGTGACCACACCCTGCTTGCCCAGACAGCCACCTGGGCGGATATCCGGGCCATCTGTGACGATGGGCTGAAGTACAAAACCGCCTCCGTCTGCATTCCCGCGTCCTTTGTAAAGCAGGCCAAGGACTATGTGGGAGACAAACTCCCCATCTGCACCGTCATCGGCTTCCCCAACGGCTACGACACCACCGCCGCCAAGTGCTTCATGGCCTCCGATGCGGTGGAAAACGGCGCGGACGAGGTGGACATGGTCATCAACATCGGCTGGGCCAAGGAAGGGAAGTGGGAGGACATCACCCGGGAGATTCGGGCCATCAAGGAAAGCTGCCACGGAAAGCTGCTGAAGGTCATCATCGAGACATGCCTCCTTACTGACGAGGAAAAGATCGCCCTGTGCAGGTGCGTGTCCGACTCCGGGGCCGACTTCATCAAGACCTCCACCGGCTTTTCCACCGCCGGAGCCACCTTCCACGATGTGGAGCTGTTTGCCAAACACGTTGCTCCCCACGTCAAGATCAAGGCAGCCGGGGGCATCTCCTCTCTGGAGGATGCGGAGAAGTTCATCCAGCTGGGGGCCAGCCGCCTGGGCACCTCCCGGATCGTCAAAATCGCCAAGAACCTGCCAAACGACGGAACCTACTAACCCTCCGCCGCACCCGCAGGGGCGGTTATGAACCGCCCGTCCACGCAATCTGAAATGCACATTCCCTTATATTGAACAAGGAGGAATATTCTATGCTTACCACACCTACTCCCCACATCAGCGCCAAGCCCGGCGACTTCGCCAAAACCGTCCTCATGCCCGGCGACCCTCTGCGCTCCAAATTCATTGCCGAAAACTTCCTGGAAAATCCGGTTCTCGTGAACAATGTCCGGGGTGTCCAGGGCTACACCGGCACCTATCAGGGTGTGAAGGTCTCCGTCATGGCCTCCGGCATGGGCATGCCCGCCATCGGCATCTACTCCCACGAGCTGTTCACCGGCTACGGCGTGGAGAATATCATCCGGGTTGGCTCCGCCGGTGCCATTCAGGAGAACATCCACCTGTACGATCTGGTCATCGGCCAGGGCGCCTGCACGGATTCCAACTGGGCCAGCCAGTTCCACCTGCCCGGCACCTTCGCCCCCATTGCCTCCTTTGAGCTGCTGCAGGAGGCGGTCAAGGCGGCCAAGGCCCACGGCGCCCGGTATCACGTGGGCAACATCAACTCCTCCGACGTGTTCTACGGCGACCATGTGGGCGTGCCCGAGGGGCTGGACAGTGTGTACGGCCTGAAGAAGATGGGCGTGCTGGCGCTGGAAATGGAGGCCGCCGCCCTGTACATGAATGCTGCCCGGTACGGCAAGCGGGGCCTGTGCATCTGCACCGTCTCCGATCACATCCTCACCGGCGAGGAGACCACCTCCCAGGAGCGCCAGACCGCCTTCACCACCATGATGAAGGTTGCGCTGGATGTGGCGGTGGCCATGGAAAACAGATGATCCGGGTGAGGTTGCCGCGATGAAGCGTATATTCTTAATTGTATTGGATTCCTTCGGCATCGGCGCCATGCCCGATTCGGAGCAATTCGGGGACGTGGGGGTGAACACCCTGCGCTCCTGCCAGGCCACCGGCATTCTCCACATCCCCAATATGATCGCTGCGGGTCTGGGCTGCATCGACGGCGTGGACTGCCTGCCGAAGGCGGATGCACCCACCGGTGCGGTGGCCCGGCTCCGGGAGGCCTCCATGGGCAAGGACACCACCATCGGCCACTGGGAGATCGGCGGCGTGGTGTCCCCCAAGCCTCTGCCCACCTATCCCCAGGGCTTCCCAAGGGAGATTCTGGAGGAATTTGAACGCCAGACCGGCCGGGGCTGGCTGTGCAATCTGCCCTATTCCGGCACGGAGGTGATCCGGGACTACGGCGAGGAGCAGCTGAAAACCGGAAAGTGGATCGTCTATACCTCCGCCGACTCCGTCTTCCAGGTGGCGGCTCAGGAGGAGCTGATCCCGCTGGAGGAGCTGTATGACGCCTGCCGCAAGGCCCGGACGATTCTCTCCGGGGAGCACGGCGTGGGACGGGTCATCGCCCGGCCCTATGTGGGCACCACCGCCGAAACCTTCCGCCGTACCGCCAACCGCCATGACTTCTCCCTGGAGCCTCCTGCCGAAACCATGCTGGACGCCATTTCCCGGGCGGGGCTGGACACCCTGGCGGTGGGCAAGATTCACGACATCTTTGCCGGCCGGGGCGACACGGAGCACGTCTACAATCAGAGCAATCTGGACGGCCTGCACCACACCGAGGATTATGCCGCCCGGAACTTCCATGGCCTGTGCTTTGTGAATCTGGTGGACTTTGACATGCTCTACGGCCACCGCCGGGATGCTGTGGGCTACGCCAAGGCTTTGAATGAATTTGACGCCTGGCTGGGCGCTTTCCTCCCCACCCTGGGGCAGGAGGATCTGGTGATGATCACTGCCGACCACGGCTGCGACCCCGGCTACACCGCCACCACCGACCACACCAGAGAGTACGTGCCCCTGCTGGTGCTGGGCAAGGCCGTACGCCCCGGGAACCTGGGCACCCTGGACAGCTTCGCCCATATCGCCGCCACGGTTACCGACCTGCTGGGCGTGGACTTCCAGACCCCCGGCAGAAGCATCGCGGACAGGATCCTGTAGGGGCGATTATCAATCGCCCGCCTGTCCGCCTGCCTCCAGCGGGCGGTTAATAGGAAATTATTGTATGATTGCCACTGGCAATCATTGAGATTTGGATTCGCTGCGCGGAGCACCACGCCCCTACGTGTGCGGGGGAAGCTTTTCGGGCGGTTCATAACCGCCCCTACGGTCTTTCTCATTTTCAACTTTTTCCATTCCCGGAGGAATCTCTATGACACCTGAACAGCTTGTATCCATGGCAAAG
The DNA here is from genome assembly GCA_945482615.1 of uncultured Clostridia bacterium. GTDB lineage: Bacteria > Bacillota > Clostridia > Oscillospirales > Oscillospiraceae > Faecousia. The sequence goes on along the minus strand of CALYRG010000019.1, from coordinate 16,016 downwards.
GAAGCCATGACCCATGCCTATGCGCCCTACTCCGGCTACCAGGTGGGAGCGGCGCTGCTGTGCGCCGACGGAAGTGTTTACTGCGGCTGCAACATCGAAAACGCCTCCTTCACTCCCACGGTGTGCGCCGAGCGGACGGCCTTTTTTAAGGCACTGTACGACGGACACCGGGACTTTACCGCCATCGCCGTCTGCGGCGGCAAGGACGGTGTCATTACCTCCCAGTTTCCCCCCTGCGGTGTGTGCCGCCAGGTGATGCGGGAATTCTGCGAGGATGACTTTATCCTTTATCTGATTGGCCCGGAAGGCTTTGAAACCGTTACGCTGTCCCAGATCCTGCCCTACAGCTTCAGCGCCAAAACGCACATGTCCCAGCCCCGGGAGGAAGGCAGGTAACGCAAAAGATTTTTGTTGTGAAAATCACTGAATCTTCCGGTTGCCTGTTGATTTTCTGAGACAGATATGCAATAATGTAGTACGGTATTTTCCAATACCGAATTCAAAAACTATGGAGGAAAGACAATCATGAAAAAGATTCTGGCTATGCTTCTGGCAGCCGTGATGGTTCTGGGTCTGGCCGCCTGCGGCGGCAGCTCCGCTCCCGCTGCTACCGAAGCGCCCGCTGCCCAGGCTCCCGCTGCAACGGAGGCCCCTGCTACCGAGGCTCCTGCTGCTCCCGCCGAGACCGCTGCTCCCGCTCCCGCCGGTGTGATCACCAAGGTCGCTCTGGTTACCGACGTGGGCACCATCGATGACGAGTCCTTCAACCAGGCCTGCTGGCAGGGTGTTGAGGCTTGGTGCACCGCCAACGGCATCGAGTACACCTACTATCAGCCCACTGAGGACTCCACCGACGCCCGTGTGCTGTCCGTTGCCCAGGCTATCAACGAGGGCGCCAACGCCATCGTTATGCCCGGCTACCTGTTCGGCACCACCGTCCTGACCGTTCAGGACGAGTATCCCGATGTGTACTTCATCGCTGTTGACGTTGCCGGCGGCGACCTGACCTTCGACTACCAGACCTACTACGATCCCGCTGCCAACGTCGCCTGCCTGACCTTCTCCGAGGAGCAGGCTGGTTACCTGGCCGGCTACGCTGCCGTGAAGGAAGGCTACACCAAGCTGGGCTTCCTGGGCGGCATGGCTGTTCCTGCTGTTATCCGCTACGGCTACGGCTTCGTCCAGGGCGCTGACGCTGCTGCCCAGGAGCTGGATACCGAAGTGGAGATCAACTACACCTACGGCGGCCAGTTCGCCGGCTCCCCCGAGATCACCGCTAAGATGGAAGGCTGGTACCAGGCTGGTACCGAGGTCGTCTTCGCCTGCGGCGGCGGCATCTACACCTCCGCTCTGGAAGCTGCCGAGAAGAACGGCGGCAAGGTCATCGGTGTTGACGTTGACCAGTCCTACATCTCCCCCCTGATCATCACCTCTGCCATGAAGCAGCTGCAGAACGTCACCGAGACCGTTCTGGACGAGCTGAACAACGGCAACTGGGATACCTTCGGCGGCAAGGTTTCCAACTTCGACCTGGCCAAGGGCGAGTACGTTGGTCTGCCCACCGCCACCTGGGCTCTGGCTAACTTCTCCGTTGACGACTACGAGGCTGTGAAGGCTCAGGTTGCTGACGGCACCATCAAGGTTGACAACAGCACCGAGGCTATGCCCGCTACTGTCAAGACCACCGTCAACGAGATCGGCTAATATCTTTTTCGCTAACTTCGCCGGGCTCCGCATTTCGCGGGGCCCGGTTTTCCATGCCCATCCGCCATGGCGAATATCGATAAAAAGGCTGATTTGTACTTGCGTTTTTTTGTTTCTTTCTGTATAATAAAATTCATAAATCAGACTGAAGGGGGACTGCATGGTGGATTACGTAATTGAAATGCTGAATATCACCAAGGAATTCCCGGGCATCAAGGCCAATGACGATGTAACGCTTCAGCTCCGGCGCGGGGAGATTCATGCCCTGCTGGGGGAAAACGGCGCTGGTAAGTCCACGCTGATGAGCGTACTGTTCGGCCTGTACCAGCCCGAGAAGGGTGTCATCAAGAAGGATGGCCAGGTGGTGAAGATTCAGAACCCCAACGATGCCACGGCCCTGCACATTGGCATGGTGCACCAGCACTTTAAGCTGGTGGAGTGCTTCACGGTGCTGGACAATATCATCCTGGGTGCGGAACCGAGAAAAGGCGTGGTGGTCAACCGGGCCGATGCCCGCAAGCGGGTGCTGGAGCTGTCGGAGCGCTACGGCCTGAAGGTTGACCCGGATGCCAGGGTGGAGGACATCTCCGTGGGTATGCAGCAGCGGGTGGAGATCCTCAAGATGCTCTACCGGGATAACGATATTCTGATCTTCGACGAGCCCACCGCCGTGCTGACACCCCAGGAAATTGACGAGCTGATGGACATCATGCGCTCCTTCCGGGCAGAAGGCAAATCCATTCTGTTCATCACCCACAAGCTGGCGGAGATCAAGGCCGTTGCCGACCGCTGCTCCGTCCTGCGCAAGGGCAGGTATATGGGCACGGTGGATGTGGCCACCACCAGCGTGGAGGAGATGTCCCGACTGATGGTTGGCCGTGATGTGAAAATGGTCTCCGACAAGAAGGAAATGACGCCGGGAGAAACCATTCTGAAGGTGGAAAACCTCACCGTTCCCTCCCGTGTCCACAAGAATAACGCCGTGAAGAACGCCTCTTTGGAGGTTCGCGCAGGGGAAATCGTGTGCCTTGCGGGTATCGAGGGCAACGGCCAGACGGAGTTTGTCTACGCCGTCACCGGCCTGGAAAAGCCCAGCGAGGGCCGCGTTACTCTGTGCGGCAGGGATATCACCAAGATGCCCATCCGGGAGCGGGGCAAGCTGGGTATGGCCCACATCCCCGAGGACCGGCACAAGCACGGCCTGGTGCTGGACTACACCCTGGAAAACAACCTGGTGCTCCAGCGCTACTGGGACAAAGAGTTCCAGACCGCCGGGTTCATCAAAAGCGGCGCGGTGCGAGCCTATTCTGACCGGCTGATTGAGCAGTATGACGTGCGCAGCGGTCAGGGCAGCACCACTGTGGCCCGGTCTATGTCCGGCGGCAACCAGCAGAAGGCCATCATCGCCCGGGAGATCGAGCGCGATCCCCAGCTGCTGGTGGCGGTTCAGCCCACCCGGGGCCTGGACGTAGGCGCCATCGAATACATCCACAGTCAGATCGTCGCCCAGCGGGATGCCGGCAAGGCCGTGCTTCTCGTATCTCTGGAGCTGGATGAGGTCATGAACCTGTCCGACCGCATCCTTGTCATGTACGAGGGTGAGATCGTGGGCGAGTTTGATCCCAAGACCACCGATGTACAGACTCTGGGCCTGTACATGGCCGGTGCGAAGCGTATGGAAAAGGAGGACCGGAAATGAAAAAGAAAATTTCCATGTCCGGCTTTGGCAGCCTGCTTGCCTCCCTGGTGTGCATTGCCGTAGGCCTTCTGGTGGGCTTTATCGTCCTTCTGGTGCTGGGTGCCATCACCTCGGCCCAGTCCGGCGGTGCAGGCCAGAGCTTCGGCGAGCTGCTGAAGGTCACCTGGGAGCAGGGCTTCAAGCCCATCCTCCACGGCGGCTTCTACGCCAAGGCCAATACCATGGGTATGGGTGTGCGTATGGAGATTCTGCAGGCCGCTCCGCTGATCATGACTGGCCTTTCCGTGGCCTTTGCCTTTAAGACCGGCCTGTTCAACATCGGCGCTGCGGGACAGTACACCGTGGGTGCCTTCTTCGCCCTGTTCAGTGCCATTGTCCTGAAGCTTCCCTGGTGGGCATGCCTGCTGGCCTCCGCTCTGGGCGGCGCGATCTGGGGTGCGATTCCCGGCCTTTTCAAAGCCTTCCTCAACGTCAATGAGGTCATCACCTCCATCATGTTCAACTGGGTGGGCCTGTACGCAGTGAACACCATCATTTACCAGGGCGGCACCGGCCCCATGTTCAACCTGAAGACCACCAAGACCTTCACCCTGAAGGAGTGTGCCCCTCAGTCTCTGCTTCCCACCTTCAATGTAAACGTGGGAGACAAGCCCTACTTCGGCAAGCTCTTTACGCCCACCATCGGCATCTTCATCGCCATTGCTCTGGCGGTGGCCATCTGGATCGTCATCAACAAGACTACCTTCGGCTATGAGCTGAAGGCCTGCGGCTTCAACAAGAACGCCGCCAAATACGCCGGAATCAATGAGAAGAAGAGCATCGTCCTGTCCATGATCATCTCCGGCGCGCTGGCCGGTGTTGGTGCTGGCCTGTTCTATCTGTCCGGCAGCAAGGAGTGGGAGCCGCTGGTGTCCACGGCCCTGCCTGCCATGGGCTTTAACGGCATCTCCGTTGCATTGCTCGCCTCCTCCAACCCCATCGGCTGCATTTTTTCGGCCTTGTTTATCTCCCACATCACGGTGGGCGGCGGCTTTATGTACGCCAAGCTCTTCCCCACGGAGGTGGCAGATATCATCTCCGGCGTGGTCATCTACCTGTGCGCTTTCAGCCTGCTGTTCAAGACCTTCCTGGCGGGAAGAAAGAAAAAGATGGCTTCCCAGCCGGCACCGGATAAGAACGGAAAGGAGGCGGATGCGTAATGTGGCTGCTGTTAAAATACACACTGCTGTACGCGGCTGTCCTGACCCTGGTGGCTATGGGCGGTATGTTCTCCGAACGCTCCGGCGTGATTAACATCGCTCTGGAGGGCATCATGGTCATCGGCGGCCTGATGGGCGTTGTGATGATCAACATCCTCAATGCCGCCGGTGTCCCGGTTCCCATCGGCATTGTGCTGACCATCATTGCCGCCGGGGCGGCAGGTGCGGCATACTCGTCGCTCCTTGCCTTCTCTGCCATCAACCTCAAGGCCGACCAGACTATCGGCGGCACGGCCCTGAACCTGCTGGCAACTGCTGTGGCAATGGTCATTGCCAAGCGGATCAACGGCTCTGACTCGCCCAAGATCACCTACTCCACCAACACCAATGCGGTGCTCAACAGCTCCAACTTCTCCTTCCAGGTGGGGCCCCTGACCCTGAACTACTTTTTGCTCGTGACCATCGCCGCCATTGCCGCGGCCTGGTTCATCCTCTACCGCACCCGCTTCGGTATGCGGCTGATGGCCTGTGGTGAGCATCCCCAGGCGGCAGATTCCGTGGGCATCAATGTCTACAAGATGCGCTGGGCAGGCGTCCTCATGTCCGGCGTCTTGGGCGGCATCGGCGGCATGGCCTACATTGTCCCCGCAGTGGGCGACTGGAACTTTGAAATGGGCGTGGCCGGCATGGGCTTCCTGGCTCTCGCGGTTATGATCTTCGGCCAGTGGAAGCCGCTGAACATTGCGGGAGCGGCCCTGTTCTTTGCTGTGTTCCGGGCCATGGCCAACATCTTCGATTCCATCCCATTCCTGGCTTCTCTGGGCTGGCCCAAGGAAATCTACAACATGATGCCCTTCGTGGCCTCCATGGTGGTTCTGGCCTTTACCTCCAGGAAGTCCCGGGCCCCCAAGGCAGAGGGCGTGCCCTACGACAAGGGAAGCAGATAAACACAAATCCAGGGCTTCTTCCGGATGAAGAAGCCCTGGATATTTTGGCTCAGGCCGCCAATTAAGTCACCGCCCCCGCGGGGGCGGTGAAATGCTTATGCGTTAAATACGCAGGTATCCAGCCGGCGGAAGGCTTCCTCCACCCGGCTTCTGGGCAGAGCCAGATTCATGCGGATGCTGGTGGGATGGAAGAAGGCCCGGCCATCCTGCCACACAACGCCCACGTCCCAGCCCAGCTTCAGCAGCTCGTCCATGGTTTTGCCCCGGGCTTCCAGCCATTCGGCACAGTCCAGGAACAGCATATAGGTTCCCTGGGGCTTGCTGACGCTGACACCGGGGAAATGCCCCGCAATATAGTCACAGGCGAAGTCCACGTTTCCGGTGAGCACCTGCCGGAGCTGCCGGGCCCATTCCTCCCCCTCCGGGCTGTAGGCTCCGACCAGCGCGTGCATGGACAACACATTCATGGAATTGTAGTGGCACAGGGCGCTTTCCTTCTCTACCCGGTCCCGGATGAGGGAGTTGTAAATGATGTGGTAGCTGCCCACAAGCCCTGCCAGATTGAAGGTCTTGCTGGGGGCGTACAAGGCTACGGTGCGCATTCTGGCGTCCTCGCTGACGGACTGGGTGGGGATGTGCCTGAAACTGCCCAGAATCAGATCGCTCCAGATTTCGTCGGAGACAACCTGGACATCATATTTTCTGTACAGCTCCATGGCCTGCTCCAGCTCCCACCGCTCCCACACACGGCCGCAGGGGTTGTGAGGGCTGCACAGGATGGCGGCGTGGATTTTCCGGGTACGGAGCTTTTCCTCCATGTCCGCATAATCCATCCGCCAGATGCCCGCTGCGTCCTTACGCAGGGGGGTATGGACGATGTCATAGCCGTTGTTTTCCAGCGCGTGGGTGAAGCCCACGTAGGTGGGGGCGTGCACCAGCACCTTGTCCCCACGGGAGCAGAACACGTTCAGGGCGGACACCACACCGCCCAGCACACCGTTTTCGTAGCCGATGTGCTGCTTTTCCAGGCCCGTCACGCCGTTGTGGGTTTCCTGCCAGCGGATGATGGCGTGGTAATAGTCCTCGCTGGGGGAGAAGTAGCCGAAGGCAGGGTGCTGAACCCGGGAGAGGATGGCCTCCTGGATGGAAGGAGGCACGGGAAAATTCATATCCGCCACCCACATGGGGATGACATCGAAGCCTTCCCGGGGGGCAGGGTAGGGAGAGCCGGGAGCGCCGACCAGGTCAACGGCGATGGCGTCCTTTCCCTTCCGGGGCAGGATAGAGGTAAAATCGTAATCCATAAGAACAATCCCTTCTTTTTTCTCTCATTATAAGCTGTTTCCCCACAAAAAGCAACGAAAAAAAACGATGCACTCTTGCTATATTCCGGAATTGATGCTATAGTAGAGCGTGCTGAAAAGGTTGAAGATGCACAGGAGAAAAGGAGGAAGACAGTGGTTTTCGGAAAACATATCAATCGTTACTACCTTCGCTATGCCCATATGCTGCTGCTGGGCCTGGCGGCGCTGGTGATGGTGGACTATTTGCAGCTGAAGATCCCGGAAATATACCGGCTGGTGATCAACGGCATGAACACAGGCAGTGTTTTCATTGACGGCGTGCAGACGCCCTTCACCATGGAGGTGCTGCTGGACGTCATCTGTATGCCCATGGTAGGGATCATCCTGGCGATTGTCCTGGGCCGCTTTGGCTGGCGCATCACCATCTTTACCGCTGCCATCCGGGTGGGCCAGGGCCTGCGGGAGCGGATGTTTGACCATGCCCGGCACCTGAGCCGGGAGTATTACCAGATGAACAAGGTGGGAGACCTGATGAGTCTGTTCACCAATGACATCGAGACCGTGCAGGACTGCTTCGGCTGGGGCTTTCTGCAGCTGTTTGACGCGGCCTTTCTGGGCACCCTCTCCGCCGTGAAGATGCTGCGGATGAATGTGGGGCTGGCGGTGCTGTGCCTGATCCCCATGGGACTGCTGTTTGCCGTGGCCAGCATTGTGGGCAGCGCCATGGAGAAGAAGTGGGACTACCGTCAGGCCTGCTTTTCGGGGCTCTCCGACTTCTCCCAGGAGAGCTTCTCCGGCATCGCCGTCATCAAGGCCTTTGTCATGCAGACCCGGGAGTTGATGGCCTTCCGGCGCCTGAATGAGGAAAATGAGGTCGCCAACATCGACTACACCCGAATTTCCGTGCTGCTGCGAATCCTGGTGGGCCTGTTCGTGGAGAGCGTCATCTGTGTGATCCTTGGCTACGGCGGCTACCTGGTATACAACGGCGTATTCGACGCCGGACAGCTGATGGAGTTTATCGGCTACTTTACCGCCATCATCTGGCCCATCATGGCCGTGTCGGAGCTGATTGACATGACCTCCCGGGGCAAGGCATCCCTTTCCCGGATCAGTCAGCTGCTGGACGCACCGGTGGACGTTGCCGACCGGGAAGACGTGGAGGAACTGGAAGATGTAAAAGGAAAGATTGAATTCCGCGACCTTTCCTTCCGCTACCCCGACGGAGCGTTCGAGGCCCTGGAGCATGTGTCTTTCACCATTGAGCCGGGGGAGAATATCGGTCTTGTAGGCAAGACCGGCTCCGGAAAGACCACCTTGGTTGACCTGATTCTTCGCACCTACAACGTCCCTGACGGTACGCTATTCCTGGATGACCGGGATGTGAACACCCTTTCCATCCACTGCGTCCGGGAGGCCTGCGCCTATGTGCCCCAGGACAACTTCCTGTTCTCGGACACGATTGAAAATAACATCTCCTTCGGTGCCCGCCGCCCCACTGCCGCGGACGTGGCGGAGGCTGCCCGGCTGGCGGATGTCCACCAGGACGTGGCCCAGTTCCGGGAGGGGTACCAGACCGTGCTGGGAGAGCGGGGCGTTACCGTCTCCGGCGGCCAGAAGCAGCGTATTTCCATCGCCCGGGCCCTGATGAAGGATGCCCCGGTGCTGATCCTGGACGACTCCGTCTCCGCCGTGGATACCGGCACGGAGCGGGCCATTCTGGGCAACCTCCGCAAGACCCGCCAGGGCAAGACCACCATCCTGATTGCCCACCGCATCTCCACCATTGAGCAGATGGACAAGGTGCTCTTTATCGATGAAGGCCGGGTGGCGGGCTTTGATACCCATACCCGACTGTACGAAACCAACGCCGAATACCGCCGGATGGTTGACCTCCAGCGGCTGGAAGAGGAGGGCCGCAATGAATGAGTTTCTTCCGCTGATCATTGTGGGCGCGGTCATCGGCGCCTTTACCCTGACCTTCGGCATTGCCTGGGCGGCTCTGCGCCGCCGTATGAAGGGCTCGGAGAAGGAAAGATCCATGTCTGACAGCCAGCTGATCCGCCGGCTGCTGGGCTATGCACAGCCCTACACCAGGGATTTTGTGCTGGTATTTGTCATTCTGCTGTTTTCCATCCTCTATGATGTGGTATCCCCCCTGCTGGTGGGAAAAATCCAGGGCCTGATCAAGGGAAGCTTTGCCCTGCCCCGGCTGTACAGCATGGTGGCGGTGTATGTGACCATCCTCATTGTTTCCATGGTCTGCACCTACTTCCAGTCCATGATATTGCAGCGGGTTGGTCAGAAGATCGTCTCCCAGCTCCGGCTGGACGTGTTCACCCGGATCGAGAGCCTGTCCCATGAGCAGCTGAACCAGATTCCCGTGGGCAAGCTGGTGACCCGGGTCAGCAACGACCCCAACCACATCAGCTTCCTGTTTACCAACATTCTGATGACTCTGGTGAAAAATACCATGGTGGTCTTCGGTGTGCTGGGGGCCATGCTGATTCTGAACTACGCCCTGACCCTGATGGTGCTGTGCTTTGTGCCCTTCCTGGTGTTCTTCACCCTGGTGTTCCGCCAGTTTTCCCGGCAGGCCCACCGCAGTGTCAACAACACCCGCACGGACGTGAACACCTTCCTGTCCGAGAACCTGTCCGGCATGAAGATCACCCAGATCTTCAACCAGGAGGATCGGAAGATGGCCCAGTTCCGGGAGCGCAGCGACAAGTTTACCAAGGCCCAGATTCAGCGGATGTTCGTCTTCGGCATCTTCCGGCCCATGGTATACATGCTGTTCGTTACCAGCAACCTGTTCCTGTTCTACATCGGCTGCAAGGGCTACATCCGGGACACCCAGTTCCTGGGCCAGACCATCACCAGTGAGATTGTGGTCTCCTTCTATATGTATATCTCCAAGTTCTTTAACCCCATCCAGGCCCTGGCGGAGCAGTTCGATATGCTCCAGCAGTCCTTCGCCTCGGCGGAGAAGATTTTCACCGTGCTGGACATGGTGCCGGAGGTGGTGGACGCGCCTGACGCCGTGGAGCTGGAGACCATCCGGGGGGAAATCGAATTTGACCACGTCTGGTTTGCCTACAAGCCCGGTCAGTGGGTGCTGAAGGACGTGTCCTTCCACGTCAGCCCCCGGCAGACCGTGGCCTTTGTGGGCTCCACCGGGTCGGGAAAGAGCACCATTCTGTCCCTTATCTGCCGCAACTACGATATCCAGAAGGGCCGCATCCTCATTGACGGCATGGACATCCGGAAAATCAAAATCGATTCCCTGCGCCGCCACTTCGGCCAGATGCTCCAGGATGTGTTCCTGTTCTCCGGGGACATCCGCAGCAACATCGTCCTGCGCAAGGAGGGGATCACCGACGATGAAGTGTGGGAGGCCTGCCGGTACGTAGGCGCCGACGGCTTTATCTCCCGGCTGGAGAAGGGGTTGGACGAGCCGGTGCGGGAGCGGGGCAACAACTTCTCCGCCGGTCAGCGGCAGCTGCTTTCCTTCGCCCGGACCATCCTGCACAGGCCATCCCTGATCATTCTGGACGAGGCCACTGCCAACATCGACACCGAGACGGAAGTCCTGATCCAGGACTCCCTGGAAAAGATGAAAAACATCGGCACCATGCTCATGGTTGCCCACCGTCTGAGCACCATTCAGCACGCGGACAACATTATCCTTCTGTCCAATGGCCAGATTCTGGAGCAGGGTACCCATCAGGAACTGCTGCACCGGAAGGGAAGATACTTTAAGCTCTACACCCTGCAGTACCAGAAGGAAGCCATGCAGAGCTGACGGATGAATTTGCCGTTTTTTCTTGACGAAAGCATCTGTTTATGCTATGTTTAGTTCGGATAAAAGAAGAAAGGTTGGATGACCAATGAACCAGAAAGATGCCCGGTTGGGCGGCATCCTGATGCCGGTTGGCTCCCTCCCGTCCCGGTACGGTGTGGGCAGCTTCGGCAAGGAAGCCTATGAATTTGTGGACATTCTGGCAGCCATGGGTGCGAAGATCTGGCAGATTCTGCCCCTGAACCCCCTGAGCTTTGGCAACTCTCCCTATCAGCCCTACTCCTCCTACGCAGGAGACGAGCTGTACATCGACCTGGATAAGCTGGCGGAGGCGGGTCTGCTTCCCAAGCACCGTCCCGCCTACCGGCCGGAGGACAAGAGCAAGGTGGATTTTCAGAAGGTTCGCGCCTTCAAGGAGCCGTACCTCCGCCGTGCCTATGCGGCCTTCTGCCGCCGCCGGAAGAAGGACAAGGCGGCCTTCTTCGAGTTCTGCAAGCAGCCCTGGGTGTACCCCTACGGTGTGTTCATTGCGCTCAAGCAGCGCAACGGTATGCGCTGCTGGAACGAGTGGCCCAGGGAGGAGCAGGACTGGTCCGTGGATCACAAGTTTGACCTCACCGACCTGAAGGACGAAATCGACTACCGGATGTTCCTGCAGTACATCTTCTACACCCAGTGGATGGAGCTGAAGGCCTATGCCAACGGCAAGGGCCTGCAGATCATGGGCGACATGCCCTTCTACGTGGGCCTGGACTCCCTGGACGTGTGGATGGGCCGGGACAACTTCCTCCTGGACGAGGACGGACGGCCAACCTTTATCGCGGGAGTGCCGCCAGATTATTTCAGCGCCACCGGCCAGCGCTGGGGCAACCCCATCTACAACTGGGAAAAAATGGAGTCCGACGGCTTCACCTTCTGGCTGGAGCGGCTGGGCTACAACAGCAAGCTCTACGACATTGTGCGCATTGACCATTTCCGGGCCTTCGACACCTACTGGAAGATTCCCGCCTCCTGTCCCACGGCCATTGACGGCGCATGGATTGAGGCTCCGGGCTACGCCCTGTTCGACAAGATCTACGAGACCATGCCGGACATTCAGATCGTGGCCGAGGATCTGGGCGACCTTCGCCCGGAGGTGCTGGTGCTGCGGGATCACTACCACCTCAGCGGTATGTACGTGGCCCAGTTCTCCCTGCCCAAGCTGGTACCCGAGGAGAACAACGCCGCCTACACCGGCACCCATGACAACGATACCGCCCGGGGCTGGTACGAAAAGCAGGACGCCAACTTCCGCCGCCGGGTGGCCCGGAAGCTCCGCCCCTATGGCGAGGCCCGGGAGGCCATGTCCCGGAAGATGGTGCGCTTCGTCCTGGCGAGCAAAGCATCCGTTGCCATTGTGCCGCTGTTTGACGTGCTGAATCTGGGATCCGAGTCCCGGCTCAACACCCCCGGCACCGTGGGAAGCCCCAACTGGGAGTGGCGCATCAGCAGCTTCAAGGCTGTCTACGACCAGGTGGATTGGGTCAAAGAGGCTATGCAGTCCAGCGGAAGATAAATATTTAGCGGGCGGTTCAAAACCGCCCGCTGTATTTATGCTTTCTTGGGCCAATGCTTTCCGGTGAACAGATACCCGCCGGTCAGGGAAGCCGCCAGGACGAACAGCGCCGCCTGTGCATACTCACCCAGCAGATAGGTGAGCGGGAAAAGATCGATGAAGATGAGCACCATTCCTCCTGCCGCTGTGCATATGACAAGAAGCAGATCCACGGTACGGGGCAGATTCCGTTTCAGGAGCAGAATCAGCAGGGAGGCAATCAGCAGGAGAAAGGCGATCAGCTGCAGCAGCGCAGTAAGAGGCTTTATACGCAAATTTGCCGCGATAACCGACAATGGATAGGTGAACTTGGTGCTGAACAGCACAGCCGTAACAACGGCGGCCATGATAACCAGGGCGGCAACCGCCGGGACTGTGGAGAGCGGTTTTTCCCTGCCCAGAACAAGGAAAACAATCCATAAAACAGCCCACGCAATAGCGGCGGCGATCATTAGATTGTAATCATAATTTATACGCCGTGGATGCAGGAGCGATGCGGGGAATTCGATGAAAAACCATTGTATATATCTATCCTGATGTGCAATCAGCCATGAGATCAGCCAGGCGGCGTGGGTCAGGATGGCTCCGATCCGGAAATACAGGGGAAAGTTCACCATCCACGCCGGTACGGACAGGGGCGACGCAGGACGGGGCTTTTCCGTGGGGAGAGGCTTTATGGGCTGGGGAGCAGGCGTCTGCCGGGACGTTTTTTCCGGGGTCGGTTGGGGAGCCGGGGCGCCTTCCAGCCCCTTGAGCAGCTCCGCCATGGTCTGGGTTCTTCCCTTGGCGGTGATGTTCATGGCCTTTTGCAGGGCAGATATTACATAGGTGGAAACCCCCCGCTTGGTCAGCAGCGTCCAGTTCAGGCTGTCCTCCTCCACCCGGTCGGTGGCGTTGGGAGGCAGAACCCCGGTGAGGGTATAGTAGATGGTGGCGGCCATGGCGTACACATCCGACCAGGTGCCGGTGCCGCCCCGCTGGGTGTACTGCTCCAGAGGACTAAAACCGCTCTTGGCTACCTGGTTGGAGGAGGCACCGTTGCCGGTGGACAGATCCTTGGCAGCGCCCAGGTCGAGAATCCGCACGCCCTTGTCTGTGAGCATCAGGTTGTCCGGGCTCAAATCCCGGTGGATCATGCCCGCCTGATGCACCTTTTCCATGGCGGAGACGGCGGGGAGGAAAATCTCCATGGCCTGATCCCAGGCCATGGGGCCTTTTTCCTTCAAAACAGCCAGCAGGGTCTTTCCCTCGATGTAGTCCATGACGATGTATGCCGTGCCGTTTTCATAGAAGCACTCCCGCACCCGGACGACCTCCGGGATGTGCTCCACCTTGGCCATCTTTTTGGCCTCCCTGAGGAAGGACTCTGTGCCGGATTTGCGGAAATCCTGACTCTGGGGATCGTCCGGCCACTGCAGGCAGGTGCTTGTAGTGGAGTACCGGCTGGCCTGGCCCTTGGGGTAGAACTCCTTGATGGCAACCTTCCGCTCCAGATTCAGGTCAAAGCCCATGTAGGTGATGCCGAAGCCGCCCTGGCCCAGAACCTTGCCCACCACGCAGTGGCCGTTCAGCACTGTCCCCAGGGGGAGCACGTAGTTGGAGGCCGGGGTCACCTTGGGGTCAAAGCCGCAGTTTGGGCAGGGGTAGCCGGAGATTTCCCCCATGCAGCCAAGACATCGGTTAAACTGCATACATTTCGCCTCTTTTCCTGTCGTTTCGTCTATAGTAGCACAGGAAAAAATGATTTGCAAGGGGAAAAACAGTCCACCCCCACACCATCAAGAGCGGCTCCCGCCTCTCGTAGGGGCAGGCGTCCTCGACTGTCCGGCGGGGCAGGTGCCGTTATGATCGGGGTGGGGCGAATACGCATTGAAGACCAATACCGAACCGTTCAACAAACATACCGGTGATCTGACATTTCGGGTGATTGATAATCGCCCCTACGGGTGCGGTGGATGGTTTTAGGCCGCGTCACGGAGGTAGGGGCGGTTATCAACCGCCCGCGCGGTATCGGGCATGTTCAAAACCATGTCGGGCGAATACCCACCGGGGATCGACACTGAACCATGCAACGCACAGGTCGGGTGACGGACATGCGGGCGATTGATAATCGCCCCTACGGTTTGAATTTCCCCGGTACATACAAACCACCCGCTGCTTTTGGCAGCGGGTGGAAGGGGAATGCCATTACACCAGTCTTGCACCGGCGGGAACGCTGTCGTCCAGCATGACCAGCTGGAGCTTGTCCCCACGCTCGGCGGAGAGCAGCATACCGCAGCTGAGCTGGCCCATCATCTTCCGGGGGGCCAGGTTGGTCACGGCCACCAGGGTCTTGCCCACCAGCTCCTCCGGCTGATAGTACTTGGCGATGCCGGACAGAATCTGCCGGGGCTCCTTGGTTCCGTCGTTCAGGGAGAATTTCAGCAGCTTTTCGCTCTTTTTCACCTTTTCGCAGGAGAGCACCTTCACCACGGTCATCTCCACCTTCTCGAACACGTCGAAGGTGATCTCCGGCAGAGGTTCGGGCAGGGGGTCTTCCTCAGGCTCGGCAGCGGGCTTGCTCAGCTCCTCCAGAGCGGCCAGCTCCTTGTCCATGTCGATCCGGGGGAACAGGGCGGGGCCAGCCACGGTGGCTACATCGGCAGGAAGCACACCAAACCGATTCAGGCTCTCCCAATCCATGGGAGCGCCGCCCAGCCGCCGGGCGATTTCCGCGGCGGTGTCAGGCATGAAGGGCGTCAGCAGCCCTGCGCAGATGCGCACGGTCTCCAGCAGGTTATACAGAACCCGCGCCAGCCGGGGCTTCTGCTCCTCAGACTTGGCCAGCACCCAGGGGGCGTTCTCGTCGATATACTTGTTGGCCCGGGAGATGACCTTGAAAATCTCCGCCAGCGCATTTTGGAAGGCGTACTTTTCCATCTGCTCCTCGTATTTGTCCCGGAGGGAGGAGACAAGGGCAAGGAGCTCGGCGTCCTTCCCTTCGTCCGCCTGCTGGACTTCCGGCAGCTTTTCGCCGAAGTACTTCTGGGCCATGGCTACCGTCCGGGACACCAGATTGCCCAGGTCGTTGGCAAGGTCTACGTTGATGGTGCTGATGAGCAGTTCGTTGGAGAAGTTGCCGTCGGAGCCGAAGGGGAAGGAGCGCAGCAGGAAGAACCGCAGGGCGTCCACGCCGAAGCGCTCTGCCAGCACGTAGGGGTCTACCACGTTGCCCTTGGATTTACTCATCTTGCCGCCGTCCAGCAGCAGCCAGCCGTGCCCGAAGACCTTCTTGGGCAGGGGCAGGTTCAGGCTCATAAGCATGGCGGGCCAGATGATGGAGTGGAAGCGGACAATCTCCTTGCCCACAAAATGGACATCGGCAGGCCAGAAATCATCCAGATCGCTGTATCTGTCGTTCTGGAAGCCCAGGGCGGTCATGTAGTTAAACAGGGCGTCAATCCACACGTACACCACATGGCCGGGGTCAAAGTCCACGGGAACACCCCAGGTGAAGCTGGTACGGGAGACACACAGGTCTTCCAGGCCCGGCTTGATGAAGTTGTTCACCATCTCGTTGACCCGGCTCCGGGGCTCCAGGAAGTCGGTGTTTTCCAGCAGATCCTGCACCCGATCAGCGTACTTGGAAAGCCGGAAGAAATAGGCCTCTTCCTCGGCGTCCTGGACTTCCCGGCCGCAGTCGGGGCACTTGCCGTCTACAAGCTGGCTCTCCGTCCAGAAGGACTCACAGGGCTTGCAGTACTTGCCCTTGTAGGTGCCCTTGTAGA
>CALYRG010000018.1 GCA_945482615.1 uncultured Clostridia bacterium | reverse complement strand
TCCATGATCTTGCAGACGGGAGGGATGGCGTTGGGAGAGATCTTCACCAGATCCAGGCCCTGTTCTTCTGCCATGGCGTTGGCCTGGGCAGCGGAGACAATGCCGAGCTGAGCGCCGTCGTCACCGATGAGCCGGACTTCCTTGTCCCGGATCTCCTCGTTGAGCTGATGATCAAACTTTGCGATGGTAAGCACCTCCAAATAAAACAACAAAAAAGCGGATGCCAAGCACCCGCAAATATCCCAGCGATTCCATCAAAGAAAAGCGGAAATATGAACCGTTTCGCGTCAGCTTACGGTGAGGCGGATGTTCAGCCTTCTTTATTACCCGCCTATATTAGCACACCCCCGCCCCGATGTCAAGAGAATTTTTCCGGAATGGAACGGATTATTTTGCCGGGAACAGGGCATCCTTATTCCATATCCGTCACCAGCGTGCCGGGATCCCCCGTGAAGGCGGACAGTACCTCCACGCAGATGCCGCGGTCTCTGGCCAGCTCCACACTGGGCTTATGAAGCACCTGGGCGCCGTTTTCGATCAGATCCAGCATTCGTCCGTAGCCGATCCTGCCGAATCGAACCGCGTCGGCATACAGCCGGGGGTCCCGGTCATAGATGCCGTCCACATCGGTGTAGATCTGGCACTTGTCGGCGCCCAGCCAGGCAGCCAACGCCACTGCCGTGGTGTCCGAGCCGCCACGGCCCAGGGTGGTGATATCCCCCGCGGCGTCCACGCCCTGAAAGCCTGCCACCACGGGGATCTTTCCGGCGGCAAGCTCCCGTTCCAGCCGGTCAGTATCAACCTGCGTGATCCTGGCATCTCCATGGCGGTCATCCGTCCGGATTCCTGCCTGAAGCCCGGTCAGGCTCACCGACGGCCAGCCGATGGCGCCGATTGCCATGGCCATCAGGGCGGCAGAGAGCTGTTCCCCTGCCGCCATGTATGCATCCAGCTCCCGGGCGGAGCCCCGGCGGTTGATCCGCACCGCCTCTTTCAGCAGCTCATCTGTGGTCTGCCCCTGGGCGGAGACCACCATCACAACCTTATGTCCCTGACGCGCCAGTCCCACCGCCCGCCGTGCGGCGGCACGAACCAGGCCCGCATCTGCCAGAGAAGTTCCGCCGTACTTTTGCACGATGCGCATATCCATCCCTCCCAGGCCAGAATATGTCGGGGAAGGGAGAAATGTGCCGCGCAGATGTATCAGCCTGCCAGAACCTCTGCCTTGATAACGCCGGAACGCTCCCGCATCCGGGCAATCAGCTCCTCCAGCGAGATGGTCAGATCCATAGTCTCGGCAGAGATGGTGACGACAGCCGTTCCGTTCACCGGAACGATGGAGTTGATGGTCAGAATATTGGCGTTGGCATCGGCGAAAATCTTCAGAATCTCCGACAGCAGGCCCGGCTCATCATGCAGAAGAAGCTGGAAGGTTATGATCCGCCCGGTCATCATATTCTGAAACGGAAGAACCACGTCCCGGTACTTGTAAAAGGCGCTGCGGCTGATGTCCGTCATCCGGGTGGCCTCGTTGACGGTGGTAGCCTGCCCGGTGGACAGAAGCTCCTTGGCCTGGGCGACCTTCAGAAACACCTCGGGCAGAGCAGAGGCCTCAACGATATAATACTTCGGCTTTTGATTCATAGTCACTCTCCATAAATTCCGCATGCTGTGTATATGGCAGGCATGCACTTGTACTTCATCGGAAATAGTATATCACGGATTATAAAAAAAGCAACCCCATTTTCCAATCTATTCTTGTAAAAAACGCCGAAAGGAGGAACCTTTTCTGAGTGCCAAGCGAATTGCACTGACCGCTGCCGCCGCTGCCGCCGTCTTTCTCGCCGTCCGTTGGCTTCTTCCCATCCTCGCGCCCTTCCTGGGGGGACTGGTGCTGGCCCTGGCAGCAGAACCGGTAGTGTCCTTCCTCTGGAAAAAGCTCCGGATGCCCCGGGGTGCAGCCGTAGGCATCGGGGTCAGCATGACCTTTGTCTTTTTCGCCATGCTGCTGCTTCTGCTGTGTGCCTTTGCGGTGCGGGAACTGCGCACGGCCATGCCCGCTCTGGAAAGCACCCTTCGCTCCGGAGCCATTACAGCCCATGAGCTTCTGGTCTCCCTTGCCGCCCGTACCCCCAAGGCCATCCGTCCCATGCTTCGGGAGAATGTGGACAATCTCTTTTCCGATGGAACGGCCCTGATGGACCGGGGACTGGGGTACTCTCTGAGCCTGGCAGGCAGCGTCCTCAGCCGGGTTCCCGACAGTGCCCTGGGGCTGGGCACCGCCATCCTCTCCGGGTACATGCTCAGTGCCCGGCTCCCTGCCATCCGGAGCTGGATGGAACACAACGCTGTTCTGCGTCCCGTACGGATTGCCTGGGGCCGTATCAAAACCGCGGTGGGCGGCTGGCTCCGGGCCCAGTTCAAGCTCATGGGTCTGACCTTCGTGGTATTGGCCGCGGGACTTACTCTGCTGCGGATTCCCTTTGCCCTGTTCTGGGCTCTGGGCATTGCCTTTGTGGATGCGCTGCCGGTGCTGGGAACCGGAGCTGTGATGATCCCCTGGAGCCTTCTGTCCTTTCTGCAGGGAGACACTGCCCAGGCCGTGGGGCTGCTGGGAACCTACATCACTGCCGCCCTGCTCCGCTCTGCTGCGGAGCCGCGTCTGCTGGGCCATCACCTGGGTCTTGACCCTCTGGTAACACTCCTGGCCCTGTACACCGGCTACCGGCTTTGGGGCATGGTCGGTCTGCTCCTGGCGCCCATGCTGGCCGTGGCCGTCACCCAGCTGCTGCCGTCCCGGCGAACAGACACCCAATAAACGTCATCATCGTTTGCGGTCGGCAGCCGTACAGAACACAGAAAGAAGGATTCAATTTTCACTGCCTCGCCCCTGGCGGGGCAGCCGGCGCTGATGCATATTTTCTTCCCATGCACGGCCTGCTTTCATGGCTTGTTGCACGATTGTGCTGCATGGGAATTTTGTACTTGTGCAATCCATCCTTTTTTGCTATAATATAGAGAAAAGTCAAAAATGGATGTGCTGAATGTGAAATACGGAACTTGGAATGTGCGGGAGCCGGACGTGGCAGCGGTCAACGCCCTGGCCTCCCATGGGTATGCCCCCCTTGCCGCCATGGTCCTGTCCGCCCGGGGAATCCGGGATGCGCAGCAGGCCCGGCAATACTTAGCCTGCGATGCTCCCCTGCCTGACCCCTTTCTGATGACGGATATGGATCTGGCCGCCGGACGCATTGGCCTGGCCATGGCCCTGGGGGAAAAAATCGCCGTGTTCGGCGACTACGACGTGGACGGCATCACCGCCACCTGTCTTCTGACCGACTTTCTGCGCCGCCACGGCGCAGACGTGGTCAGCTATATTCCCGGACGGCTGGAGGAGGGCTACGGCCTGAACCCCATTGCCCTGCGCCAGCTGGCAAACGGGGGTGTCAAGCTCATCGTCACCGTGGACTGCGGCATCACCGCCATCGAGGAGGCCCGGCTGTGTAAGGAGCTGGGGATGGATCTGGTCATTACCGATCATCACGAATGCAAGGAAAAACTGCCGGAAGCCGTGGCGGTGGTGGACCCCCACCGGCCTGACGGCGGCTATCCCACCAAAATTCTCTCCGGTGTAGGCGTGGCCTTCAAGCTGGCCTCCGCTCTGTGCGGAGATCAGGAGGAAATTCTCCGGGACTATGCCGACATGGTCTGCATCGGCACCGTGGCGGACGTGATGCCCCTGCAGGGGGAAAACCGGGTGTTCGTCAGCCGGGGACTGGAGGCCCTTGCCAACACCCAGCGGCCCGGACTTGCCGCTTTGATTTCCGAGTGCGGCCAGGGTACGGTCACCGCCTCCACCATTGGCTTCATGCTGGCCCCCCGGATCAATGCCGCCGGGCGTATGGGGCAGATTGATCTGGCGCTTGACCTGTTTCTCACCAACGATCCGGCCGTGGCGGTGCAGACCGCCCGGAAGCTGTGCGAGCTGAACCGCCAGCGTCAGGCGGTGGAATCGGAAATCTATGCCCAGGCGGTGAGTATGCTGCCCCCCGGCCAGTCTCCGGAGGCCATTGTTCTGGCAGACGAGGGCTGGCACCAGGGTGTAGTGGGCATTGTGGCCAGCCGGATTGCCGAGGAGTACGCCTGTCCCACCTTCCTGATTTGCCTGGACGGCGAACACGGCAAGGCAAGCTCCCGCAGCCATGCAGGCTTCAATCTGTTTGCCTCCCTCACCGCTCTGTCTCCCCTGCTGGAAAGCTACGGCGGCCATGAGCTGGCGGCAGGCTTCACCATCTCCCGGGAGAACATCCCGGAGTTTCAGAAGCAGATCACCCAGCTGGCCGCCCGATACTATGAAAACGGTGTGCCCCGCACCGCTCTGGAAATCGACTGTGCCATCCCCATGAACCTTCTGACCCTTCCCAACGCCCAGTCCCTGGATGTGCTGGAGCCCTGCGGCAACTGCTGCCCCAAGCCTGTGCTCCTGATGCAGGCGCTGACGGTGGAGCGGATGAGCATGGTGGGCGGCGGACGGCACATGCGTCTGCGTTTGCGGCAGGGGCACCAGGCCGTCAACGCCATCTATTTCTCCGCCGATCCCCGGGAAACCTCCCTGCGCCCCGGAGACGTGGTGGATGTGGCCTTCACCCCTCAGATCAACGAATACCGGGGCGAAAAGAACGTGCAGATGAACGTGCTGGACATCCGGCCCAGCTGCAGCGCGGAGTGCCCCGAGGACATGTCCGGGTATCTGGCCCTGCGCAGCGGAGAGCTGACAGCTCAGATTGCCGCCAGTCTCCTGCCGGACAGGGCAACCCTTGCCATGGTGTGGCGGTATCTGTCCGCCGCGGGGCCGGAGTGCGAGGAAAGTCCTCTGTGCCTGTGCCGGAAGATCGTCCGGTGGTCGGGCCGTCCCCTGGCCGTGGGTCA
The DNA here is from genome assembly GCA_945482615.1 of uncultured Clostridia bacterium. GTDB lineage: Bacteria > Bacillota > Clostridia > Oscillospirales > Oscillospiraceae > Faecousia. Next base: position 23,771 of record CALYRG010000018.1, on the reverse strand, counting down.
GCTGATGACCTGCCTGGACATCTTCCAGGACGTGGGTCTGCTGCAGACCCAGCGTCAGCACCGCTTCCTGCTCATCCGGCTGACCCCCGGAACCGGGAAAGCGGATCTCAATTCCAGCGCCACCATGCAGCGCCTTCTGAACCAGCAACCCCCTGACTCTTCCATCCCGTGTCAAACGGGACATCCAAAGGAATGATAATAGATATGGAAACCTTTGAAGCACATTATGCGTCCATGCAGGACGCCATAGCCAAGCATCTGCCCGGTGCGGATATGGAGCTTATTGACCGGGCAGTGGAGTATGCCAACGCCAAGCACCGCTACCAGAAGCGCAAGGACGGCTCTCCCTACATCATCCACCCGCTGGCTGTTGCCCAGATTGTGGCGGAGATGGGACTGGACAGCGACGCCATCCTGGGTGCTCTGCTCCACGACTGCATTGAGGACACCGATGCCTCCCATGAGGACATCGAGAAGCTCTTCGGCGTCACGGTTGCAGAGCTGGTAGAGGGCGTCACCAAGCTGACCCGGGCCAACTTCTCCACCTCCGAGCAGGCCCAGATGGAAAACCTGCGCAAGATGTTCATGGCCATGTCCAAGGATATCCGGGTGGTGCTCATCAAGATTGCCGACCGTCTGCACAACATGCGCACCATGCAGTACCAGTCCGCCTCCAAGCAGATCAGCAAGTGCCAGGAGACCATGGACATTTACGCGCCCCTTGCCCACCGTCTTGGTATGCAGCGGATCAAATGGGAGCTGGAGGATTTGTCTTTGCGGTATCTGGCCCCCCAGGCCTACCAGGAGATTACCTCGTATCTCGACTCCCACAAGGAGCAGGACGAGCACTTCATGGCTGCCATCCAGGACCGGATCACCGAGCGGCTCACCCGGGTGGGCATCGTCAACAAGACCTACGGCCGGATCAAGCACGTCTACTCCATCTACCGGAAGATGCAGTCCCAGGGCAAGACCATGGACGAGCTGTACGACATTTACGCCTTCCGGGTGATTGTGGATACCATTCCCGACTGTTATAACGTCCTGGGCCATGTCCACGACCTGTTCAATCTGGTTCCCGGGCGGTTCAAGGACTACATCTCCACCCCCAAGCCCAATATGTATCAGAGCCTGCACACCACCGTCATCGGCTCCCAGGGCATTCCTTTCGAGGTGCAGATCCGCACCTGGGACATGCACGAGACGGCGGAATACGGCATCGCCGCCCACTGGAAGTACAAGCAGGGCTCCGGCGGCGGCACGGAAAAGGACTTCGAATGGGTGCGCCGTCTGCTGGAAAGCCAGCAGGATTCCGATGCCGAGGAATTTGTCCAGTCCCTGAAGATCGACATGTTCGACGACGAGGTGTTTGTCTACACCCCCAAGGGCCGGATCGTGTCCCTGCCCGCCGGTTCCACCCCCATCGACTTTGCCTACGCCATTCACTCCGGAGTGGGCAACTCCATGATCGGTGCCAAGGTCAACAACCGCATTGCCAACATCGACACCACCCTCCACAACGGCGACATTGTGGAGATCATGACCTCCAAGTCCTCCAAGGGCCCCAGCCGGGACTGGCTCACCATCTGCAAGAGCAACCAGGCCCGAACCAAGATCAAGCAGTGGTTCAAGAAGGAAAAGCGGGAGGAGAACATCCTCCACGGCCGCTCCTCCTTCGAAGCCGAGATGAAGCGGGTAGGTCTGCCTCTGAGCGCCCTGTTCGAGGAAGATCTGGAGCCGCACCTTCTGCGAAAGCTGTCCTTCGACAACTGGGACGACATGTACGCCGCCATTGGCTACGGGGGCCTCACCGCCACCAAGGCAGTGGGCCGGATCCGGGACGATGTGAACAAGGCCATCCGTGCCCAGGTCACGGAAAAGCAGCCCCAGAGCCTGCTGCGGATGCGGCCGGACTCCGAAGCCGTGCTGCAGAACCGCCATGCCGTCAACGGTGTCATCGTGGAGGACATCGATTCGTGCATGATCAAATTTGCCAAGTGCTGCACCCCGGTTCCCGGAGACGCCATCTGTGGCTTCATCACCAAGGGCTACGGCGTCAGCGTCCACCGGGCAGACTGCCCCAATGCCCAGAACCGGGACGACCCCCGGCAGGCAGCCCGCTGGGTACGGGTGCGCTGGGCCACCCAGGAGGAGCAGCCCTTCGATACCACTCTGGAGCTGGACTGCATCACAAGAGACGGCCTGGTGCTGGACGTGGCCACTGTCATGACCACCTCCCGGGTTCGTGTCAAGGAGCTCAACGCCAAGGATCTTCCCAATGGCCGCAGTGCCATTACCGTCCGTTTCGAGGTCAAAAATGTGGCGGAGCTGGAAACCATCCGTAAGAAGCTCCTGAACATCCGGGACGTGGTGGGCTCCAGACGGGGCCAGAACTGAACGGCTTTCAGACCTTAATCTTTCACCTATCGGAGGAAACATGCCATGCGTGCTGTACTGACCCGCGTCAAATCCGCTTCCGTCGCCATCGACGGCGAAACCGTCGGCTCCATCGGCCAGGGCTTTCTGATCCTGCTGGGCGTTGGCCCGGAGGATACGGAGGAAACCGCCCGGTTTCTGGCGGAAAAGGCGCTGAAGCTGCGAATTTTTGAAGACGAAAACGGGAAAATGAATCTGGGCCTGGAGCAGGTGGGGGGGCAAGTGCTGGTGGTAAGCCAGTTCACCCTCTACGGCAACTGCCGCAAGGGCCGCCGCCCCAGCTTTACCGAGGCCGCGCCCCCGGAGCTGGGAAATCACCTCTACGAGTATTTTCTGGAATGCTGCACCCGGCTGGGGTACCCACCCCAGCACGGTCAGTTTGGTGCCGATATGCAGGTACACTCCGTCAATGACGGTCCGGTGACCCTGATTCTCGACACCCAGCAGCTGATGGACACCCCCAGAAGAACATAATGCCTTACAGGAGGAATGACAAATGCTGGAAACCCTGAAAAAGAACTGGAACGCTCTGAACGTCCGTATCATCGTGAACAAGCGGGAAATGGTGCTGGGGATGGCGGTCTGCGCCCTGGCGGGCTTTGGCCTGGGGGTTCTGCTGAGCCCCAAAAAGCAGGTCACCATCGGCAGCCACAACGGCAATACCAATTCCGGTTCTCTCTCCAACCCGGACGGATCGGGTGGGGCGGAAGCGGAAGACGAAGCCGCTGAGCTTGAGGGCTGATCCATGCCGGAAATCCACACCCTGGTTCTGGGGGACTATCAGGTCAACTGCTATATCGTCAGTCCCCAGGGCGGCAGTCACTGCTGCCTGATTGACCCCGGCTATGAGGCCCCGGTCATTGTGAAGAAGCTCAATGACCTTGGTCTGACCCTGGACGCCATTGTGCTGACCCATGGACACTTTGACCATGTAGGCGCCGTGAAGGATATCGCCCAGCTCACCGGCTGCCGGGTATACGTAAACCCTTTGGAGAAGACCTTGCCCCCTCAGCTCACCGCAGGCCCTCTGTGCTTCACCAATGCGCTGCAGGACGGCATGACCTTCACGGAGGCCGCTCTGACCTTCACCGCCCTGCACACCCCCGGCCATACCCCCGGTTCCATGTGTCTTCTGACGCAGGGAGTTCTCTTCGCCGGGGACACGCTGTTTGCCGGCTCCTGCGGCAGGACGGACTTCCCCGGCGGAAACGCCCGGGATATGCTTTCCTCCCTGCAAAGGCTCTCCGCCCTCCCGGGGGAGACCTGGGTGCTGCCCGGCCACGGGGAGTCCACCACCATCGCAGAAGAAAAGCGGAACAACCCCTACATGCGTCAGGGCTTTCCCGGAGAATACCTATGAATCTGACAGTGACCGGTCATGACGACCGTTATGCCGTAGAGCAGCTGCAGCTGTCCCTGTTCCCGGAGAATCCGGAGGGGGAAGCCGTCTGCGCTCTTTACCGCGGCAAAGCCTTCCTCACCGCCGTCACCACCATCACCCTGGGGGGCAAAACCGTCCGGGGTCAAAAGCGGCTGGCGGCCGCCCGGGAGACGGTGCGGCTCCGGCGGCAAACGCTTCAGCAGTCCTACTATCTGGCGGCGGTACAGCTCCTCCCGGAGAGGCCCGCCTGGGGCGCTCTGGCAGGTGTCCGGCCCACCAAGCTCACCACCCGGTGTCTTGCCCAGGGGGGAAGTGAGGCGGATGCCCTGCGCCTGATGCGCCATACCTATTACGTCTCCCCGAGCCGGAGCGCCCTTTCTCTGGACTGCTCCCGCTCCACCCTGGCAGCGGCATCAAAGCTCCGGCCCCGGGATATTTCCCTGTATGTTGGCATCCCCTTCTGCCCCACCCGGTGCGTGTATTGTAGCTTTGTCAGCCGGACGGTGGGGAAAAAGGCGGAGCTGATGGAGCCGTATCTGCAGGCTCTGGGTCAGGAGATCGCCGTCACTGGTGCGCTTCTGAAGGAAGCGGGCTGCACTGTGCGCTCGCTGTACATCGGCGGGGGCACCCCCACCACCCTGGACACCGTCCAGCTGGCATGGCTCTTAGACAGCATTCACGCCGCCTTTGATCTGGGGCAGTGCCTGGAGTTTACCGTGGAGGCAGGCCGTCCGGACACCCTGAGCCCGGAAAAGCTTGCCGCCATCCGTTCTCACGGTGCCGACCGGATCAGCATCAACCCCCAGAGCATGGTTGACTCCGTTCTTCGGGCCTGCGGGCGTCCCCACACGGCAGCCGACGTGCTCCGCTCCTTTGAGCAGGCCTCCCGGCTTGGCTTTGACGCCATCAACATGGACCTCATCGCGGGTCTCCCCACAGACAGCTTTGCGGGCTTCTGCAGCTCCCTGGACACGGTCACCGCCCTGAATCCCGGCAACATCACCGTGCACACCCTGGCGCTGAAAAAGGGCGCCGACCTGTTTGAAAAGCGGCAGAGTCTGCCCTCCCAGGAAGAGGTTGCACAGATGGTGGACTACGCCGAGCAAACCCTCCGCCCTGCCGGCTACAGGCCCTACTACCTCTACCGGCAGAAATACATGTCCGGCAGCTTTGAAAACGTGGGCTGGAGCCGGGATAGTCTCGACTGCCTGTACAACATCTATATGATGGAGGAACTGCACACCATATTGTCCCTGGGCGGCGGCGGCATGAACAAGCTGAACCTGCCCGGCGGAAAGATCCTGCGCTTCCACAACCCCAAGTTCCCGGAGCAGTATATCCAGATGCTCCCGGAGGTTCTTGCCCAAAAGCGTCAGATCACCCGGCAGCTTTCCGCCCTTTCGGAATAAAACAGACTTCCCTTCATATACTCACCTTTAGAAAGGATGACCCCGGATTGCAGACCCTGATTTCCAATGTGACCGCCGTGACCATGAATCCCGGCATGAAAATACTCTTTGGTGCCTACATCGGCATTGACAGCGGCAAAATCGTATATCTGGACAAGGTTCCCCCCAAAGAAGCGCCCAAGGCCATCATCGATGCCACCGGCATGGTGGCCATCCCCGGCCTGATCAACTGCCACACCCATCTGGCCACCTCGGTTCTGCGCAGTCTGACCGATGATCTTTCCGATACCGAGGCCCTGCAGCAGCTGCTGCAAAAGGAGGCAAAAATGGACTCCCGAACTGCCAGGGCTGCGGCACTTCTGTCCATCGCCGAATGCCTCCGCTTTGGCGTCACCTCCGTATCCGACCTCTACTACTACCCCGATGCCACTGCCCAGGCCGTGGCAGAATCCGGCATCAAGGCGAATCTGGCCCTGTCCTCCTACCGCTTCATCGATGAAAATGAGGATTTTGATTTTGAGACCGACGAGCAGTGCCGGGAGCTGGTTCGGGTAACCCAGAAGTGGAACGGCTACGACAATGGCCGGATCAAAATAGACGCCGGAATCTACGCCGAGTACACCAGCAACTACAAACTGTGGGAGGCTCTGGCAGGCTTTGCCAGTGAGCAGGGTCTGGGGGTGCAGCTCCATCTGGCCGAAACCCAGTCGGAGGTGGACTCCTGCCTGGACCGCACCGGTATGGGCCCCGGGGAGCTGCTGAGCTGTCATCGGCTGCTGAATGTTCCCGCCGTTGCCGCCGGATGTACATACCTGACCGAAGATGAGCGCAGACTGCTGGGCAAGCGCCATGTGACCGCTGTGGCAACGCCGGTTTCCGCCTGGAAGTCCGGTATGGCCGCCACCCCCATCGCCCAGTCCGTCAAGGCCGGGATGAACGTGGCTCTGGGCACCGACGGTGCCGTGGCCAGCGGCAACCTGGACATGTTTGAGGTCATGCGCTTTGCAAGCCTCGCCGAGCGGCAGGCCGGCGCAGATGCCTCTGCCCTGCCTGCCTCCGCCGCCCTGATGATGGCCACTGTCACCGGTGCCCAGGCCCAGAGGAGAAGCCGCGAGTGCGGCATGCTTGCCGTGGGGATGGATGCGGACATCGCCCTCATCGACTTTACCGCCCCTCACCTGATGCCCTGCCACAATGTGCTGAACGGTCTTGTCTGGTCCGCCAAGGGCGGCGATGTGGCCATGACCATGGTTCGGGGCAACATTCTCTACCAGAACGGCAAATTCCCCACCATCGATTTGCAGAAGGTGGTGCAGGAGCTCACCGAATACGCCATTCCCAGGCTGTTTGACGACCCTAAACAAAAGATATAAAGATATTAGATAGAAGATACGAGATATCCATCGCCCGGGTCTTCCGCTATCTCGTATCTGATATCTCCTATCTTATATTTCATATCTTCTTATCTTCCCGCTGCCTGCATTTTTCCACCGCAGAAAGGACGGCACTATGTCTGATATGCAAAAAAAGCAGAATTTTCTCCAGGGTACTGCCCTGCTGGCCATGGCCACTGCCATTGTCAAGGTCATCGGTGCGCTGTACAAGGTTCCTCTGAACGCCGTCATCGGTGAGCAGGGCTTCGGCTACTTCAACACCGCCTACGACATATACAATGTCCTTCTGATGATCTCCACCGCCGGTCTGCCCGTGGCCATGAGCCGGATGATCTCTCAGGCCAGCTCCATGGGCCACTTCAACCAGGTCCGCCGGATCTACGCCACCGCCCGGGGCATTTTCCTGGGGCTGGGCATCGCCGGCAGTCTGCTGATGACGTTGTTCTGCCGTCAGCTGGCCGCCTTCCAGAACCAGCCCGATGCATGGGCCGCCATCGGCTCCCTTGGCCCTGCGGTGCTTCTCATCTGCGTCATGAGTGCCTTCCGGGGCTACTTCCAGGGGCAGGGAAACATGATCCCCACCTCTGTGTCCCAGGTGCTGGAGGCCATTACCAAGCTGATCGTGGGCATGGCAGCCGCCATTGTGCTGGTGCGCATCACGGGCAGCATCCCTCTGGCCGCCGGCGGTGCCATCTTAGGCGTTACTGTCAGCTGTCTGGTATCCTCCGTGTATCTGTTCTTCTGCTTCCGGGGGAGCTACCGGGAGCTTCCCCACACCACCGAGGAGCCCCGCTCCTGGAACGATACCGCCAAGGGCCTTCTCATCATTGCCGTGCCCATCACCCTGGGCTCTGCGGGACTGCAGCTGCTGACCACGCTGGAGACCAAGATCTACATGGGCCGCCTTCTCTCCCTGGGCAATACCCAGGCGGCGGCAGATACCATGCGGGGCATCTATGGCATGTGCCTGACCATTTTCAATATGCCCTGCGCCTTCATTCCCGCCATCACCATCAGCATCATTCCCGCCATTACCGCCCAGCTGACCCTGTGCGAAAATCAGAAGGCCAAGGAAATTGCCGAATCCGCAGCCCGGATCACCGGCCTGATCGCCATGCCCTGTGCCTTCGGTCTGGCCCTGCTTGCAGAGCCGGTGACCGCCCTGCTGGGAGGCTACAGCGGCGCCAATCTGGTGCTGGCTGCCAGGATGATGCGGCTTCTGGGCTTTGCCATCATCTTTGATGCCGTGGTGCTGGTGACCACCGCCATCATGCAGGCCTGCGGCCATGCCGGACGCCCGGTGATCAACATGCTGCTGGGCGGCCTGCTCAAGCTGGCAGCGGTGTATATCCTGACAGGCAATCCACACATCGGCATTGTGGGCACCCCCATCGGTACCCTGCTGTGCTACGCCTCCATCTCCGTGCTGAACCTGTATTCCATCCGCACCCTGCTGGAAAATCCTCCCGCCATCGTCCGGAATCTGATCCGCTCCTTTTTCTCCGCCGTCATTATGGGTGTGTTCGTCCTGGCTGCCCTCTACGGACTCAGGGCCCTGGGCATCGGCAGCCGACTTCTCCTGTGCGCCATACCCATCGCCGTGGGCGCCGCGGTCTATATCTTCGCCGTGATCCGTCTGAAGGCCGTCACACGGCAGGACTGTCTGCTCCTTCCCAAGGGTGAAAAGATCGCAAAAATCATGAAACTTTGATAAAAAGCAACAATCGTCTTGCTTTTTGGAAAAAGTTATGTTAATCTATTGATGCACTACGGAAAAGGAAAGAGGAATCACCCAATGAATAAAACCAACCTTGTCAGTGTCGTGGCGGAGCGCTCCGGCATGACCAAGAAAGATACGGAACGGGTCATCAACGCTGCCATCGATGCCATCACAGAAGCCCTTGTCCATCGGGAGAAGGTTCAGCTCAGCGGCTTCGGCACCTTCGCTGCCAAGTACCGCAAGGAGCGCGTCGGCCGTAACCCCAGGACCCGCGAGCAGACGCAGGTTCCCGCTGCCTGGGTGCCCACCTTCAGCGCCAGCAAAGCTCTGAAGGAAAACGTGGATCGGTAACCTATGCGGCTTGACAAGTATTTGAAGGTCTCCCGGCTCATCAAGCGCCGCACCGTTGCCAACGAAGCCTGCGACAATGGGCGCATCAGCGTCAATGGGCGGGTTGTCAAGGCAAGCTATGATGTGAAGGTGGGTGACAGAATTGAGGTCGCTCTGGGCGCCAGAACGCTGGCAGTGGAGGTCCTCTCCGTCGCCGAGAACGTCCGCAAGGATGATGCCCCCGGGATGTATAAGGAACTGTAAGCACCGCACCGTACTCCTTTGGAGGAGTACGGTGCGATTTTTTTGTCCGGCGCTGTCTTTTTGCGGAGCTGAACCGTTATTCTATTTGCAGGACATTCACAGAAGGGAGGGAGCCTATGGACGAGGATCGCCGTCTGATTCACAGAATGCGACAGGGAGACGACAGCGCCATCGAGGAATTTGTCCGCAAATACTATCCCGCCATTTTGCGCTACTGCCGGGTACATATCCGCGATTCCGGCTATGCAGAGGATATGGCCCAGGAGACCTTTGCTCATTTTTTCCGCTCCCTTCCCCAATACCGGCACTACGGAAAGGCCGCCAACTACCTGTACGTGATTGCGGGCAACTGCTGCCGGGATCACTGCCGGAAGCATCAGGAGCTTCCTCTGGAGGCGCTGCCGGAGTGTGCCGAGGACAGTCTGGAGGAGCGGATGGACGTGCGTCTGGCTATGACACGGCTTCCGAAGGAGTATCGGGAGGCCGCTTACCTGTTCTTTGTGCAGGGGCTGCCCCAGGCCCGGATTGCAAAAATTCTGGGCATCGGCATCCCTCTGGTGAAGTACCGGATCAAACGGGCCAGAACGCTTCTGGCTGCCCTGCTGAAAACGGAGGAATGCATATGAATTGGAAGGAAAATGACCTGTATACCGAGGAGTCCCTTCAGAGGGCCATCCGCCGGGCGACGGCAGCCTTCTACGAAGGGGAGGAAGCCCGGTGCCTGTCCCGGTGGGAATTTCTGGTGCAGCAGAGCCGCTGCATTCAATGCAGATGGTGGGTGCTTCAGGGTGCTCTGCTGATTCTGGTATGGTGTCTGCTGAAAACGGCGGACAGCACCGCCTATGTCCAGCGGAGTCTGGGGGTAGCCGCACCCCTGTTCGTGTTGCTTGCTCTGCCGGAGCTATGGAAAAACCGGAGCTGCAACGCCATGGAGGTGGAGGGTGCAGCCCTGTACTCCCTGCGGCAGATCTACGCCGCAAGGCTTACCCTGTTCATCGGGATGGACGTGCTGCTCCTGAGTTCGTTCTTCCTGGCGGCCCGGTGGAGCGGAACCGTGACCGTGTGGGAGCTTCTAGTGGAATTTCTGCTGCCCTGCAACGTCAGCTGCTGCATCTGCTTTTCCTGCCTGTACAGCCCCCGCTTTTCCTCGGAGACGCTCTGCCTGGTGCTGTGCGGCATCTTTACGGTATTCTGGGAGACTCTGCTGCTGCGGGACGCCATATACCGGGCCGTATCTCCGGTGCTGTGGGCAGCCATGCTGGCCGGGTCCTTCCTTCTTCTGATCCGGTGCATCCGGAAGGGCCAGGCAGTCCTGTACAACGTTTGGGAGGTCAAACCGATATGGAACTGAAAATCACAAATCTATCCATGGAATTTGGATCTTTGAAGGCAGTGGACAGCATCTCCTGCTCATTGACGGGGGGCGTGTACGGCCTTCTCGGTGTCAATGGTGCCGGAAAAACCACCCTGATGCGGATGCTCACCACCCTGATGCGCCCCTCCTCCGGGTGCATCACCTGGGACGGCCAGGACATCTTTGCTCTTGGCAGTGAGTACCGGAAGCTGCTGGGGTATCTGCCCCAGGAGTACGGCTTTTATCCGGAGTTTTCTGTGATGGATTACCTTCTGTACATCGCCTCTATCAAGGGACTGCGGCCTTCGGTGGCCCGGCGGCGGGCCGGGCTTCTTCTGAAGCAGGTGGGTCTGTATGGGGAGCGGGAGCGGAAAATGAAGACCCTTTCCGGTGGAATGAAACGCAGAGCGGGCATTGCCCAGGCTATGCTGAACGACCCCAGGATCCTGATCCTGGACGAGCCCACCGCCGGACTGGATCCCAGCGAACGCGTCCGCTTCCGCAATCTCATCAGCGAAATGTCGGAGGATCGGATTGTGCTGCTGTCCACCCACATCGTCTCGGACATTGAATACATCGCAGGAAACATTTTCCTGATGAAAAACGGCAGCTTCCTTCGCACCGGCTCGGCCCAGGACATCATCGCCTCCATGCCCCAGCGGGTCTGGCGTACAGTGGTGCCCAAGTCCCAAATTGATTCCTTCCTGTCCACATTCCAGGTCTGCAATATCCGGACCGTTCCCGGCGGCGCAGAAATACGCGTCCTGTCCGCCGAGCCCCCGGCAGAAGGCTCTGTGGAACAGGCCGCGACTTTGGAGGATGCGTTTCTTTGCTATTTTGGTCAGAAAGGTGGGAGCCCGGATGGTGCGCTATGAGCTCAAAAAAATCCTTGGCGGTATCGGCGGCAAAGTTGCTCTGGTGCTGCTTGCCGGTATGGTGCTGCTGGCAAGCTGGATGGCTGTCAGCGGCGTGGAATGGGTCAATGAACAGGGCGATGTAGAAACCGGCCTTGCCGCCATCAGCAAGCTGCGCTCTGCTCAGCTGGAATGGGCCGGAACCCTGGACGAAGAAAGGCTCCGTCAGATTCTCCGGGACAACCAGCGCATTGCTGCCACACCGGAGGCCCAGTCCGGAGACTACAAGCAAAATGACATTGCCTACGGCTGGCGGCAGGGCTACCGCCCGGTGCTGGACATGGTGAACTTCGCTTACGCCCGGGACTTTCAGGAATTTGACTGGTATCGGAATGAGACTGTGACTCCGGATCAGGCCGGGGATTTCTACCCCAACCGCACACGGCTCATGAAAGCCTGTCTGTACGACGAAACCAGCGGGATCTACAATCTGTTCACCCAGCGGGAGCGGGAATATTTGGTTCGTCAATACGAAACGCTAACAATCCCATTTTATTATACCTACACCCAGGGCTGGGAGGTGCTCATGTATAATTCCCCCTTTGTGATCATGACATGCGCTCTGATCCTGGGATACCTGACGGCGGGGATTTTTGCCGGAGAATTTCGGTGGAAGTCCGATGGGGTGTTCTTCTCCGCCCGGTACGGTCGGGGCAGGGCCGTCGCCGCCAAAATCGTCGCAGGCTTTCTCCTGGTGACCGCGCTCTACTGGGCCGCCGTGCTGAGCTACATGCTGCTGACCCTGGGGATTCTGGGCGCTGGCGGCGGAAACTGCCCCCTGCAGATCGACCAGTGGAAAAGCTTTTACCATCTGACCCTCTGGCAGGCCTGGGCGCTGACGGCGGCGGGCGGCTACATCGGGTGCCTGTTCTTCTCTTTTCTGACTATGTACGTCTCCGCCCGAACCCATTCCTCTTTGTTTGCTGTGACAGTGCCCTTCCTGCTGATTTTCCTCCCCAGCTTCCTGGACAATCTTGGCAGCGACCGGCTGAGCAAATACCTGGGGCTTCTTCCCGATCAGCTGTTGCAAATTTATCAGGCCCTGCGGTATTTCAATGTCTACCAGCTGGGAAGCCGGGTGTTCAGTGCCATGGACATTCTTCCCTGGCTGTACACGCTTCTTTCTGTACTTCTCGTTCCCATGATGTACCAGACTTTTGGCCGGAATGGTCTTTGCAGGTCGATGCACCACAACCCATAAACAGAAAACCGCCCCTGGAGCCGCGGCAGCTTGCCGGGTGTCCAGGGGCGGACATTTTGCACATGCTTCAGCAGCACAGGAACATGCCCCGGCCGCCGCAGCAGAACAGGTTAAACAGCCAGCACAGGCACAGGTTCATGCAGGGGTCTGCTCCCATCGTGAAACCCCGGAAGCTCCCCGCCGTCTGGCGGTAGGCTGCGCCGCCGTTTTCCATCTGATCGAGCACACGCAGATACTCCGGATTGTCCGGCTCCATGCTCACGGCACGGCGGATATGCTCCAGGGCCGTGACCTGATTGCCCAAGCCGTCGTTGGCCAGAGCACTGAGGTAGTACCACCGGGCATCCCGCTTCTGGGAACTGCCCAGGGTATTCAATGCCTCCCGGTACCTGCCGAAGCGGATATAGTTGTAGGCCGCCTGCTGGTACTGATCTCCTGTCTGGCCGCCGTAGCTTTGCTGCTGGTAGCCGCCGAAGGGGTCACCATAGCCATAGTAGCCGTAGTCTCCGTGGCCGCGCTGCTGCTGGGACTGACGGAAGGCCTCCGGGTTTTTGATCTGCTCATAGGCGGCGTTGATTCTCTGCATTTCCCGGGCAGCCTCCTGGTCGCCGGGATTCAGGTCGGGATGGTACTTTTTTGCCAGATTGCGGTAGGCCCGCTTGATCTCCTCGTCGGAGGCGTCCGGGCTGACCCCCAGCACCTTATACGGATCATCCATTGTGAGGCCCCTCCTCCTTCTTCTTTCTTCTTCCGCCGGTCCACACGCCGCTGTAGAGAATGTTGTCAAGCAACGCCTTATCCTGCACCAGGGGCAGTCTTTCAAAGCATTCGGTGCATCGGGCCATGGCCAGCACCAGATACTCTCTCCATTTTTCCGGGTTTTTCCCCTCCCCCATGGCACGGTAGGGGTTGTAGTGATCCCGCCGGCAGTCCCGGTCATAGTCCTGCTCTGCGTCCAGCAGATAGATAAACCTTCCCAGCCAGAAGCCCATCTGCCTGAGTGTGGAGGCCCACAGATCCTCCCGGTACACAAGAAGCTCTCCCATAAGTCTTCCGAAGGCTCCCGCAGGCTCATCCGGGTTGGGGCAGTTCTCCTTTTCCAGCTGAGACAGGCTTTCCAGGCACTCCCGGATGGCCGTGCACTGCCGGGGGTATCTTTCCTCAATGGCCGCCATACCCTTTTCCATGATGCCGGCCATAAGCTTTGCGCTGTGCTTGCCGTCATCGCGCCAGTTGTCCAGGCAGCTGTAGTAGGCCAGCACCACATTCATATCCGCAGCATAGCGGACGAATTCATTGTCCAGCCAGGGACGTCTGGAGATGGGGTGCAGATGGCAGGCGCCCCGGCCTGTTTCCTCCTCCGGCTCATACAGGCTCATCAGAAGCAGAGCCAGGAATGCCATATCATACCGCAGCCCCAGCCGGGCCATAGACGAGGTCTGCACCCGAATCCGGCGGCAGATGCCGCAGTACACCGCGCTGTAGCGCTCTTTCTGCTCTTTTGTCAGCTCCTGAAAGCTGGCAGTCACGTAGCCAAACATTCCAATCCCTCCTTCTTTCCAAATTATCGGGAAAATATGAACTGGATAGAAACGATTCAAATTATTTTACGCTTCTTTGGCATCCCGCAGGAATCGGTTCAGCGCACCGCCGCTGAGGACGATGCTCATGCAGCAATAGAGCCACAGCATATACAGGGCGATGGCATACACCGAGCCATAAATATTGCTCAGGTTGGCAAAGTGCTCCACATAGATGGAGTAGAGGTTGGAAAACACCAGCCAGCCCAGGCATGCCAGCAGCGCCCCCGGCAGGCTCTCCCAAAAGCCGTGGTTTCGGGCAGGCAGCACCATAAACACGGCGGAAAACACTGCCGTCTGGGCTGTAAGCAGCACAAAGAACCGCCGGTTGAGAACCCACGCCAGAGCCCGCAGAAGGGGGTGGGTGCCGCCCTCTGCGATTTTCAGCAGCTCCTGGCTGAACACGTGCAGCCCTAAGGTCAGTACCAGAACCAGCAGAAGTGCCAGGGTATACACCGCACACAGGAGTCTGGTTCGCAGATAGCTTCTGTGCTCCTGCTCCTCATCAATGGCATTGAGTCCTGTCATCAGTGCATAGATTCCCCGCCCGGAGGACCACAGGGCGGTTACGGCCGACAGTCCCAGAGCCGAAGCGGAGGACGCCTTGTCGTAGGTGGTGAGAATCAGCTCCTCCGCCGGACCCAGCAGGGTCTCCGGCAGAACCCCCTCCAGCATCTCTCCCAGAGGCTCCACCCCCAGCGGGGTGTACTGAATCAGGCCAAGAAGCACCAACAGCAGCGGAAACACCGACAGAATGATAAAAAAGCTGGCGTTGGCGGCATACAGAGAAATGTTCATCCGGGAATAGCGCTGCGCAAGATGCACGGTTTTCCCGATGATGCCGCCTTTCGGAAATTCACCCATGGAACATCTCCTTTCCGAAAACACAAAGCGCAGTCAGGCGGCAAAGAAGGGTTCCTCTGTCCTCTGACTGCGCTTTGCTTCCAACCGGTTATTCCGCAGAAATCATATAGTAGTACACCGGCTGCCCGCCGCTGAGCAGATTCACGTCCGCATCGGGGCAGATGTCGGCAAAGATGTCCGCTGCCTTCTGGGCATGCTTTTCCTTCACGTCGGCACCGTAGTAGATGGTGATATACTCCTTGCCGGCATCGCGAACCTTCTCCGCCAGGGAACGCAGCAGCACCTTGATATCCTGGCTGGTGCCAAAGAGCTGGCTTCCGTACAGGGCCAGGTAGTCTCCCTCGTGGATATCATGGCCGTCGAAGTCGGAGTTCCGGGCGGCGTAGGTAATCTGCATGGTGTCCACCGTGCCAAGGGCCTCGGTGAGCGCCTGGATGTTCTCCTCCACACTGCCGTCCGGGTTGAAGGACAGCATGGCAGTGATGCCCTGGGGTACGGTCTTGGAGGGGATGACCACCACATTCTTTGGGGTCAGTGCGTCCACCTGCTGTGCGGCCATGATGATGTTCTTATTGTTGGGGAGGACGAACACCGTCTCGGCAGGAACTCTGTTCACAGCCTCCAGAATGTCCTGAGTGCTGGGGTTCATGGTCTGGCCTCCGGAGATGATGGCGTCCACGCCCAGGTTCCGGAACACGTCTGCCAGTCCCTCACCGGCGCACACGGCCACAGCGCCCATAGACTTCTCAGGCTCGGCAATTTTGGGTGCCTTCTCCGCCTCGGTCATCACCTTCTCGGTGTGCTGCAGGCGCATATTCTCGATCTTCACCGTGACAAAGGAGCCGTAGGTCACAGCCTCGCTCAAAGCCTTGCCGGGATCGTTGGTGTGTACGTGTACCTTGATAATCTCCTCGTCGTCCACCAGCACCAGGCTGTCGCCCAGCTCATTGAGGAAGGCACGCAAAGCCTCGGGATCCTTGTCGTTCTCCCGGTCGATGATGAACTCGGTGCAGTAGGTGAAGGTGATCTCCTCGGTATCAAAGTCGGAGAAGTCCGCTGCTTCCTTGGTGGTAGTAGCGCCTGATTCGGCACACACCACATCCTCTCCCTGGAGGGAGGACAGCATGGCTTCCAGCGCGATCAGCCAGCCCTTGCCGCCGGCGTCCACCACGCCGGCCTTCTTCAGCACCGGGTTCTGGTTGACGGTATTGGCCAGAGCGGTCCGGGCCTCGGCAATTGCCGCCTCCTGGACGAAGGCAATGTGGTTGTTTTCCTGGGCGGCTGCGGCAGCCTTGGATGCGGCCAGCCGGGCCACGGTGAGGATGGTGCCCTCGGCGGGCTTCATAACCGCCTTGTAGGCAGCGTCCACGCCCTCCTGCAGTGCCTGTGCCCACACCACGCCGTCGGCAGTCTCCATACCCTTGAGGCGGCGGGAGATGCCCCGCATCAGCAGGGACAAAATAACACCGGAGTTGCCCCGGGCGCCCCGGAGCATGGCGGAGGCGGCGACCTTGGCAGCCTCACCCAGGGAAGGGTCCTCTGCCTTGCGCAGGTCGGCAGCGGCAGCGTTGATGGTCATGGACATGTTGGTGCCGGTATCGCCGTCCGGCACCGGGAAGACGTTCAGCTCATTGAGCGCCTGCTTGTTGTTTTCAATGGCGGCAGCCGCGCTGATGAGCATTCTGCGTAAATCGGCTCCGTTGATGGTCTGCTTCAATTTCTTTCCCTCCGAATCAATCGATCATCATGGAATCGATATATACATTGACTTCCCGGACTTCCGTACCGGTGTAGCTGGTGACGACGTAGCGAACCTGCTCGATGATGGACGCGCCCACAGCGCTCAGATTAACGTTGTTGTCCACGATAATATGCAGGTCGATGGAAATGGTGTCGTCGTCGTTGAACTGGACCTTAACACCCTTGCCCACAGACTCCTTGCGCAGCAGATGATACACGCCATCGGTGACAGACCGGGCTGCCATACCCTTCACGCCGAAGCAGTTGGTGGCGGCGGTGCCCACAATGTCGGTGTAGACATTGGTGCTGACGTTGATGCTGCCGTGTTCATTGTCGTGACGAATCATAAATCAGTACCCCCTGGATAGAGTTCAGTATTATTGCAGGTGAATGTGAGATATAAGATAAGGGATATGAGATACGAGATAAGGTTTCGTTTCCCTTATCTTATATCTTGTATCTGGTATCTCGTATCTTCAGATTTTTATACCATGCTTTCTTCCCAGCACGCAGGCGCAGTCAGGCCCATCATCTTCACGACGGTGGGCGCCACGTTGGCCAGGCCGTACTTGCCTTCCTTGATGACCCAGTCGTGATCCTTGTCGTAGATGATGAAGGGAACCGGGTTCAGGGAGTGGGCGGTGCGAACAGAGGTCTTGCCCTTCTTGGTCTCGGTCATCTGGTCGGCGTTGCCGTGGTCAGCGGTGATGAGCACGGTGTAGCCGTACTTGTCAGCGGCCTCCAGGATGGCCTTCAGACCATTGTCCACGCACTCCATGGCGTACACCACGGCATCCATCACACCGGTGTGGCCCACCATGTCGCCGTTGGGATAGTTGCAGCGCAGGAACTGGAACTTGCCGGAGGCCATAGCCTCCACCATCTTTTCGGTGATTTCCCTGGACTTCATGGCAGGAGCCTGCTCAAAGGGGATCACATCGGAGGGGATCTCCTCGTAGACCTCCAGGCTCTCGTCCACCTTGCCGGAGCGGTTGCCGTTCCAGAAATAGGTCACATGGCCGTACTTCTGGGTCTCAGACAGGGCATACTCGTGGATGCCCGCGGCGCACAGAACCTCGGTCAGGGTGTTGGTGATGACGGGAGGCTGTACCAGATAGTGCTCGGGGATGTTCAGGTCGCCGTCGTACTGGAGCATACCGGCAAACTTCACGCCGGTGTAGTCCCCCCGGTCAAACTTGTCAAAGTTCTTCCGGTCAAAGGCCAGGGAAATCTCCTGGGCACGGTCGCCCCGGAAGTTGAAGAGGATGACGCTGTCGCCGTTTGCGATCTTCGCCACAGGCTCGCCATCTCTTGCCACCACAAAGGCAGGCAGATCCTGGTCGATGCAGCCAGTCTCGGCCCGGTAGGTTTCGATGGCCTCTCTGGCAGAGGCAAACATCCGGCCCTGGCCCTGAACATGGGTGCGCCAGCCCCGCTCCACCATGGCCCAGTTGGCTTCATACCGATCCATGGTGATCTGCATACGGCCGCCGCCGGAGGCGATGGCGTAGTCGAAGCCCGGGGTATTCAGCTCTGCCAGCACAGCTTCCAGCGCGTCCACATACTCCAGAGCGGAAGTGGCGGGCACATCACGCCCATCCAGCAGAATGTGGCAGTAGGCCCGCTTGATGCCCTCGGCGTGGGCCCTGCGCAGCAGGGCGATGAGGTGGCTGATGTTGGAATGGACATTGCCGTCGGACAGCAGACCCAGGAAATGCATGGCCCTTCCGTCTGCCGCGTTGGCTGCCAGTTCCTTCCAGGTGGCGGACTGGAACAAAGTGCCGTTTTCAATGGACTCGCCCACCAGCTTGGCCCCCTGGGAGTAGACCTGGCCGCAGCCCAGGGCATTGTGGCCCACCTCAGAGTTGCCCATGTCGTCATCGCTGGGCAGGCCGACGGCGGTGCCGTGGGCCTTCAGGTAAGTATGGGGGCAGGTAGCCAGAAGCTTATCCAGAGTGGGGGTGTTCGCGACCTTGACAGCATCACCGCTGCCGCCGTCACCCTTGCCAACGCCGTCCATAATCACAAGTACGATTGGTTTCTCCATAAATAACCTCCAAAAAGTCGTGGTTTTTCTTTTCTCGGGAGAGTTTGCTTTTTCCGAAAGAGCTGTGGGTTTCCTTTGCCGGTGACAGCCCCGTGCAGGGCCGCGGCCCGGAAACCGATTCATCCCCATGGGTGCAAAGCCCTCTGGGCATGTCAATTCACTTTATTTTACATCATTTGGCCGGAACTTACAACTACTTTTTTTCATCCCGGGGGAATTTTTCGAAAACTGCCGGATGCCGGGGCTTTTCCGCGTCCGGAAGACATTCTCCCGCCTGTCTGCAACTGCAAAATGTTCCGGATGCCTTCCAATATTATACATTTTTTTCGAGACTCTGTTCCGAAATTACCCTATAATGATATGTAAAAGAGAGATGGAAACGTTTCCGGCCGGTATGCAGCTCTGCTGCACTGCGCTGACCGTGCCCTGATGCCATCCCCGCAGGGCTGAATGCCGACCAATCCGTTTTTTGACATCTGAAAGGAGCGTGTTCCCATGTACAAATTCATGCGAAAGGTACTGGCAATGACTCTGGCGCTTGCGGTTTGTATGAGCGTTGTGGTCTGCCCCGCTCTGGCAGACACCTCGGAGCCGCCGGTAACCGTCACCATCACCGTGGAGGAGGCGGACGGCAGCACTACCACGACCACCACCACTACAACCACAACCACCAGCACCGCAGGCGGTACCACCACCACTCAGGACACCGAAAACTGGGAATCCCAAAATGTGAAGACCGACTCCCAGAAAAGTGAATCCGGCAGCACCACCACTACGGTGGGCACCAATATCACCACCGGCAAAACCGGCTCGGAAACCACCACTGTCTCCCAGAACAGCACCTCCGTTTCCGGCTCCACCGTCGGCGAAGAGGCCACCGACGTGACCAACACCACCACGACCACCACCGTCACCGAGGATGTCCTCATCTCCTCTGAAACCGTTCCTGCAGAGGAAACTCCGCCCCAGGAGGAGTGGGTCACCACCTCCACCCAGGAGGGAAAATGGACGCCCGGAGAGCTGAAAACCGGAACTGCTGAATCTACCGATGTGGATTCCACCCAAAGCGGGACCATTTCTTACGACCGGGATACCAATGTCACGCTGAACATGAGCAGCGGCCAGCTCACCGACTCTCAGGAGGTTGTGGTGGCTGCATCGGATGTGGCAGACGGCAAAATCGTGCTGCCCACCGCTGGCACCACCACAGAGGAGATCAAAGACGACAGCGGCTATGTGATCGGCTACAAAATCACCACCGTCAGCGTTGAGGCGGTGGCAAACGGCTACAAGGTCACCACCGTGGTAGCGGAAACCGGAAAGCCCACTGATGTGAGTGCTCCCACTGTTGCCGACCCCATTTACGGCGATGAAACCACGACAGCATCGACCCCCCAGGGCTACACGCCGGGGCAGACCAATTCCTCCGTCACCGAGGGTGACAAGACCATCAGCACCAAGGAAGTCATCACCGAGATCAAGGATTCCGACGGCAAGGTGATTGGCTACACCATCACAACCACCACAACCACCTCAGAGCCTGCTGAAAAAGAGGTGCCGTCAACCGCCTCCTCTGCCGTTTCGTACATCCTGCCCGAAAAGCCGGAGGCAAGCGTCACCACCGACGCCGCGGGGAACACCACCACCGTCACCGTAGAGGAAATTGTGGAAGATGGGCAGGTCGTGGGCTACCAGCGGGATGTGGTTATCACGGACGCCAGTGGCACGGAGCTTTTCACCGAGCAGGAAATGCTCTACCGGACGGAAAAGACCGACAGCACCCAGGTCGATAAGGATATCGACACGCTGGTCACCACCGAGACGACGGTAAAAACCGTCATGGGCACCGCCCTCCGGGACGGAACCCAGACCACGACCAAGGACTACACCTGGCAGACCACCGTGAACACAACGGAGGATGTCTACAACCAGCTCAAGGCAAACGGCGAGATATACGTCGTGTACAACGGCACCATGTTCCAGGTTACTGCGGGAGAAAAATACGGCACAGTCACCATGACCTCTGCGCAGCCAAATTACGATGGGCTGATGCCTGAGGCAAATACAGTGGATACCAACAAGGATCTGTATCACAGGACCAACAAAGACGAAATGAGCAGCGCCGATCCCTTCGGAAGCTTCGACTTCCAGTGGCTGGGGGAATACGGTCTGGAAAGCGCCATCCGTGTGCGGACGGAATCCTATGCAACCGGCTATCAGGCTCACCAGTTTGTACTCCAGGATGCCAGCGGCAAAAAGCACTATGTGTACTGCGCCGACCTGATGACCAGCCCCCAGGAGGGCTTCCGCTACAACATGGAAAACGTCTTCGACGCCAGCTACTACGATTCTGCCTCTGCTGCCCAGATCCAGGCCATTGCCGTCAACGGCTACTGGGGAACGGCATCGGGCGTGGGCAGTCTGGCAGCTGTGAAGGAGATGCTGCAAGCTGCGAAGGATGCAGGCGACCCCCTCCTGACAGGTTTTGACGTCAGTCAGTTGACCGACGGTGAGGCCATGGCGGCAACTCAGGCTGCTATCTGGGTTTTCGGCAACAGCAATACAGATGCAACGCGGATCAAGCTCGATGATCCCGTGGGCCAATATTACAAGGGTGGTAAGACGTTTGTAGACGTAGACGCTGCCTCTGAAGCCCGGGTAAAGGCTCTGTTTGACTATCTGATCAAGACTCCCGCCCCTTCTTCCGATACCACGACACCCCTGATCACCGAAAAGAATTTTGCCACCCAGACCTCCATCACCGTAAAAGATAAGGCGACGAACATTGACAACAGTGTGAAGACCGATACCACCGGCAAGGAGCTGTACAAGACCGATGTCAGCTTCGATCTCGCCATTGAAAAAAGCAAGCTCACCGGCAATCTGTCCGTGAAGGTGATAGATGGCAGCGGAACCGTACTGGCTGAAAAGTACCTTGCCACCAATGACACCAATTTTGTGGGTGAACTGTTTGCCGACGACTCCATCACTGATGACGGCAAATACGTATTCCGGGATCTGGAAATTGCTCCCGGAACCACAATCAATCTGACCCTCAGCGGTACCCAGAACCTGGGCTTTGGTGCGTATCTGTACACTGCTGAAGTTCGGAAGGGAGAGGGCGAGAACGGCACGGATTTTTCTTCCCAGACCTTTGTTGGTCTGTCCAGCGGCACACGGCAGGTCGACCTGAATGTGGGCCTGAAATTCGAGGTTGAGGATCCCACCCGCACCACAAAGGAATACGATCCTGCCACCCGTACCGACACCCGCACCGACAGCAAGGTCGACACCCTCCACCAGCTGAAGGTCAAAACCGAGGCCACCTCTCAGACCCAGAAGAACTGGTACGGCACCGTGACCACCACCAACACCCTCACACAGACCACCCACTCCCACCGCAATTGGTCCAGCTCCTTCTTCCGGTATCTGCCCACCGATGAGCCGGGCGGCGGTACCCCAGGCGGCGACGGCGATCGTCTGCGGGGCGGCTGGGGCAGCTTCGCCCTGGCAGATAACTTCATCAGCGAGATCATCATCCCCGATGAAGGTGTCCCCCTGGCGGGCGTTCCCAAGACCGGCGACCTATCCATCCTTTGGATCGCGCTCAGCGCCGTGTCCGTAGCCGGATACCTTCTGCTGAGCCGGAAGAAAGAAACACAGGTGTAATTCATTTTCATCACCCAAAAGCCACAGGGCGACCTGTGGCTTTTGGCTTATACTATTTCTATATATGCTTATCGGGTTAACGCAGCTTCCTGATAAGTTGGTGCCGGAAGGATTGCAAACGCCATCGTGAGGGCGGTTATTAACCGCCCGAGACGTTCCGATTTTTGCGTATTTCCGTTAGAACGCCGCATGTTCAGAGCCGGAAGGCTGCGGGCGGTTAATAACCGCCCCTACGGGTACAGGGGATGCGGGCGGCTGATAGGAAATTATGGTATGATTGCCACCGGCAATCATGGTAATTTTGATTCGCTGCGCGGCGCACCACGCCCCTACGGTAGGAACGCGACAAACATACAATTTCCCGGTTTGCTGAGTCAAGCCGATATGCACATTTCTATATGAAACACTTTAAACAGGCACAAAGATATGCTATACTAAATTGAAATGATTCATTTCAGTATTCGTATTACAGAAAGCAGAGGAAGATGCCCTTGAAACCCCATGTGAAAAAGCTTCTGAGAATCGGCTTGCTGCTGATGTTCCTGTTCAGCACCGCCATGTCTGTGCGAACCCTTTCCATCAGCCGGAAGGGCGCACAGGTCTACGAAGACGCCCATGCGCTGGCCGTCTCCCCCACCCGGGCGCCGGCGGAAACCACCCGGCCTGAAATCCCCGGGGAAACCATCGCTGTGCTGAAATACTGGGCCCCGGAGCCGATGGAGGAGGATGCCGGACTGGAGGAGATCAGAAAAATCAATCTGGCCGCCCTGCAGGAGGTCAATCCCGATGTTGTGGGCTGGGTGCTCATTCCGGACACCAAGGTCAACTACCCCATTGTTCAGGGAACGGACAACGAGCACTATCTGAAGGTCACCTGGGACGGCAAGCCCTACGCTATGGGCTCCATTGTGCTGGAATGCACCAACGCCCCCGACATGACCCAGTTCCATACCATTCTCTATGGTCACAATATGAACGACGGCTCCATGTTTGCCGCTCTGCGTTCCTATTCTCAGGAAAAATACTGGGAGAAGCACCCCTATATCTACATTGCGAACAGCGAAGGGTGCTTCCGCTATGAGGTCTTCTCCTCTTATCAGGCCCTGGTGGACAGCAGCACCTACGCCCTGGAGTTTGACCCGGACTGGGGGCCGGAATACTTCATTGCAACCATCCTGGAAAAGTCCAAAATCAACACCGGCATCGTCCCCGAACCCACCGACCGGATTTTGACCCTCTCCACCTGCGCCGGCGGGTACAGCACCCGCTGGGTGGTGCACGCCCGGCTGAAAATGGTGCTGCTGGAAAAGGGCGTCGGATGACCCGGGATGCCATTTCGCCCAACAAATAAAGTCCGGCCATTCCCGTCTGCCCGGGATGGTCGGACTTATTCGGCTTCAAGCCGCCAATCAAAAACGGGTCATCCCGAATGGGATAACCCGTTTTTGGTACGCCGGAAGGGACTCGA
>CALYRG010000017.1 GCA_945482615.1 uncultured Clostridia bacterium | reverse complement strand
TTATTGTCCAAGGTGTTATTTCTCGTCTTACGTTATTCAATTTACAAGGTACAGCCGTTCGTTTTGGAAGATTTTGTCGTCGTCCGCGGCGAACTTTGACATATTATCACACGAGAACTTATTTGTCAAGAACTTTTTTCGAAATTTTTCGAATTTCTTTTTTGCCCATTGCAGTTTTCATTTCTGTGTGCTATTATTACAATGTTACACAAGAGAGCCTGGCTTTTTCGCGCCTCTTTTATGCAATAAGACCATATTCCCTACCCTGGTCCCTTTTGTGGAAACATCATTCGAAAGGAGCACGATCAACATGGTTCCAAATATTCTGATCTCCGGCTTTGCCGATGAGATCCACCCGCTGCTGGATGAGCAGCTGAAGGTCGTCCGGAAGCTGGGGATGAAGTATATCTGCCTGCGGGCTGCCGACGGCAAGGGAATCGCCGATTATACCCCGGAGGAATTTGCCGAAAGCATTCAGCCCCGGCTGGCGCACGCCGGCATTGGGATCTCCTCTTTAGGAAGCCCCATCGGCAAGATCGGCATCCACGACGAGAAAGCTTACACTCTGCAGCTGAAGCAGCTGGAAAACCTGTGCCGCATCTGCAAGCTCACCGGATGCAAATATATCCGTGTGTTCAGCTTCTGGATGCCTAAGGGTGAGGACCCCAATTCCTACACCGATCTGGTGCTGCAGAAGCTG
Source organism: uncultured Clostridia bacterium (assembly GCA_945482615.1). Lineage (GTDB taxonomy): Bacteria > Bacillota > Clostridia > Oscillospirales > Oscillospiraceae > Faecousia. The sequence continues at coordinate 28,693 of CALYRG010000017.1, read as the reverse complement.
GAGGGCTTTGCGGCAATTGCCCGGAAGTACGACGTGATCCTGATCCACGAGAACGAAAAGGACATCTACGGTGACACAGGCGAACGTTGCCGCATAATCCTGGAAAAGCTGGCCAGTCCCAACTTTCAGGCCGCCTTTGACTATGCCAACTTCGTCCAGTGCGGAGAAGACACCGCCCGGTGCTGGGAAATGCTGAAGCAGTATGTGGTCTACATCCACATCAAGGATGCTGTCCGGGGGAGCAACGAGAATGTGGTGTGCGGCACCGGCGACGGACAGATCCCCCAGCTTCTGAAGAAAGCCATCCTGGAGGACGGCTACCAGGGCTTCCTGACGCTGGAGCCTCATCTGGTGGTGTTTGCCACTTTCAGGTTCCTGGAAGAGGACGCCGCAGCCGCCGCTGCCATGAACAAGGCCCGGGACGGTGCCGAGGGCTACACCATGCAGTACAACGCTTTGCTGGATATTCTTGAAAACCTCTGACAAAGTTCCTATACATTATAATATGAGGAGTGATTCCCATGGACAAGAGAATTCGTTATGGCATCATCGGCTTCGGTACACAGGGCAGCAACTACTGCAGCATTCTCACCGGCACAGCCTCTTTCCCCGGTTTTCCCGCCGCTCCTATTCCGCCCCACTGTACCCTGGGCGCCATCTGCGACATTGATCCAGCCCGCCGGGAGCTGGCAAAGCAGAAGTTCCCGGACTATCCTGTTTTCGAGGATTACCGGGACATGATCGCCTCCGGTCACTGTGATGCGGTTATTACCACCGTCCCCCATTATCTGCACCACGAGATGGCTATCTACGCCATGGAGCACGGCATGAACGTCATCTGCGAGAAGCCTGCCGGTGTCCGTGCAAAGGACGTGCAGAAGATGATCGACTGCCATGAGGCCCATCCCGAGACAGCCTTCGGCATTATGTTCAACCAGCGCACCAACAAGCTGTATCAGAAGGTCAAGGACATCGTTTCCTCCGGCGAACTGGGCCAGATCCGCCGCAGCCAGTGGATCATCAACACCTGGTGGCGTCCCGACTCCTACTACCGCCAGTCCGAATGGCGGGCCACCTGGGGCGGTGAAGGCGGCGGCGTGCTGGTGAACCAGGCGCCCCATCAGCTGGATCTGTGGCAGTGGATCTGCGGTGTGCCCTGCAAGGTCACATCGCTGAATCTGAATGGAGCACATCGGGATATCGCTGTGGAAAATGATGTGACCATGGTGACCCAGTACCCCAATGGTGCCACCGGCTCCTTTATCACCTGCACCCACGATGCCATCGGCACCGACCGTCTGGAAATCGACCTGGATGCCGGAAAGATCGTGGTGGAGAACTCCAAAACCGCCACCGTCTACCGGATGGTCAGGGACGGCAGGCAGGTGGATGAGGAGTACATGAACCAGCACATGTCCATGATGGAGCTTGCCATGCTCACCAGCTCCAACGGAGGCGGCGGCCTGTACGAGACGGAAGTCTTCGAAAACAGCGATGGCTGGGGTATCCAGCACGGCACTGTCATGGAGAACTTCGCTCTGCACATCCTCACCGGCTCACCCCTGCTGGCCCCCGGCTCCGACGGCATCATGGGCGTCCGACTTGCCAACGCCTCCCAGCTGTCCGCTTGGACAGGCTGCACCGTGGAGCTTCCCTGCGATGAGGAGGCGTACGCCCGGGAGCTGAACAAGCGCATTGCCGCGGAAGGAAAGTTCCCCATCCGGGACTGAGGAACCATCTGGAAAGGAGTGCATTCCCATGAACAAGAAAGGCTTGATTGGCGTTCAGATGTCCACCATTGCTCCTGCCAAAATGCCGTCCTTTGACGCCTACGAGACCATGGCCAGGCTGACCGACATTGGCTACCACTGCGCGGAGGTTTCCCAGGTTCCAATGACCCGGGAAAACGTGGCAGGATTCCGCCGGGCCATTGACGAGCTGGATTTCAACATTTCCTCCCTCACCGCCGCCGTAGCGCCCATGTTCCCCGGTATGCCCGGCGAATATCTGTGCAATCCCGATGACTACAGGAAAATGCTGGAGGATGCCCGGGCTCTGAACTGCGACATGTTCCGCATCGGAATGATGCCTATGAATGCCATCGGCAATGCCCGGAAATGCATTGACTTTGCCAAAACTGCCGAGGAATACGCCCTGAGGCTGAAGGAAGACGGCATCGACCTGTACTACCACAATCACCACATGGAATTTATGAAGGTGGATGGGGTGTACCTTCTGGATCTGCTCCGGGCCAATGCCCCCCACATGGGCTTTGAGCTGGACACCCACTGGATTCACCGGGGCGGTGAGAATCCTGTAGCCTTCATCCGCAGGTACGCGGGGGTTATCCGTCTGCTGCACCTGAAGGACTACCGGATTGCCAACGTCAACATGCCCGACATGACCCGGGGCTTTGATGTAAAGGCTTTCTCAAACGCCTTCTTCAGCGAGCCCGTGCAGTTCGCGGAGCTGGGCGAGGGCAATCTGCCCATCCGGGAGTGCATCGAAGCCGGACTGGAGAGCGGTGCCGAATACTTCCTCGTCGAGCAGGATGACTGCTACGGCAGGGACCCCTTTGAAAGTCTGCGCATCAGTCGGGATCACCTGATCCGCCTGGGCTACGGCGACTGGTTCTGATTTTTCGGGAAATCTATCCAAATCGTATGCTCATGCCGGATTCCTGTATTTACTTTTCCGAACAATTTCCTTATACTATATAATAGACTGATGAATGCATCAGGATTCCAACGAAAGAAGGTAATTCCAATGAAGCAATTTATGGATCAGGACTTCCTGCTGTCCACCGACACCGCGAAGACCCTGTATCACGATCACGCAGCAAAGATGCCCATTGTTGACTATCACTGCCATATCAATCCCCAGGAAATCTGGGAAGATCGCCGGTTTGAGAACATCACCCAGGTCTGGCTGGGCGGCGACCACTACAAGTGGCGCGTTATGCGCTCCAACGGCGCAGACGAATATTACATCACCGGCGGCGCTTCCGACCGGGAGAAGTTCCAGAAGTTTGCCGAAGCAATGCCCAAGTGCATCGGCAACCCCATGTACCACTGGTGCCATCTGGAGCTGCAGCGTTACTTCGGCTACCACGGCGCGCTGAATGGCGAAACCGCCGAGGAAGTCTGGAACCTGTGCAATGACAAGCTGCAGAACGATCCCAACATGACTGCCCGGGGACTCATCAAGCAGTCCGGCGTGTACATGATCGGCACCACCGATGACCCTGTGGACTCCCTGCAGTGGCACGAGAAGCTGGCAAATGACCCCACCATGGAAACCAAGGTCTGTCCCTCTTTCCGTCCCGACAAGGTTCTGAACATTGAGAAGCCAACCTTTGCCGCATATATGCACAGCCTGGAGAAGGTGGTGGGCTTTGAGTTCGGCTGCATCGGCTGCGTGAAGAAAGCCCTGACCCAGCGCATTACGTACTTCGATCAGCACGGCTGCCGGGCATCCGACCACGGCATTGTCTACATTCCCTATGTGGAGGCAACCGATGAGGAGCTGACCGCCATCTTCCGCAAGGGCATGGCCGGCGAGCCTCTCACCACCCGGGAAAGTGATGCCTATAAGACTGCTCTGCTGCTGCACTGCGCCCGTGAATACGCCAAGCGCGGCTGGGCCTGGCAGATCCATTTCTCCTGCCTGCGTGACAACAACGTCGAAATGTTCCGCAAGCTGGGCCCCGATACCGGCTTTGACTGCATTGCCATCACCAACTCCGGCGAGCAGCTGAGCAAGCTGCTGAGCAAGCTCTTTGAGGAGAAGCTGCTGCCCCGGACCATTCTCTACTCTCTGAACCCCGCAGACAACGCCCAGCTGGACACCCTCCTGGGCTGCTTCCAGGGCACCGAGGTTCCCGGCAAGATTCAGCACGGCTCCGGCTGGTGGTTCAATGACACCAAGCAGGGGATGATCGACCAGATGACCTCCCTGGCCGACCTGGGACTGCTGGGCAACTTCATCGGCATGCTCACCGACTCCCGCTCCTTCCTGAGCTACACCCGCCACGATTACTTCCGCCGCATTCTGTGCAACCTGATCGGCGGCTGGGTGGAAAACGGCGAGTATCCCGCCGACATGGCTGCTGTTGGTCAACTGGTGGAGGACATTGCCTTCAATAACGCCAAGCGCTACTTCCAGATCTGATTTTGATCCAGAACCGCGGTACCCGCTTCAAAAAGCGGGTACCGTCTTTTATCTTCCTTCCATCTTTTGTGGTTGCTTTTTTGCCCATTTACCGGTAGAATACAGATACTGACCAAAAGGGGGGATTCGTTTGCGGCGGGATGAACGATCAGACAGCTTAGAGTGGCTGGAGGAGGCGCTTCTGGAGGAAGAAGAACAGGAGCTTACGCAGGATGCTGACGAGTTTGAGGAGGAGTTTGCCCCTTCGGAGGTTTTCCCCAGGAAGCGGCGGCAGAATTCTGCCATGGCCCACAGCCGCACCTTCTACGACGATGAGGTATTCGACGAAAGCGCGGCGGTGGAGGACACAGAGCCCCGGCGAAAGGGAATCGGCGGGCTGCTTGTGCTTGCCCTTCTGGAGCTGGCCGGTATTGTCGCCATTGCGGCATGGTGGGCAAAATGTCTGCTGTAAAGCCGGTGGGACGCTTCGCCCCCACCCCCTCGGGGCGGATGCATCTGGGAAATGTGTTCTCGGCGCTGCTGGCCTGGCTGTCCGTCCGTTCCCGGGACGGAGAGCTGGTACTGCGGATGGAGGATCTGGACACCCAGCGCACCAGCGAAGAATTTGCCCGGGTTCTCCGGGAGGATCTTCTGTGGCTGGGTCTTGACTGGGATCGGGAGACGCCGCCTCAGAGCCAGCGCACGGAGGTCTATGATCGATACTTCGATGCGCTGAAGGAGCAGGGTCTGCTCTACCCCTGCTACTGCACCCGCAGTCAGCTCCACAGCGTCAACGCCCCCCACTTAAGCGACGGCACCTATGTCTACCCCGGCACCTGCCGCAGCCTCACAGATGCCCAGCGGGCGTCCTTTCAGCGCCTCCCTTCCTGGCGGGTCATCGTCCCGGACAGGGTCTGGCACTTTTCCGACCTGGTACAGGGGGATTACGCGCTGAACCTTGCATCCGAGTGCGGCGATATGGTCATGCGCCGGGCGGATGGGGTATATGTCTATCAGCTGGCGGTCACCGTGGATGACGGCGAAGCGGGGGTAACGGAGGTCGTGCGGGGGATGGATTTGCTCAGCTCTGCACCCAGGCAGATGTACCTGCAGGAGCTGTTTGGCTTCCCCCACCCTGTCTACGCCCATGTGCCCATGCTTCTGGCAGAAGACGGACGCCGCCTGAGCAAGCGGGACCGGGATCTGGATCTGGGGGTACTGCGCCAGCGGATCACTCCGGAGAAGCTGATTGGAACCCTTGCCCACGCGGCCGGTCTTCTGGACAAGCCCGAGGCGGTTTCCCCCCGGGAGCTGGCTTCTGTTTTCGACTGGAATCGGGTTCAACGGGACAGCATCTGTTTGAATACCCACAGCCTGATATAGTCTTGTAAGTTTTGCTTGCTTTTCCCCGGTTTTCGGCTTATAATATTGTTAGATTTATTAAAGGAGGACATACTTATGGCAAAGAAACCTGTGCTTGTCGTGCTCGCTGCCGGAATGGGCAGCCGTTATGGCGGATTAAAGCAGATCGACCCTGTGGGGTGCCAAGGCGAGGCCATTCTGGATTACTCCATCTATGATGCACACCGGGCTGGATTCGAAACCGTGGTTATTGTCATCAAGGAAGCAATCCGTGAGGATTTCCTGGCCACTGTGGGCAAGCGCCTGGCCAAGGCTCCGGTGGAGATTCGCTACGCCTATCAGGAGCTGGACGCTCTGCCTGAGGGGTATTCCGTTCCCGAGGGCCGGGTCAAGCCCTGGGGTACCAGTCACGCCGTCCTGTGCGCCGCAAAGGCCATTGACGGCGCTCCATTTGCGGTGATCAACGCCGATGACTACTATGGTGCCAGCGCCTATCAGGTGATTTATGACTACCTGTCCGCTCCTCACGCGCCCGGTGAGCACTGCATGGTGGGCTACCGGCTGGGCAACACCGTGACGGAAAACGGCAGCGTGGCCCGGGGCGTGTGTGCCGCCGATGAAAACGGCTACCTGACCCAGGTCAACGAGCGTACCCGCATCGAGCAGTATGACGGCGGCATTCACTTCACCGAAGACGGCGGCGAGAGCTGGACTGATCTTCCCGCCGATACCATTGTATCCATGAACCTGTGGGGCTTCATGCCCTCGTTCTTAACGGAAATCCGGAACCGCTTCGCCGCGTTCCTGGATAAGGCACTGGTCGAAAATCCCATGAAGGGCGAGTACTTCCTTCCCCTGCCTGTCGCTCAGATTATTGGTGAGGGAGTTGGCAGCGTGAAGGTGCTGACGTCTCCTGACAAGTGGTTCGGTGTGACCTACGCCGCGGACAAGCCCATGGTAGTGGCTGCCCTGCGCAAGCTCACCGAAGACGGCCTCTACCCCGACGGTCTGTGGAAGTAACCCCTAAAGAACCTATGTATTAAAACAGCTCCTCTGCGCGTTGCAGAGGAGCTGTTTTTGTGAAAGAAGTATTGCGGTCTGTGGGGAGGAATCGTATCCCACGCCTTCAGGTAGGTATCGCTGACACTTTCCTCAGCGTCCTGACCGTTGCGGACAATGTTGTCTGCCAGCTGGTAAAGCCGCCGCCCATAGGTGTCATCCGTGTGTTTGATGGCATCTTCGTTTCGTGCAAAGAACAGTTCTATGATTTTGCTGTCTTCCACTATGGTTCACCTCACATATAAATTTGCTTCCTCACCCTATATAACGGAATCCGTAATGAAAGCCTCACACACGGAAGGATTTTTTTCAGCTTTCCTGTGACAAAATTTGCCCTCCGGTTGTCTTATAGATGAGGCCTCAAAACTGCAAAGGAGGAATTCAATGATCTCCATCGAAGAACCCTTTCACAAATACAAAGACGCGGTTTACCGTTTGGCCCTGAGCTACACCAAAAGCCCGGCGGAGGCGGAGGATGTGTGCCAGAGTGTTTTCCTGAAAATGATGGAGCAGCGCTGCATTGCTCCCGGAAAGGAAAAAGCCTGGCTCCTGCAGACCACCGCGAACACCTGCCGGAATCTTCTTCGTTCCTCCTGGTGGCGAAAGACCGATGCCCTGGACGACGGGATTCCAGCAGACATTTCCCCGGAATATGCCGATGTATACCAGGCCGTTATGGCACTGGAACCCAAATATCGGGTGGTCATCTATCTACGCTATTATGAGGAATTCTCCACAAAAGAAATTGCCCAGCTGCTGCACATCAGCCAGAGTGCCGTCACCACCCGGCTCAGTCGGGGACGGGAAATGCTGAAAACCACCCTAAAGGAGGGGTATCTATGAATAATCTAACCAATTTTTTTGATTCCGTCCATATGCCGAAAGAATGCGAAGATCGGATTTTGAACACCATTTCCACTCCCAGACGTAAATTCCGGCCATCCGCTGCCGTTGCCGCTGTGGTTGCGCTGGTGCTGGTATTGGGGATGAGTCCCACCGTCCGCGCAGCGGTGGAGGACTGGATCACCACCAGGTTTCCCGGTCTGGATCTGACCATTCAGCAACGTACTACTGAGGAAGGTATTGAGGAGATAATTGTATCCATCGATACGGAAGCACCCACCTTCGCCTATACGGAAAACGGACGGCTGTATTTCACCGGAAACGGAGAAAATCTGGATATCACCGATGAAATTACGGAAGAAAAGCCTTATTTTTATACCTGTGAAGACGACCGGGGGTATGAAATCTATTTCGTTGTTGGCTATGACGGCACCATTGAAAACTTCGGAACCTATGAATTCATCAGGAAAGATGGGCAATGGTTCACCGGTTCCGGTCGGAACTTCCTTAGCTCCCAGGTGGAAGGCCAGGCCTATCCCTGGGTAAAGGTGGTATGGGATACGCTGAATATCCCCTGGCCCATGCCACGCTAGATCATGGGAAATTTTGAAATGTGCTTATCGGTTTCACTCAGCTGTTAAAGCGAATTTTATCAATGATCGCCGTACCCACAGAAACCACACCGCCCGGTTCCTCTTGTAGGGGCAGGCGTCCCCGCCTGCCCGGGTACCGGGTGACGGATTCGCCTGGGCCTGGTTATAACGGTAAGCCCCCACGGACTGGACGCACTGCGTTCCTCTCACCGCGGCCTCGTCACAACTGAAACGCTTACCGCCTCTCGTAGGGAATGCATTCATGCATTCCGTATGGCGCACCCGGTTCGCGGAACGGATAAATCCGTTCCCTACGGCCCCTACGCACTGCGCTCCGCTCACCAGGGCCTTGACCGTTCATTGGCGAAAGCGCCATATTGCTGACGAAAGCCAATATACACATTCCAAAAAATCCATTTTCTCCAGACAGTATGCACTTTTATCTGTTAAGAATTACCGATGGCTTTCTGATATCGATCTTTCTTCCTCATAAACACGGAACCGCTCCTTGTCGTTCTGACAGGGAGCGGCTTGTATGATGGACCTCTTTCAGGAGGCCATAAAGTCATACTTGTACGGAACCTTCTTCTTTTCGCCCCAGAGCTTTTCCGACAGCTCGCTCCACAGCTGGGAGATGGAGTCCTCTCCCTCCCGGATATCGTCGATCACCAGTCCCCCGTCTTCTTCCAGCGTGTCGTAGGCTCTTTGGACCTCGCCCAGCTTATTCAAAGCGGCGATATAGTAGTATTTGAGTTTTCCCACCTGCCGGATTTCGGTCTTACGGTTTTCATAGAAATCCACGATTTCGTGGTATGCTCCGCTGTGGTACAGGATTTTCAAGGCTTCCTTCAGATAAGAAATGTTCTGAGACTCCATGGAAAGGCCCCTGCTCATCCAGTCTGCTGCACCTACAGAATCCTTCCCCATCAGGCAGATACACGCCAGCGCATGGCAGGCCCATGGGTTCGCCTCCAGATCGTTGGATCGGCGCAGACAGCGCTCTGCCTGTCCATAATCACCCACTGTAAAATAGCCAATTCCAGCCTGATAATACGCATACCAGTTTTCTTTATTGGAGGTTTCCAGCGTATTGACCAGAAAATCCAGATTGTCCGCCTCTATCAAAAATTCATCGGGAGCCAATTTGGGGTCTGGTTTGTGCAGAACCCCTGTTTCAAAAAATTCCTTCCACTTTTTCAACGAGTCAGAAGAAATGGTATATTCCAGATGCTCCGACCATCGGCCCCGCTGCGCCAGTGCTCCGTAGCCGCTGCCGGCCATTACCAGCTTTGCTCTGCCTGTGGCCATAGCCTTTGTATCTTTCAGCTTTTGTTCCATGCTTTCAGCGCAATTCGCCTTTTCCAGCGCCTCAGTCAGCATTTCTTCCCGCTCTTTATGGGAATTCGCTTTCGCCGCCTCCGGGAAGCTTGCAGGGCCATATTGCTCCAGCCACTCCCAGGCTGTATGCGGCGCCATGGGAATGCAGCCATACTGCGTTTTTCCCAGTCCGGCCTGAATTTCCAGGTATCTGCCTGCCTGATCTGTGAGAAATTCCTGCCAGTGATCGGAGGCTTCCCCATTTCCCCAGGAAAACAGCTTTCTGCTTCTGAGCCTTCCGGTTGAGGTTTGCAGCAGACCATAGCCATCTTTATCTATATTTGCTATGTATTTAAGCCCCTCGTCTTCGATATCAAAAAAGTAATCTACGGATTTTGGGATTCTTTTGTACTCGGTTACATCCACACCCTGCACCATGGGAATGGCGACCTTATACACAACCCCTGCCGCATTTGTAAACGCCTTCTCCGCAGGAACGATGACCCTTCCCCCTTCGTACTCCGGAACAGCCATGTTGCTCCACCAGTACATGGGAATTACTTCCTCGCTCTCATTTACAATCCGCATCCTGCAGTTTAGTACTCTGTCTTCCTCTTCCAGCCAGAAATCCATCTGATAGGGAACCTTTCGGATGCGTTCATACTCGTACATGCGCAAAACAGGCGCTCCGCTCTGCGTTTGTGTCACCGCTGTATACAAGGGCGCTGTTGTATACGGTGTATGCCCTATAATGCCAATGTTCCATTCCACGCCGCCGCTGAACCAGGCGTTTCGCACGGCCAGATTGCTGAACCGGAGGACATCGTTGGTATACAGCAGATTCTTTCCTGTTGCCTTATCCCACAGTTCCCACAGTCTTCCACCATATTCCGGGAGAAATACCGCTTTCAAATGCTTATTCTCCAGTACTGCCGTTTTGATTTCTCTTTCCTTCAGTTCCCGTGTATACTGATTATACTGGCGGTAGGGATAGGCATTTTTTCTACGGCCGTACCCCTCATAGATTTCGTCGTCCTCGTCCAGGCAAAATGTCAGCCGGTTCTGAAGAATGCTTTCCCCCAATAAGTCGGGTACGCAGGACTCCCCACCCAAGTCTGAACCTCTGATAACCTTTGTCTCAAATCGCAGCTGCGGCATATTTGTTTCCTCCTGATATTCGATTTCTTATGGAGCTTTTCTATGTACCGTTGCCAGTGCCCCCAGGGGGGCACTGGCATTCAAATTGGCTTTCTGAAATGGGACGCGTGTTCCGGAAGAAGCCTCTGCTTTATTCCGCGCCGGTGAGGATCTTGGCAAGCTCTGAGCTGCCGTCCAGGATGACTGTCTTCTCGTCCCCGGTTAGACTGGCCTTCAGAGCATCCAGGGCAAGGGTGAACTCGTAGAACTCCTTCTTGTCGGGTGTGTCATAGGCCTCCGCCAGCAGGCGCATGTATTCGCCCTCGCCTTCGGCCTCCAGCTTGGCGGCCTCCGCCTTGGCATCGGAGATGATGATGTTCACCTTCTTATCCACTTCGTTGCGGATGATGGAGGCTTCATACCGGCCGTCGGCGGTATACTTCTCCGCCATCTGGTTCCGTTCGGAGATCATGCGGTTATACACGGCGTTCAGGTTGGATTCCGGAAGATCAAACTGCTTGATCTTCACGTCCTCTACCCGGATGCCGTAGGTGCGGGCCAGGGAGTCCACATCCGTGGCAATTCCGTTGTAGATCTGGTTGCGCTTGCCGCCCTCCTCCATGTTGATGATGTCCGACTGGGCCAGGGTGCCCATCACGGTTTTCAGCTCGTTGTAGGTCAGGGCGTCCAGCCGCTGCTCTGCCACGGCGGTATTTCCCAGGGTCTGATAGAACAGCTTGGGGTCAGAAATGGACCAGAGAATATAGCAGTCCACCGTCATATTCTGCTTGTCGGAGGTCAGCACCTCAGAGGGCGGGATGTCGTACAGCTGGGTGGTTCTGGGGAAGTACTTCACGGAATCCATGAAGGGCACCTTAAAGTGCAGCCCCGCCTGATCCGTGGTTTCGATAATCTTGGAGAATCGCACCTTGCAGGCGTACTGATTCTCCCGGACGGTATAGATGCTCTGCAGGCCCACAAAGGCCGCCAGCAGCAAAACCATCAGCAATATTGCAGTTCTCTTTTTCATCACTCAGCACCTCCATTGGTGGGCGCCGTCTCCGTCATGGGTTCCAGAGGCAGCAGCATCTGAACATCTCCATTGCCGGAACCGGTGTTGATATACAGCTTCACGCCGGGAAGAACCTGAGAAATGGCCTCATAGTACATCCGGCTGCGGGTAATGCCCGGGTTCTGGGCATACTCTGCGTACATGGCCTGGAACATGGCCACCTGCTCATGGGCCTCGTTGATCCGGTTCTGGCGAAGGTACGCCGCATTCTGAATCAGCTGGTCTGCCTGGGCCTGGGCCTGGGGCAGCTGGGCATTCTGATAGGCCTTGGCATCATTGATGACCGTCTCCGCCTGCTGCTTGGCGGTTTCCACCGCCTTAAAAGCCTCAATAACCTCCGTCGTGGGCGGCTCCGCATCCTGAATCTTCACGTCCACCAGTGTCAGGCCGATGTCATACTCCTGCAGGATCTGGGTCACCAGCTCCTTGACCTGGCGCTGAATATCCTCCTTGCCGTCGGTGAGCACCGCATCCACACTGGAGGAGCCCACCACATTCCGGACCTGGCTCTGGATCAGATTGCGCAGGATCAGCTCCGGATTATTGGAGGAATACAGGTACTGCACCGGATCAGAGATCTTGTATTCCACAAAGAAATCCACGTTGACAATATTGTAGTCGCCGGTGATCATGGTGCTTTCGCTCTCATTCACATCATAACCCCGGCCGTCGCTGGCGTAGCCCAGTTCGATCTTCTGGTAGACATTCACATCCACCTTTTCCACATTCTGAATGCCGAAGGGCAGCTTGAAGTGTACGCCTGCATCCGTCACATCCGTGACCTTTCCGAAGGTCGTGACCACTGCCTGCTGCTTGTCATCCACAGTGTAGAAGCAGGTTCCCGCCAGTGCTACCACCAGCACCAGAATCAACACTGTGAGGACAGTCTTCCCAACACGCGCAAAGCGGGGCTTTTCCTGCTTTGGCTGTTCGGCAGACCACCTGTAGGTTCCGTCGTTTTCCATGTTGTTATCTCCTTTTATTTGGTTATAGTTTTGCGATCAGGTCCTCTGCCTGGGCCTTGAGGCAGTTTGCACACCAGACGGTGAGCATGACCTTGAGTACCTTCGTAAGCTTTTCCCTGGCCCCCGGCACTTTCTCCGGGTAGTCCTGGGTTACGTGCAGCAGGGCATCGTCCCAGTTCTTGTCTCCGCCGATGTACCGGGCACGGGCTGCCAGCCGGACGAAAAAAATGTAGAGCATGGTATCATCCACCAGGTCGTCACTCTCGTCTGCCAGGTCACCGTTGAGGTAGCTCATCAGCCTGACGATCTGCTCCAGAGGCATGGTTCCCCGCAGAATGTTCATGTTCAGGATCCGGCACAGCTGCTCCATATCGTAGCGCTTGTTCCTGGGTGGGGGGAGGAAGCCTCGCTTCACCCAATTCTGAACGGTGTAGGGTTCCAGCCCGGAAACGGCTGCTACCTGACTGAGCGTCAGCCCACCTGCCAGAAACATGGCTGCCAACTGTTCCTGAATTCCGTCGGCGTTCTCCCGCTGAGCGGTGAGTGTCGTTCCGGGAATCGACCAGTCCATTGTTCATCCCTCCTTTTGTTCTGGTAGAATGATTCTATCACATGGTCGCATGATTGTCAATAGGGTTTACAAAATATTAATTTCTTCAATTTTGGCTCTTTACGAATCCGCCAAAGTGTTGTACAATAATGAGCATGTATCAAGAACCTTTATTTTTTGGAGGAGGCAGCTTCTATGGCCTGTATGCGATGCGGACGTGAGACACAAGAAGGCCAGGCTTTCTGCCTGAAATGCAGCCATTCCATGGCTGCTTATCCCGTTGAGCCGGACACTCCTGTACAGTTGCCCCGGCGCAGCAATGCTGCTCCACCAAAAAAGCCACCCCGCCGCCGTGTTCCTACGCCCGAGGAGCGGGTCATAACCCTTACCCACCGGGTAAGACATCTGACTGTCGCTGTGCTCATTCTGCTATTGCTTGTGATTGCCCTGGCGATTCCTGTTGTTCAGAATCTCACCGCCAATCACATCCGCACCGGTCAGAATTATACATTTCTGCCTGCTTCGGAGCCTACAGTGCCTGTCACGGAGGCAACCGGGCAGTAAATGTTTCACGTGAAACATTGAATCTGGTGAACATCAAGGGAGAGAGAAATGGGAAAGATCGTTGCCGTTGTGAATCAGAAGGGCGGCGTTGGAAAAACCACCACCGCAGTCAATCTAACCGCCGCACTCCATGCTCTGGGTCTGAAGGTGCTGCTTTGTGACTTTGACCCTCAGGCAAATGCAACCTCAGGTCTTGGTCTGGATAAGAGGAAAATCAAATACTCTGCATACGATGTGACAATCAATGAAGTGGGGGCAGCACAGGCCATCGTATCCACAGAGTATGGAGACCTTCTGCCCTCGTCCTCGGATCTGGCCGGCGCGGCTGTGGAGCTGATCAATCAGCCTCACAGGGAGCTGGCATTAGAAAAAGCGCTGCACAGCGTCCGGGATCAATACGATATTATTTTTATTGACTGTCCGCCCTCGCTGGAGCTGTTGACTCTGAATGGGCTGTGTGCCGCAGATTCCATTCTGGTTCCGGTGCAATGTGAATACTTCGCACTGGAGGGACTGAGCGATCTCATGGCCACCCTTCGGATGGTAAAGAAACGTCTGAATCCAAGACTGGAAATATTCGGTGTAGCACTGACCATGTATGACGGAAGGACAAACTTTTCTTCCCAGGTTGCACAGGAGGTTCGCCGTCACTTCCCGGGGAAGGTTTTCGCCAGCGTCGTGCCGAGAAACATTCGTCTGGCAGAAGCACCGAGTCACGGAATACCGGTGACTGTATATGACCGAACCAGTCGGGGAAGTGTTGCATACAGAGCAATGGCAGAGGAGATCAAAGCAAAGTTGGAGAAAAGCAGCATCTGATACAAGGTAAAAGAAAGGATGGTACCATTGGCATCAAACAAGGGGCTGGGAAAAGGTCTGGGTGCCCTGCTGGGAGACTTCACGGATGAAACTCCGGAAAGCAGTGCCTACCAGCTTTTACCCCTGTATAAAGTAGAACCCAACCCGGACCAGCCGCGAAACGACTTTGATGAGGAGGAATTACAGGCACTGGCGGATTCCATCAGCCAGCACGGTGTAATTCAGCCTCTGACAGTACGTCAGCTGGAAACCGGTTACTACCAGATCATCGCCGGCGAGCGCCGCTGGCGGGCATCCAGAATTGCAGGACTCACAGAGATACCGGCAATCATTCTGGAAGCGGACGACCGAAAGGCCATGGAGCTGGCTCTGATAGAAAACCTGCAGCGACAGGATCTGAACGCGGTGGAAGAAGCACTGGGCTACCAGAGCCTCATGAAGGAATACGGACTGACCCAGGAGGAGGTTGCAGCTCAGGTTGCAAAATCAAGACCGGCTGTGGCAAACGCCCTGCGGCTGCTGAGCCTGTGCCCGGAGGTTCTGGAACAGGTTAAGAGCGGAACGCTGACAGCGGGACATGCCAGGGCCATTCTGACGCTGAAAAGCGAAAAACAGCAGCAAGAGGCAGCAAAAAAAATCATTGCCCTGAACCTGTCCGTGCGACAGGCAGAAACACTGTGCAAGAACATGGCAAAGGAGCCCGCTCCCAAGAAGGAACCTACTCTTGCTGTTGACTACGTTGCCGAATGTGAAAAAAATCTGAGCAAACAGCTTGGCCGGGGAGTCAGAATTGTGAACGGCAAACGTAAGGGCCGCTTTGAACTGGAATTCTACGGCGAGGACGATCTGCAGAATCTGCTGGACGCCCTGATGAAGCTGGGAAAATAAGAAAAGACCATATTGAAACAATGTAAGGAGAAATCACAATGCTGGATATCAAACGAATAAAAGACGATCCCGAAGGAGTAAAGGCTGCGCTGCGCGCCAAGGAAGTCGACTGCGATGCCATCGTTGACCGCATTCTGGAGCTGGACGAGCTGCGCCGCACGCTGATCACCGACACAGAAAACAGGAAAGCCCGGCAAAACAAGGTAGCAAAGGAGATCCCCGCTCTGAAAAAGCAGGGCAAGGATGTATCCGCTATCTTTGCAGAAATGGCAGACCTGAAAAAAGGTCTGGCAGAGGATGAAAAGAAGCTGGACGAGGTCAAGGCCGAGTACCGAACCGCAATGCTGAGCCTGCCCAATCTGCCTGACCCCGACCTGAAGCCTGGCGGAAAGGAAAACAACGAGCCTCTGCGTTACTTCGGGGAACCCCACAAGTTTGACTTTGAGCCCAAGCACCATGTTGACCTGTGCAATGCCCTGGGCCTTATCGACTACGAGCGCGGCGTGAAGCTGGCAGGCTCCGGAAACTGGATGTACACCGGCATGGGCGCACGCCTGGAGTGGGCGCTGCTGAACTACTTCATCGACACCCACATTGCCGATGGGTACGACTTCATCCTTCCTCCCCACATGCTGGAGTACCAGTGCGGTGAAACCGCGGGACAGTTCCCCAAGTTTGCAGACGAGGTCTACAAAATTGCAAACCCCACAGATGACCGAACCCACTACATGCTCCCCACAGCCGAGGCAGCTCTCGCCTCTGTCTATCGTGACGAGATCCTGGCAGAGAGCGATCTGCCAAAGAAGTTCTTCGCGTACACCCCCTGCTTCCGCCGGGAGGCAGGTTCCCACCGGGCCGATGAGCGGGGCATGGTCCGGGGTCACCAGTTCAACAAAGTGGAAATGTTCCAATTCACCCGACCCGAGGACTCTGATGAGGCCTTTGACGAGCTGGTGCGTAAGGCAGAGGATCTGGTGAAGGGGCTGGGCTTCCATTTCCGCACCGTGAAGCTGGCAGCCGGAGACTGCTCCGCTTCCATGGCCCGAACCTACGATATTGAGATTCAGATTCCATCCATGAACGGCTACAAGGAAGTATCCTCCGTCTCCAATGCCCGGGACTACCAGGCACGCCGGGGCAATATCCGCTTCCGCCGGGAAGAAACCGGCAAGCCGGAATTTGTTCACACGCTGAACGGCTCCGGTCTGGCGACCTCCCGTATTTTCCCCGCAATGGTCGAGCAGAATCAGCGTGCAGACGGCAGCGTTGTCGTGCCCGAGGTTCTGCGCAAATACCTGGGTGGAATTGAAGTAATTGAAAAGAAGTAAGAAGCAGTCAAAAGCAATGAATGGAAAGGATGTTCCTATGAGCAACCCTATAAAAAAGCCATCCTGGTGGGATGAATTCATGGCCTTTGCCGTAAAGGGAAACGCAATGGCTCTGGCAGTCGGTACCATCATCGGCGCAGCCTTCTCCGGAATCACCAAGAGTCTGACAGATGACATCATCATGCCAATTGTTGCCATATTCATGGGAGGCATTGATTTCAGCGAGTTAAAGATCACGCTGCCCCGTCTGTTCTCTGAACCGGTTCTGGATGAAGCAGGCAACGAAATTCTGAACACACTGAACTACGGCAATTTTATTTCCGCAATCATCAACTTCTTCATTCTGGCCCTGGTGGTGTTCTTCCTGGTAAAGGGATTGAATAAAATGGCAGATGCCGCAAAGAAAAAGGAAGAAACAGCCCCCGCCCGGGAACCGGAGCCGCCAGCGCCCTCTGCTCAGGAACTTCTGCTCACTGAGATCCGGGACATTTTGAAGGATAAGCACTAAAACCGTACCAAAGTCCGCCAAAACAGGCGGACTTTGTACTATCTGTACAAATAGATTCAAGAAAAATATATCGATATGTATTTGACAAAAGCAAGAGGACGCGATATAATAAGCTTTGATGGGCAAAGAATGTCCAAAAAGAACTTTTTCTGAAAAGGACGGATCAGACATGTATAAAATTGTGCATAAAAAAGAGCTGAACCCCTCCGTCACCCTGATGTCTATTGAGGCCCCCTTCATTGCCCGAAAGGCAAAGGCCGGCCAGTTCATTATTTTCCGGGTGGACGAAATGGGCGAACGGATTCCCCTGACAATCGCCGGTACCGATCCTGAGGAAGGCACCGTCACCATTATTTTCCAGAAGGTTGGTTTCTCCACCATTGCCTTGGGCGCGCTGAACGAAGGCGACTACATCCAGGACTTTGTAGGCCCTCTGGGCAAGCCCACCCCTGTGGAGGGTAAGAAGAAGGTCTGCGTTGTTGGCGGCGGTGTGGGCTGCGCCATTGCCCTTCCCTCCGCAACCGGCTTCAAGAAGGCCGGTGCCGAAGTCACCGTCATCGCTGGCTTCCGGAGCAAGGACATTGTCATCCTGGAAGATGAATTCAAGGCTGTTGCCGACCGGTTCATTATGATGACCGACGACGGCAGCTATGGCCGTCACGGCCTGGTTACCGAGCCCCTGAAGGAACTGCTGGAGGCCGGTGAGACCTTTGACGAGGTGCTGGCCATCGGTCCTGTGCCCATGATGAAATTCGTGGCCAAGACCACTGAGCCCTATGGCATCCATACCAGCGTGTCCCTGAACCCCATCATGATCGACGGCACCGGCATGTGCGGCGGCTGCCGGGTCACCGTGGGCGGCGAGACCAAGTTTGCCTGCGTGGACGGCCCCGAGTTCGACGGCCACAAGGTGGATTTTGCCGAGCTGATGAGCCGGAACGCAACCTACCGTGGACGGGAAGCCGAGGTCACCGCAAACCATACCTGCCGCATCGAGAAGATGGGCAAAGAGCTGATTAAGTAAGGAGGACACTGCAATGGCTAACATGAAAATGACAAAGACTCCCATGCCCGAGCAGGACCCCAAGGTACGTGCCCGGAACTTCAAGGAAGTCACCCTGGGCTACACCGCCGAAATGGCCATTGAGGAGGCAAACCGCTGCCTGGGCTGCAAGAAGCCTATGTGCGTGCAGGGCTGCCCTGTTAATGTCCGCATCCCTGAATTTATTAAGAAGGTTCAGGAAGGTGACTTCAAGGCCGCTTATGAGATCATCACCTCCACCAACGCCCTGCCCGCACTGAGCGGCCGCGTCTGCCCCCAGGAGACCCAGTGCGAGTGCCGCTGTGTCCGCGGCGTCAAGGGTGAGCCTGTTGCCATCGGCCGTCTGGAGCGGTTCGTCGCCGACTGGTATCGTGAGAACATCAACGCCATGCCCGAAAAGGTGGAATCCAACGGCATTAAGGTAGCCGTTGTGGGTTCCGGCCCTGCAGGTCTGACCTGCGCCAGCGACCTGGCCAAGAAGGGCTACAAGGTTTCTGTGTTTGAGGCACTGCACACCGCCGGCGGTGTGCTGGTCTATGGTATTCCCGAGTTCCGTCTGCCCAAGGCCATCGTTGCCAACGAGGTCACCAAGCTGGAGGCCCTGGGTGTGGAAGTCATGACCAACATGGTCATCGGCCGGGTCCTCACCATCGACGAGCTGTTCGAGATGGGCTACAAGGCTGTGTTTGTGGGTTCCGGCGCCGGTCTGCCCATGTTCATGAACATCCCCGGCGAGTCTCTGAAGGGCGTTATGTCTGCCAACGAATACCTGACCCGTACCAATCTGATGAAAGCCTACAGTGAGGAAGCAGATACCCCCGTCATCAAGTCCAAGGCTGTCGCCGTTGTGGGCGGCGGAAACGTGGCTATGGATGCTGCCCGCTGCGCCATGCGTCTGGGTGCCGAGCACGTATATGTTGTCTACCGCCGCGGCGAGGCTGAGATGCCCGCCCGTCTGGAGGAGCAGCACCACGCCAAGGAAGAGGGCATCGAGTTCAAGACTCTGTGCAATCCTCTGAAGATTGTTGGCGACGAGAACGGCCGCGTCTGCGGCATGGAATGCATCCGCATGGAGCTGGGTGAGCCCGATGCATCCGGCCGCCGTCGTCCCATCGCCATTGAGGGTTCCGAATTCATGCTGGAGGTTGACACCGTCATTATGTCTCTGGGCACCAGCCCCAACCCCCTGATCCGCTCCACCACCCCCGGTCTGGACACCAACCGCAAGGGCTGCCTGATCGTGGACGAGAACGAAATGACCACCCGGGAAGGCGTGTTTGCCGGCGGCGATGCCGTTACCGGTGCTGCTACCGTTATCCTGGCCATGGGCGCCGGTAAAAAAGGCGCGGAAGCCATCGATGCATTCCTCAACAAATAATACAAAACCGCATACATACCACCCGGGCAAGTCCCGGGTGGTATTCTATTTGCAATAAGCGCCGGAAAATAAACCAGGAAAAAGTAGAAATATTGCACAAAAAATCAAGTAAACGATTTATGAAGTGTGACACAAATTTGAGATTCTGTCCCCTGCTCACAAGTAGCTTTCTGTTCTATAATAAGGGCATACGGCGGGTTTTCCCGCAAAAATAGGAGGAGTGAATATGTCTCAACCCGATAAGACCATTGCCCTGCGGAAATTTGGCATGCGGGATAAGCTGGCCTACGCTGCCGGTGACTTTGCGTGCAACATGAGCTTCTGCCTCAAGGGCTTCATGATGATCTACTGGACACAGTTCATGAAGCTGGATTCCTACATCTACGCGGCTCTGCTTGTGGTTTGCCAGGTGTGGGATGCCATCAACGATCCCGTCATCGGCGCTATGGTGGACGCAGATCATCATAAGTATAAGCGCAACAAATTCCTGCAGTACATCTGGGTTGGCTCCATTGGCCTGATCGTTGCCGGTGCCCTGTGCTTCCTCCCCTTCCCCAATCTGCACAGTGTTGCAAAGGGCCTGCTGTTCGTCTGCGGCTATGTGTTCTGGGATGCCTTCTATACCATCGCAAACGTCCCCTACGGCTCCATGCTGCCTCTGATCACAGAGGATGCAGCCGAGCGTGCACAGCTTTCCACCTGGCGCAGCGCCGGCGCTACCATCGCGGGACTCGCAACCGGTATGCTGATGCCTGTCATCATCTATGACTCCGCCAACAACCTGAAGGGCGGCCAGATGTGGATCATTGCTCTGGTCATGGGCATTCTGGGCTTCATCGGCTTCCAGTTCCTGCTGAAGAACACCACCATCCGGGTCAACACCGAAATCCGTGCCGGCGAGGATGCGCCCAAGTTTAACGTCATCAACGCCATTAAGAACTTCTGCAAAAACCGTGCAGTTCTGGGCACCACCCTGGCTGCCTGCTCTATGTTCCTGAGCATGTACGGTGCCTCCGCTGCTTCCACCGTCATGTTCCAGGCCTACTTCAAGAACGCGAAGATCTCCGGCATCATGCAGCTGGTCACCATGCTGCCCATGTTCGTGTTCATGCCCTTCATCGCAACCATCGTCCGCAAGTGGGGCAAAAAGGAAGCTGCCTCCGCCGGCGCTCTGTTCTCCGTCTTTGCCTGCGTGCTGATGGTCGTTCTTCCCATCGGACCCAACGGCACTGGCGTCATGCTCTACATCCTCTGCCAGTTCCTCAACGGTCTGGGCATGGGCATCGGCCAGTGCATCAGCTACTCCATGACCGCAGACGCCATCGACTACAACGAGTGGAAGTTCGGCGTTCGTGACGAGGGTACCATCTATGCCCTGCACTCCTTCTTCCGGAAGCTGGCACAGGGTGTCGGCCCCTCCCTGGGTCTGGTCATCGCCACCATGCTGGGCTACGTTGCCTCTCAAGGCCCCAACCAGACGCCCGAGGTCGCTCTGACCATGCGCTACGTGGTTGCCGTCTACTATCTGGTGGGCGCCATTCTGTTCTGGATCAGCTACAAGGTTATCTACAATCTGGACAAGAAGACTGTGGAAACCATGAAGGAAGAGCTGAGCGCAAAACACAGCGCATAACATCTCCAACAAAAATATCTGGCAGCTCGTTTGGGCTGCCAGATATTTTTTAGCGGACAAATTGCATTCGTAGGGTTCTATGCCAATGCTTACCCGGGGCCAGGACGGCAGCAGCAGGCTTTTCTTCCCACTTATGACTACCCTTCTCCGCGCTGGGAATGCTGAACCAGGGCTCGATGCAGATAAACTGCGGCGCACCGGGCTTGGACCAGATAAGCGTATAAGGAAAGCCCTCGATGGTACATACAACACCCCGCCCCGAATCCTTTTCAAAAAGGCCCAGCGTTCGGGAGCTGAGATTTACCATGCAGTGGCTGTCATTGTCAAACAGATGCTCATCCACAGGAATAGACTGGATGTTGCTGCCCAGATAATACACTTCGCCCGTCACCAGGCCATTGGGCATACAATTGATACACAAGGGGGATTCCATCCGGTCAAACCGAAGCTCGTAGTCCCGGAAGGTATGCTGATCATCAAAGGGTACGGCAAAGGCCGGATGGAAACCGATTCCGAAGGGCATGGGCTTTTCATCCTCATTCCCAACCAGAAGGGTGTGGACAACGCAGTCCCCTTCCAGCCGGAAGGTGGAACGAAGCCGGAATGCATAGGGGAACTGGGCCAGAGTCTGCGGTGTCTGAGTGATTCCAAATACCAGCTTATCCGGCTCCTGCTGGATCAGGGTATATTCCATCAGCCGGGCGAAGCCATGCTTGGGAGCGGGATAGGTCTTCCCTTCCACCTCAATGACGTCATCCTTTACCTTCCCGGTGAAGGGAAAAAGGATGGGTGCATGATACCCCCAGACATCCGGGTCAGCCCGCCACATGTGCTCCACGCCGTCGCATTTGCGCACAACGCTTTTTAACTGTGCGCCGTAAGTGGTCACCGTAGCCTTGAGGTATTCGTTCTCAATTGTGTAATCCATAGCCGTTCCTCCATTTATTGTTTATTGCAGCGCAAAGTAGACCAGTACAAGAACACCCAGGACGATTCGGTACACACCGAATGCCGAGAAGGAATGATTGCGGACATACTGCATCAGGGCCTTAATGACAAGAAGGCTCACAGCAAAGGAGACAATGCAGCCAACGATCAGAACACCAATCTCCGTTCCGGTGGCACTGACACCGGAAAGCATAAACTTGAGGAGCTTAATTGCAGAAGCGCCCAGCATGGTGGGAATGGCCATAAAAAAGCTGAACTCAGCGCCGGCGCTCCTTCCCACTCCAATGAGAATAGCACCAAGAATGGTGGAACCGGAGCGGGATGTACCGGGGATCAGACTCAGGCATTGGAAAAGGCCGATGAGCAAAGCCTCCCGGTAGCCGATGCCATACACATCCTTAACCCTTGGCTGCTTCCTTTCGTTGGCCTTCTCCACAAGAATGAAGGCAATACCATAGAGAATCAGCGCCGCAGCTACCACCACGCTGTTGTGCAGGTGCTCCTCCATCCAGTCGTCAAACAGAACGCCAACAATTCCGGAGGGAATGATCGCCGCAACCACACGGAACCAGAGCTGCCAGGTGTCAGAGCGCTGCTGCGTGGTCTTTCCGGAATCAAAGGGATTGAGCTTCTGGAAGAACAGCACGATAACCGCCAGAATGGCGCCCAGCTGGATTACCACATCAAACATGCTCCGGAAGGCATCGGACATCTGAAGCTCCACAAATTCATTGAGCAGGATCAGATGACCGGTGGAGGAAATGGGAAGCCATTCCGTCACGCCCTCTACAATGCCGAATAGAATTGCCTTGAGTAATTCAACCATAACTGACTCCTTACATACGCCAAAGAAATTATTTTATTCCTTGCTTCCTATCATACAACCAAATGGCAGCAATTGCAAGCTTATCAATGGCAGCGTTCACAAATTGCCGCGTTACTCTTAACAAATTGTTCACTCAGAATTGATGTTTTGTGATAAAATACTGAATATGGAAAAGAAAAAAGATTTGGAGGAAATTCTATGGCAGTATCTGTACTGATTGTGGAGGACGACCACAATATCGCGGAGCTTCTTCAAATGTATCTGGAAAAAGAAGGCTATGCTGTCACCGTTGCATCCGATGGCGGCCAGGGACTGAGCAAGTTCCGGGCCATTAAACCGGACCTTGTTCTGCTGGACGTGATGATGCCGGTTATGGACGGCTGGGCTGTGTGCAAGGCCATCCGCGCCGAATCCCAGACACCGGTGATCATGCTCACCGCAAAGGGCGAGACGGATGACAAGGTAACGGGTCTTAAAAACGGAGCGGATGACTACATCACCAAGCCCTTCGAAATGAAGGAGGTTCTGGCCCGGATTGAGGCGGTTCTGCGCCGCAGCACCGGAGTCAGCGCCGAAAAAAAGGCCCGTCGTCTTGTGTTTGACAAGCTAATTATTGATATGGACGCTTTTGAATTGACCGTAGACGGAAAGAAAGTGGACACGCCCCCCAAGGAGATGGAGCTTCTTTACTACCTCGCCTCCTCTCCCAACCGGGTCTACACCCGAAACCAACTTCTCGACGAGGTATGGGGCTTTGACTACTTCGGAGACAGCCGCACCGTGGATGTCCATGTAAAACGCCTGCGGGAAAAGCTGGAAGGTGTCAGCGACAGCTGGAGTCTGAAAACCGTCTGGGGCGTTGGATACAAGTTTGAGGTAGTATAACCATGAAGAGCTCCTTCAGCCGCAACTTTACCACGGCTGCCGCTATTCTGCTCATTGCGCTGACCATACTGGGTGCCTCCTTTCAGCTGCAGGTGAAGGAATATCTGACGGACAGCACCGTTTCCGGCCTGAAGCAGGATGCCGAGGTCATTGCCGAGCTCGCTGCCGCCTATTCGGTGGACGGCAAGCTCATCAGCCGGGAATTTTTGCTGAATCTGGACGTGGCCTCACGGGTCACCGGCTCTGATGCCGTAATCTGTGACCGGCAGGGCTATATTATCCTTTGCTCTGATACCCTCACCGGATGTGAGCATCAGGGTCTGCAGCTGAACAAGGCGTACCTGGAAAAGGTTCTTGAAAACGGCGGCGACACGGCCAGCGGTGTTATCAATGGTCTGTATGAGGAGGAGCGGTATGTGGTCTCCGCGCCTATTCTCAGCGGCGGTAACGCGGCGGGTCTTGTTATCGTCTCCACGCCCACAAAGACAACCTCTCTGATCCTTAATCGGATCTCCAACATCTTCCTGACAGCGGCCATGTTCGTGGTGCTGATCTCCGTGCTGGCTGTGACAGCCTTCGCAAGACGGGAAAGCAAGCCCCTGCGGGAAATGGCCAAGGTAGCAACCGCCTTCGGTCACGGCAATCTGGAGGCCCGGGTCAAGATCGATGATGATTACTCCGAGGAAGTGGAGGAGCTGGCTCTTGCCTTCAACAACATGGCCTGCTCCCTGCAAAAAAGCGAATACCAGCGCCAGGAATTCGTAGCAAACGTCTCCCACGAGCTGAAAACGCCCATGACTACCATCTCCGGCTATGTGGACGGCATTCTGGACGGCACCATCCCTGCGGAGCGCCAGGAGAAATACCTGCGCATCGTCTCCGATGAAACCAAGCGCCTGAGCCGCCTGGTGCGCAGTATGCTGGACATCAGTCAGCTTCAGAAGGAGGAGGGCATCCCGGACGAAAAGAAGATGCACTTCGATCTGGAGGAATGCGCAGGTCTGGTGCTGGTCAATTTCGAAAAAAAGATTAATGACAAGCATCTGAATGTGCAGGTGGATTTTCCGGAGCATCCGGTCTACACCTTTGCCAACCGGGACTACATTACCCAGGTAATCTACAATCTCATTGACAATGCGGTGAAATTTTGCCCGGAGGGAAAAACCCTGGGTCTTCGGATTCAGGAAGGCGGAGGCAAGGCCTATGTGTCCGTGTCCAACGAGGGGGACACCATCCCGCCGGAGGAGCTGCCCCTGGTGTTTGACCGGTTCCACAAGCTGGATAAGTCCCGCTCTCAGAACCGGGACGGCTGGGGCCTTGGCCTGTACATTGTCAAAACCATCGTATGCAGCCACGGTGAAAATATCTCCGTTACCTCCAAGGACGGCAAGACGGAGTTCACCTTCACCATGCCCTTGGATTAGGGCAGCTGACCAATCACTGGTAACAATTTGGAGTAGAACGTTATGAACGATCAAAACCAATTCTATAACGACTGGGAAGACAGCGGTATCTATGGTACCGGACGGACGGAGCCGCCGAAAAATCGGGGCGGTCTTCTGGCGGGACTGCTGATTCTGATCATCTTTCTGTGCGGCATCATTACCGTGCTGGGCGTTATGAATATTCGCCTGTTCCAGAAGCTTCAACTGCGGGAACAGAAGGAATCCGCCATGTCCTTTACGGTGTGCGAGACCCAGGCCGCTACCGTCCCCCCTACCATTTCCCAGCAGTCTGCAGAGCAGACCGCTGCCTCCATCAACCTGGAGACCTCTCCCCAGAGCAAATCCAATTTGCCAGATCCGGAAGGGTTGTCTCTCCAGGACATCTATCTGCAGAACATTGACTCCGTTGTGTCCATCACCAGCATTCTGTCGGGTGGCTCCTCCACAGGAACCGGTGTGGTATTGACCACGGACGGATATCTGGTTACCAATGCCCATGTTGTGGAGGGAGCGGGAACCATCCAGGTCACTCTGACCGGCGGCGCTGTCTATCCGGCACTTCTGGTGGGCAAGGATGAGGTAACCGATCTGGCTGTGCTTCGCATTGACGCGGGTGACCTCAAGCCCGCCCAGTTTGGAGACTCCTCCAGCCTCCGGATTGGAGATACCGTTGTGGCTATCGGAGATCCCCTGGGTGTCAAGTTCCGTGGCACCTACACCGACGGCATTGTCTCCGGGATTGACCGGGATGTCAACCTGAATGGCCGAACCATGACCCTGATCCAGACCAATGCCGCCCTGAACTCCGGAAACTCCGGCGGGCCGCTGATCAACTGCTTCGGGCAGGTGGTGGGCATCAACACCATGAAGATCAGTGCCTTTACAGACAAGGCCGGTGTGGAAGGTCTTGGCTTTGCCATTCCCAGCACCACCGTAAAAGAAGTGGTGGAGCAGCTGATATCTCAGGGCTATGTTTCCGGACGGCCCACCCTGGGCATAGACGGGGACGGACTGTCCGCCTTCTATCAGCACTACTATCATATCCCAGCCGGTGTGTATGTCACCAATGTCTCCCGGAGCTCCGATGCCTATCAGAAGGGTGTTGAGGAAGGGGATCTGATCCTCAGCATCAATGACACCCGGGTCACGACCCAGGAGGAACTGCGCGCCGCAGTTACCGATTTGAATGTAGGAGATTCCGTGGAAGTGGTCATCTTCCGGAACGGAACGGAATATCAGGTCACCCTGAAGCTGTCCGAAGACAAGGGCGGCATATCATAATGAGAACCGAGGCATTAGAATGGAACCCATTTATCAGAAGGAATTTGAAGTAACGGACATGTTTGTGGACTGCTATGGCCGCATGAAGCCCTCCAAAATACTGTTCCTGGCCCAGGACATAGCAGGCCTTCACAGCGCTCAGCTGGGTCTGGATTATGATACCCTTGCTGCAAAGCGGCTGTTCTGGGCCGTCACCCGGCACCGGGTGCAGATCACACGCCTGCCGAAAAGCGGTGAAAAGCTCCGGGTGGAAACCTGGCCCATGCCTGCCACCCGGGTAGCCTACCCCCGAAGCATGGTGGCATACGATGAGCAGGGCATGGAGTGCTTCCGCTCCATCAGCCTGTGGGTGCTGATGAATCTGGATACCCGAAATATGATTCTGCCGGGAAAGAGCGGCATCAGCGTTCTTGGTACGATCCGGGGTACGGAGCTGCCCAGCCCCGGCGGTCTAATGGTTCTGCACACCGGCAGCAGCCAGGAGCGCAGCGTGTGCTTTACCGATCTGGACCGGAACGGCCACATGAACAACACCCGGTGCATGGACTGGATTGATGACCTGATGCCCAGCGTCTTCCACGCCGGACACATCGTAAAGGAATTTACCGTTTGCTATTTCAGCGAGGCAAAGGAAGGTCAGCGCCTTCTGCTGAACTGGGAATTGGGGGAGGAAAACACCCTGCAGGTGGATGCCCACCGTTTTGTGGAGGATAACGACCAGCGGGTATTCTCCGCGAAAATTCTCTACGAATGATCGGAATGTACTTTTCATAAGTATTATGTAAACTATAAAGAACTCCACAGTTTTGCACAAGACTGTGGAGTTCTTTTGTTCGAATTGAAATAAGCCGCTGTTTTCAACAGCTTTTTCTCTTTGGCTTGTGGATAAACCTGTGGAAAGTGTGAATAACTCACTGGAAAACCATATAGACACTCTTTTATTCATACATTATGTAAACCAAGTAATTGATCGCCGTATCTTTCAACAGAAAACATAAAACGCTGCGCAGTTTGGAAAAACATTCCAGACTGGGCAGCGTTTGAATAATGTTTTGTCTTACTTCAACCGGTTTTCCAGGGTTCGGGCGCTCAGGGGGCTGAGATAAACCCGGTTGAAGCCGTAGGAGGATGTTACCACAAAGGACTTGGGAAGCTCGTCGCAGGGAACGATCTCACCGTCCTGCTCGCACCTTTTCAAAAACGCTCTGGTGCGCTTGGAGGTAGATGTGTTATCCAGATCAAATATCCCGATAATGCTCTTCTCCCGGACAGAAAAGTCGCCGCCGATGGAAAGATACATCTTATCCCTTCCTTACCTTCCACTGCTCCACAGCCATCTGGTCACAGCGGTTATTCTTTGGATTGTCCGCATGGCCCTTGACCCAGTGGCAGTGCACCTGGTGCATTTGAGTCAGCTCCAGCAGACGCTGCCATAGATCCGGGTTCAGGGCGGGCTTTTTGTCGGATTTGATCCAGCCTCTGGCCCGCCAGCCCTTTGCCCAGCCCTTTTGCAGGGCATCAATAACATACTTGCTGTCGGAGTACAGCTCTACGGTACACGGCTCCTTCAGAGCCTCCAGACCCCGGATAACGGCGGTAAGCTCCATTCGGTTGTTTGTGGTGCTGTCCTCGCCGCCGGAAAGCTCCTTTTCCGCGCCGCCGTACTCCAGAATGGCGCCCCAGCCACCGGGGCCGGGGTTGCCGGAGCAGGCACCATCGGTATACAGGGTCACGGTCTTCATGCCTGTGGCTCCTCTTCCTCCATGTTCTCCACACGCTCCAGAGAAACCACCTGGTTGCCCTCCTCAATGCGCATGACAATAACGCCCTGCACATCCCGCTTGTAGATATTGATGGAGGAGGCGGGGATGCGGATGATGACACCGCCGTTTTCGATAATCATAACGTCATCCTGCTCGCCCACCACGCGGCAGCCGGCTACAATACCGGTCTTGGCTGTGATGTTGTAGTTCTTCAGGCCCTTGCCGCCCCGGCTCTGAGCCTGCTTTTCGCCGTTGGTGCCGCCCCGGAGGTATTCGCTCAGCTCGGTGCGCTTGCCGTAGCCGTTCTGGGTGACGGTGAGCAGGGTCTTGCCCTCCTC
>CALYRG010000016.1 GCA_945482615.1 uncultured Clostridia bacterium | reverse complement strand
TGCGGAAGCCGATCTAATGCGTCAGCAGAGTGAGCAAAGCCAAAAGGAGCAGCAGGTGGCGCAGATCATACCAACCACCCAGCATATCCTCGAAAGCTATCCCTTATTGGAGATAGAAGAAAAGAACCGCCTGTGGAAATTGGTTTTGAAGAGGGTTACTGTGTACCGTTCACCGGATGATAAACTGGAAGTCAACATCTATCCGAACCTGCCGAAATAAGATGCCGTCAATGCGCAAGCAGTACCATACTTTTCGGAAAAATCGGCGTTAATCTATCGACTATCGCCCCCTGCCATGGTATAATACCTGTAATTATCCATGGAAGGGGGCGTTTTATATGCCTGACCAAGTAAATAAGACGCCATGTTGTACGGCTCTACTTGCCCATGTGGATGCGGGGAAGACGACCCTCAGTGAGGGCCTGCTGTATGTCAGCGGGGCACGCCGCACCCTGGGGCGGGTGGATCATCAGGATGCCTTTCTGGACACCCATGCATTGGAGCGGGCCAGAGGCATTACCATCTTCTCCAAGCAGGCCCGGCTGGAAACCAAAACGAGGCAGATTACGCTGGTGGACACTCCGGGGCATGTGGACTTTTCCGCCGAGGCGGAGCGGGTGCTGCCGTGTATGGACTGCGCGGTGCTGGTCATCAGCGGCACCGACGGCGTCCAGGCCCACACGGTGACGCTGTGGAATCTGCTGGAGCGCTACCGGGTTCCCACCTTCCTCTTTATCAATAAAATGGATCTGCCCGGGCCGGGAAAGGAAGCCCTGCTTTCCCGGCTGCAACGGGAGCTGTCATCGGGGTGCCTGGACTTCACGGCGGAGGAAAGCGTGCTGGCGGAGAACGCCGCCATGTGCGACGAAGCGCTGCTGGAAACCTATCTGAACGGCGGCACGGTGACCCCGGGGAACCTCCGGGAACTGGTGGCGGGACGGAAGGTGTTCCCTTGCTGCTTCGGCTCCGCCCTGCGGCTGGAAGGGGTGGGTGATCTGCTGGAGCTTCTGGACACCTACGCGCCGGTAAAAGTCTATCCAGAGGAATTTGCCGCCCGGGTGTACAAGATATCGAGAGACCCCCAGGGCGCCCGGCTCACCTGGCTGAAGATCACCGGCGGCAGTCTGAAGGTGCGCTCCCTCCTTTCCTACCGGGACCGGAAGGGGGACAAGCTGGAAGAAAAGCTGGTGCAGCTGCGGCTGTATTCCGCGGAGAAGTTCACGGCGGCGGAGGAAGTGACTGCCGGACAGCTGGTTGCGGTGACAGGCCTCAGCGCCACCTACGCGGGGCAGACCCTGGGGGCAGAGCAGGCTTCTCAGGAACCGGTGCTGGAGCCGGTGATGACCTACCGGGTGAACCTCCCGGCGGGGACGGATCTGAACCGGGTGCTGCCCGGGCTTCGGCAGCTGGAGGAGGAAGACCCCCAGCTGCACCTGACGGTATCGGGAAGCTCCCTGCATGTCCAGCTCATGGGCAGGGTGCAGATGGAGATTTTCCGGGCGCTGGTGAAGGAGCGGCTGCAGCTGGACATCACCCTGGATGACCAGCGCATCTACTATAAGGAGACCATCGAAAACACCGTAGAGGGCGTGGGCCACTACGAGCCCCTGCGTCACTATGCCGAGGTTCATCTGCTGCTGGAGCCTATGCCCAGAGGGACGGGGCTGGTATTCGACACCCTTTGCTCCACCGATGTGCTGGATGTCAACTTCCAGCGGCTGATCCTGACCCATCTGGAGGAGAAGCAGCACCGGGGCGTTCTGGTGGGTGCACCCATTACGGATATGAAAATCAGCCTTCTGGTAGGAAAGGCCCATCTAAAGCACACCGAGGGGGGCGATTTCCGGCAGGCGACCTACCGGGCCGTCCGTCAGGGCCTGATGCAGGCAAAGTCCCTGCTGTTGGAGCCCTGGTATGACTTTGTGCTGACGGTTCCCACGGAGCAGGTGGGCCGGGCCATCACGGATATCCGGGCCATGAGCGGCGACTTTGACGCCCCGGAGGCGGTGGGTACTGAATCCGTCCTGCGGGGGCTGGTTCCCGCGTCGGAGGTGGGGGACTACGCCGACACCCTGGCTGCCTACACCCAGGGCCGGGGGCGTCTGCAGCTGACGCTCCACGGCTACGAGCCCTGCCACAACACCCAGGCGGTGGCGGCGTCCCTGGGCTATGACCCGGAGGCCGACCTGGACAATACCCCGGACTCCGTCTTCTGCGCCCACGGCGCGGGCTTCACCGTCAAGTGGGATCAGGTGAAGGACTATATGCACCTGGAAAGCGGCCTCCGGGAGGAAAAGGAACCCCAGATCATCACCCGCAATGTGCATCTGGACGACAGGGAGCTGGAAAAGATCATGGAGCGGGAGTTTGGCCCCATCCGCCGTCCCCAGTATACGTCCGGGGGCAACCGCCCTGCCACCGAGGAGATCGTCATCCGGCCGCCCAAGCAGAAGCTGATTCTGGTGGACGGCTACAACATCATTTTCGCCTGGGAGGAGCTGGCAAAGCAGGCACAGACCGACCTGGACGCCGCCCGGCGGCAGCTGTGCGATGCCCTTAGCAGCTACGCGGGCTTTACCAAACACCGGGTGATCCTGGTATTCGACGGCTATAAGCAGAAGGGAAATCCCGGGGAAAAGACGCAGTTTCACAACATCCAGGTGGTCTACACCCGGGAGGGAGAGACGGCGGACGCCTACATGGAGGCGCTGGCCCACGACATCGGCAAAAACTACGCGGTGTATGTGGCATCCTCCGACGGCCTGGTGCAGCTGTCCAGCCTGGGAAGCGGGGTGCTGCGCATGTCCGCCCGGGAGCTGAAAGCCGCCGTGGAGGAGGCCCACAAGGAAATGCGCAGACACTATCAGAAATGAACGCTGTGATTGACCACGGCGTATGGAAAAACAGAGGATAGAGAGGCGAACAGGATGCAGTTTCACCGTTGCTTTGGCTGTATGAAAGAGATAAATAGCTACCCCTGCCCCCACTGCGGCTTTGACCCGGGGAAAGCGCCCGCTTCCAATTATGTCCTGCCCTACGGTTATTTGCTGAACGGACACTATGTGGTGGGCAAGGTGCTGGGCCAGGGCGGCTTCGGCATTACGTATATTGGTTTTGACCTGAATCTGGGCCTGAAGGTTGCGATTAAGGAATACTTCCCCAGCGGTCAGGTCAGCCGCTTTGCCGCCATGGGCCCGGCCCTGCAATGGCGGGACGGCGAGCAGGCCGATAAGCTCCGGGCCGCCGGCATGGAGTCCTTCCTCCGGGAGGCCCGGAAGATGGCAAAGGTGGATGGCATTCCGGAAATCGTCCGGGTGCGGGAGAGCTTTCTGGAGAACAACACCGCCTACATCGTCATGGATTACATGGAGGGGAAGACCCTGCTGTCCCTCCTGAAAGAGAAAGGGCCTATGTCCTGGGAGCAGGCCAGGGACATTTTCCTTCCCGCCATCTCCGCCATGGAGAAGGTTCACAGGGAAGGGATTGTTCACCGCGACTTGAGCCCGGATAACCTGATGCTGACGGACAAGGGCGTTCGCATCTTAGACCTGGGCGCTGCCAAGGATTTATCCTCCGGCAATGGCGCGTCCTCTGCCCAAGTGGCCAAGGGCGGCTTCTCTCCCATAGAGCAGTACACCCAGCGGGGCGGTTCCGGCCCCTGGTCGGATGTGTATGCCATGGCGGCTACCATCTACTACACCCTCACCGGTGTTCTTCCTCCCAACGCCATTGACCGGATGGAGGAGGACCTCATCAACTGGAAGCTGCTGTCCCAGCGGGGCGTCCCCTCCGGCCTTATCCCGGCTCTGCAAAAGGCAATGAATGTCACGGTCAAGGGCCGCACCCAGTCCATGGCGGAGCTTCTGCGGCAGCTGGAAAAGTGCCGTGTAAAGAAGAAATTACCCCTCGCCGATCCCGTAAAACCCGCCGGACAGAAACCGGCAAAAGAGCCGAAGCCTGTCAAAGAAGCCAAGCCACCAAAGCCAGCCAAGGAAGCCAAACCGCCGAAACCACCAAAGCAGGAAAAAACCCGGAAACCGCCTGTGAAGAAAACAGAGGGCAGGAGCACTGGAACCATTTGGATCGGCGCGGCTGCCGCTGTGGTGGTGCTTCTGGGCATTGCCCTTGGCTTTGCCGTAAATGCGAAGAAGGAACCCGCATCTCCTGCCATGGCCCTCCCCACGGAGACCCAGACCGTGGAGACAACCGCTCCCCAGGAGCCTACCGTGCCGGAGACCACGATGCCTTCCGAGACCCAGCCGATTCCGGTGTATGTCATGGCGGCGGCGGAGGATTTGGGGCAGGTACAGTATAATATAAGAAAACATCAGCCCTTCTGGGGGCAGACCTCATACAGGCGCAGTGACGTGGAAACCGTGACCTTCCGGGGAAGTCTGGAGGGTGTGCCCGCAGATGCCTGGGATGTATCGGAGGCGGGAGACAGGAGCATCCTCGCCTGGATGGAGGGCGGCGACCTGTTTGTGGCAGCGGAAGGGAAAATTGCCCCCAACCCCGAAGCCTGCTGGATGTTTGCGTATTTGGAAAACGCAACTGCCATTGACTTCGGTGGCTGCTTTGATACCGCCAATGTTACCGACATGGGCGGGATGTTCCAGGGCTGCGGCAGTCTGACCGCGCTTGATGTCTCCGGCTTTGATACCGCCAATGTTACCGACATGGGCGGGATGTTCATGGACTGCAGAAGTCTGACTGAACTGGACGTCTCCGGCTTTGATACTGCCAATGTTACGAACATGGGCCGGATGTTCTGGGCCTGTAGAAGTCTGACCGCACTGGATGTTTCCGGCTTTGATACTTCCAATGTTACCGACATGGGCGGGATGTTCTTCTCCTGCCACAGTCTGACTGAACTGGATGTTTCCGGGTTTGATACCGCCAGGGTTACCGACATGGGCTTGATGTTCCACTGGTGTGACAGCCTGACCGAGCTGGATGTTTCGGGCTTTGACACCGCCAATGTTACGGACATGCAGCATATGTTCTCCTACTGCTTACGTCTGGAAAGCCTGGACCTTTCAAGCTGGAATACTGACAAAGTCCAGGACATGGCCTGGATGTTCCAAGGCTGCACCCAGCTGACGGATTTAAACTGCTCCGACAGCAGGATTCTCGCCCAATATAACAACTACAGGCAGTAGAGCTTCTGCGGCAATTCCGGCATTTTGCAATAAATGTTTCTGTACCAGGGATAAATGTTTTTGCGGGAAAGCTATTGACCCCGGGGCAGGGGGGTGCTAGAATAGCAGGAGCATTGAAAAAGAGGAGGCAATTCCCATGGAAAAGAAAAATATCGACTTTGCCAGCCTGGGCTTTGGCTATACCCAGACCGACCTGCGCTATGTCAGCAACTTTAAGAACGGCGCCTGGGATGAAGGCGGGCTTACCGCGGACGCCAACATCACCATGACCGAGTGCGCCTGTGTGCTGCAGTATGCCCAGACCTGCTTTGAGGGCATGAAGGCCTACACCACCGAGGACGGCCGCATTGTCTGCTTCCGCCCGGATATGAACGCCGCCAGAATGGCAGACAGCTGCAGACGGCTGGTGATGCCGGTGTTCCCCGAGGACCGGTTTGTGGATGCCGTCAAGCAGACCGTGGCTGCCAACGCCGCCTGGGTTCCTCCCTACGGTTCCGGTGCCTCCCTGTATATCCGTCCCTTTATGTTCGGCAGCGATGCCATTCTGGGTGTCAAGCCCGCCACCGAGTTCCAGTTCCGGGTGTTTGCCACCCCGGTTGGCCCCTACTTCAAGGGCGGCGTCCGTCCCCTGTCCCTGCGGGTCAGCGACTTTGACCGTGCAGCCCCCCGGGGCACCGGCCATGTCAAGGCGGGCCTGAACTACGCCATGAGCCTGTACGCCATCACCGATGCCCACGCCCAGGGCTATGACGAGAACGTCTACCTGGACCCCGAGACCCGCACCTATCTGGAGGAGACCGGCGGCGCCAACCTGATTTTCGTCAAGGGCAATACCCTGGTCACCCCCAAGTCCGACAGCATCCTGCCCTCCATCACCCGCCGCTCCCTGGTGTACGTGGCCAAGGAGCACCTGGGCATGGACGTGGAGGAGCGGCCTGTGGCCCTGGCAGAGCTGAAGGACTTCGACGAGTGCGGCCTGTGCGGCACCGCTGCCGTCATCTCCCCTGTGGCCAGCATCGACGACCACGGCGATAAGATCACCTTTGCCGGCTTCGGCCCCGCCCTGCAGAAGATTTACAACACCCTCACCGGCATCCAGATGGGCCGTATCGAGCCGCCCAAGGGCTGGATCGTGGAAATCTGCTGACCAGCGAAACCCCAATATCCCCAGCGGCCTGCCACCGGCAGGCCGCTGTTTTTTGATGGCGGGGGAAATGTACAACGCTCGCGTGGTGCATTCTGCGGGCGGTTATTAACCGCCCCTACGGCTTCCTCCCTGGGTAGGGGCGATTATCAATCGCCCGAAATGTGTGTCTGCCGATCTGTACGTGAAATGGCACGGTGTCAATTCCCGTGCGTATTCGCCCGGGCCTCGTCACACGGCATCCCTCTTCCGCGCGGGCGGTTAGTAACCGCCCCTGCCTGTGGGGGCGCGTCCGAAGGGGCCCTTCCGGCATCGGGGAAATATTTGCCCGTTTCTGCGCGGATGGGGGTTGACAACTGTGCTTAAACTGTATATAATCAGTATATACAGATTTAACAGGAGGGGATGGCGTGCAGATTCTCATTGACAATCACAGCGGCGCACCCATTTACGATCAGATTTTTTCCCAGATCAAGGCCCAGATCATCAGCGGGGCACTGGCCCCCGACGAGCTTCTGCCCTCCATCCGGGGGCTTGCCCGGGATCTGCGGGTGAGCTTCATCACCACCAAGCGGGCCTATGACGAGCTGGAGCGGGAGGGCTTTCTCTACACCGTGCCCGGCAAGGGCTCCTTTGTGGCCCCCCGGAATGTGGCCCTCCTGCGGGAGGAGAATCTGCGGAAAATCGAAGGGCATCTGGATCAGATCATCAAGCTTGCCGCCTCCTGCGGACTCAGCCGGCAGGAGCTGCTGGGCATGATGGCGGCCTATATGGAGGATGACGTATGAACGCACTGGACATTCAAAACCTGACCAAGACCTACCCGGGCTTTACCCTGGACAATGTGAGCCTGACCATTCCCGGCGGCTGCGTGCTGGGCCTCATCGGGGAAAACGGCGCGGGAAAGAGCACCCTGATCAAATCCGTTCTGGGTATGATCCGCCCGGACGGCGGCACCGTGACCATCCTGGGAAACGAGAGGCGCACGCCCCTTGTCATGGAGGAGGTGGGGGTAGTGCTGGACGAGGTGGGCATCCCCAGCTGCCTCACCACCGCCCAGGTGGGCAAGGTGATGGCGGCCTCCTTCCGCAATTGGGATCAGGCCCAGTATGAGCGCTACCTGAAAGCTCTCGCCCTGCCGGAAAAGAAGGAATTCAAGGACTTCTCCAAGGGCATGAAGATGAAGCTGGGCATCGCCGTGGCCCTGTCCCACCACGCAAGGCTGCTGATTCTGGACGAGGCCACCTCTGGCCTTGATCCGGTGGTGCGGGACGAGGTACTGGAGCTTCTGCGCAGCTTTGTGGCCCAGGAGGATCACGCCATCCTGATGTCCTCCCACATCGTCAGCGATCTGGAAAAGCTGTGCGACTACATCACCTTTGTCCACAAGGGCAGGCTCCTGCTGGTGGAGGAGAAGGACCGGCTGCTGGAGGAATACGGACTGTTCCTGGGGAGTCAGGAGGACGTGGACGCCCTGCCGGAAACGGCCGTCCGGGCCCGGCGGGCCTCTCCCTACGGCGCGGAGGCCCTGGTGCTCCGGGAGGCTATGCCCCAGGGCAGCCGGGTAACGCCCATTTCCATTGAGGAGCTGTTTGTGTTTATGGTGAAGGAGGGGAAATAATATGAAGGGGTTGCTACTGAAGGACTGGTATCAGACGTTGAAATATTGCCGCACATACCTGATCATTGTGCTGGTATTTATGGCTTTGGGTGTCTTCTCCCAGGAGGATTTGGGCTTTACGGTGGTGTACCCCTTCCTGCTGGGGGCAATGATTCCGGTGAATATGATCTCCTACGACACCGCCAGCCACTGGGAGAGCATGAGTCTGACCCTGCCCTACACCCGGGGCCAGATTGTCTCCGGCAAGTATGTGCTGTGCCTGTGCCTCCAGGGTGTCCTGCTTGTGCTCACTGCCCTGTCCCAGACGGTGCGGATGTGTATGCGGGGAAGCTTCAGCCCGGAGTCTCTGGGGCTGACGCTGCTGATACTGGCCGCCATGGCCCTGATCGTTCCGTCTCTGATGCTGCCGGTGATCTATAAGCTGGGGGTGGAGAAGGGCCGGATGCTGTATCTGGCGTTTATCGGCCTGACCTTTGCCATTGTGGGCATCACCGCAACCAACGCAGATGCTGTTGGTGTGGAGCTCCGTATGCCGGTGTATGCCGGAGTGGCTGTGCTGGGCATCGCTGCGGCGCTGTTTGCGGCCTCCTGGCTGCTGTCCATCCGGTTTTACAGCAAGCGGGAGCTGTAAGGTCATTGCCTTTTTCCGGGCGGTGTGCTATACTGGGGAAAAAACCGGGGAGGTATTTTTCATGAACTTTCTGGAAATTGCCCAGGCCCGCCAGTCCTGCCGGGCCTATGATGAGGGCCGGACTGTGGAGCCGGAGAAGCTGACAGCTGTCCTGGAGGCGGCCCGGCTGGCCCCCTCCGCCTGCAACGGCCAGCCCTATCACTTTACCGTATGCCGGGGGGAGACGGCCAAGGCCGTTGCTGCCGGTGTCAGCGGCATGGGCATGAACAAATTCGCGGCTCAGGCGCCGGTGCTTATCGTGGTGTCGGAAAAGCCCTATGTCAAGTCCGCCGCCCTGGGCGCCAGGGTGAAGAACAACGACTACCGCTCCATCGACATCGGCATCGCCGCGGCCTATCTCACTGCCGAAGCCACGGCCCAGGGCCTCAGCACCTGTATTCTGGGCTGGCTGGACGATAAGAAGATTCGGGAGGCCTGCAGTCTGGATCAGCCGGTGCGGCTGGTGATCACCCTGGGCTACGCCAGGGAGGGAGACCCCCTCCGGCCCAAGAAGCGCAAGGAGCTGTCTGAGCTTGTGACATATATGCAATAAAACCACCGCCGGCGGAGAAATCTGCCGGCGGCCATTTTAGAGGAACATTTAACGATCTGGTTAACTGTTTTTCGGGAACCTGTTGACAGCAGCAAGTGACTGTGCTATACTTTATTTAACAATTAAGTTAATTGTTAAATAAAAAGAAGGGGGGAAGCCCATGGCGCTTCAGGACACGCTGAAGGCTCTGGCAGATCCCACCCGGCGGGAGATTCTGAATCTTTTGAAGGCCGGGAGGCTGTCTGCCGGGGAGATCACCGACCACTTTGACATCACCGCCGCCGCCATCTCCCGGCACCTGTCGGTGCTGAAGGAGGCGGACCTGATCCGGGACACCCGGGAAGGAAAATTCATTTACTATGAGCTGAACGCCTCCGTGCTGGAGGAGATTCTGCTGTGGGTTGCGGATTTGAAAGGAGAGGAATCCTGATGGTATCGACGTTTACGACTGTTTGCTGTGTGATCACCCTGTTTGTCAGTCTGATTTTGCCGGTGCTGGCGCTGATTCTCTATGCCCGGAAGAAAAAGGGCATCTGGAGCGCCTGGCTTCTGGGGGCGGCGGGGTTTGTTGTCAGCCAGGTTGTGGTGCGGCTGCCCATCCTCACCGTTCTGGGACGGAACGCCTCCTTCGTTGCCTTTGCCCAGAATCATCTGGTTGTCTACGGCCTGGGGCTGGCCTTCACTGCGGCACTGTTTGAGCTGGCGGGGCGGCTGGCGGCGGCAAAGCTGCTGGAGCGGAAGGGCCTGACCTGGGAGCGCTCGGTGGCTGCCGGTATGGGTCATGGGGGCATTGAGGCCATGATCCTCATCGGCATGTCCTTTATTGCAAACCTTGTGTACATTTTCATGCTGAACAGCGGAACCTTTGACGCAATGGTTGCCCAGGCGGCGGCTGCCGGCGCGGACACCGCCCAGCTGGAGGCTGTCCGGGACGCCCTGGTAAATACGTCCAGCTGGATGTTCCTGCTGGCGGCAGTGGAGCGGCTGCTGACCATGGTTCTCCACGCGGCCATGTCGGCATTGGTGTGCTTCGGCGTGCACCGGGGAAAGACCCTGGCAGCAAGCCTTGGCTGTCTTGCCCTGCACACCCTGGTGGATTCCTCCGCCACGGTCTCCATGCTGCTGCCCCAGAGCCAGGCCTATCCCATCATCTACACATGCCTCGGGGTGCTGGCAGTGGGAGCTGTCTTCCTGCTGCGCACCATCCGTTCCCGTTGGGAGGCAGAATCATGCTGAAAGAACATAAGAAGACGATGATCCTCTCCTCTGCGCTGACCCTGCTGCCCATGGCTGCGGGTGTGCTCCTGGAGGGGAGGCTCTCCCGGGCTGAGGGCTTTGGCAGCCTGTCCGCGGCACTGTACGTCATGCCCCTGGTGATGCTGGCGGTCCAATGGCTGGGAGTGCTGCTCACTCTGAAGCTGCCCGGCGGCCGGGAGCAGAGCGGAAAGACCCTGGGCATTGCCTTCTGGATCGTCCCGATGCTGAGCATTGTCAGCTGTGCGA
The DNA here is from genome assembly GCA_945482615.1 of uncultured Clostridia bacterium. Lineage (GTDB taxonomy): Bacteria > Bacillota > Clostridia > Oscillospirales > Oscillospiraceae > Faecousia. Next base: position 19,475 of record CALYRG010000016.1, on the reverse strand, counting down.
TGGTGTGCCTGCTGGCCCTGGGGGTGACCGACAATCCCACATGGCTGATCCAGCTGTTCCTGGGGGCGCTGTTTCTCGTCATCGGCAACTATCTGCCCAAGTTCCGGCAGAATTGCACCATGGGCATCAAGCTGATATGGACCCTGGCAGACGAAGAAAACTGGAACGCCACCCACCGCATGGGCGGTAAGGTCTGGGCTGCTGCCGGAGCGGTGACCCTGCTGTCCATGTTCCTCCCCTCCGGCATTGGCTCGGGGGTGATGGCTGCGGCGCTGGCGGGGGCCATTCTGATCCCCACGGTGTACTCCTGGCGGTTTGCCCGGAGAAAGAAGGCGGAGGGCCGCCCCATCACCACCCGGATACCGAAGATTGCAGGGAACCGGAAGGCAGCCGCGGGCACCCTGGTGTTTACCGCTGCGATCCTGGCGGGTGTGGCGGTGCTGCTGTTCACCGGGAATCTCCAGTACCGGTTTGACCAGGACAGCTTCACCGTGGAGGCCAGCTACTATGACGACCTGACCATTTCCTACGATGCCATCGAGGAAATGGAGTACCGGGAGGGAAATGTCAGCGGCGTGCGCACCTTTGGCTTCGGCAGCTTCCACCTGCTGATGGGCTCCTTCCGGAATGAGGAGCTGGGAAACTACACCCGCTACACCTACTACAGGCCGGAAAGCTGCATCGTCCTTCGCTGCGGCGGCAGAACCCTGGTGCTCAGCGGCAGCACAGCGGAGGAAACCAGAGCCATTTACGATGAACTTTTGAGCCGTAAATAAAACTGTTCGCCCGGAGGCCACAGCCTCCGGGCGATTTCAATATCAGCAGTAGAAGTCGCGGATTTTCTTGGCGCGGCTGGGGTGGCGGAGCTTCCGGATGGCCTTGTTTTCAATCTGGCGGATACGCTCTCTGGTCACGCCGAAGATCTGTCCCACCTCCTCCAGGGTGTGGGTGCGGCCATCGAACATGCCAAAGCGCATCCGAAGCACGTCTGCCTCCCGCTCGGTCAGGGTGCCCAGAATTTCCTTGAGGGCTTCTGCCAACAGCGCGTTGGAGGTGGCGTCGGCGGGGCCGGGGGTGCGCTCGTCCTCCACGAAGGAGCCAATGGAGGTATCCTCCTCGTCACCCACAGGGGTGTCCAGGCTCAGGGTGTCGGCGGCGGTGCGGTTGGCCTCGATGATTTTCTCCACAGGCAGGTTCAGCTCTGCGGCGATTTCTTCCACGGTGGGCTCCCGGCCCAGCTCCTGCACCAGTTTCCGGTTGCACCGGGTGGCCTTGTTGATGACCTCCACCATATGCACCGGAACCCGGATGGTCCGGGCCTGATCAGCGATGGCCCGGGTGATGGCCTGCCGAATCCACCAGGTGGCATATGTAGAGAATTTGTTTCCCTTTGTCCAGTCAAACTTGTCCACGGCCCGGATCAGACCGGTGTTGCCCTCCTGAATCAGATCCAGAATGTGCAGGCCCCGGCCGGAGTACTTCTTGGCGATGGAGACCACCAGGCGGAGGTTGGCCTCGGTGAGCTTGTTCTTCGCCGCCTGATCCCCTTCGGAGATTCGCTTGGCAAGCTCCACTTCCTCGTCAGCGGACAGGAGCTTCACCTGACCGATCTCCTTCAGGTACATCCGTACCGGGTCGTCCAGGCTGTACTCGGCGGCAAGATCTACCGGGTCCACCAGCTCCTCCTCTTCCAGACCGCTCAGATCCAGATCGCCTTCGGGGTCCAGCACCAGATCCGGGTCTTCCAGCTCCAGATCCAGCTCGGAGGGAACGATCTGGATGCCCATGGCATCAAAGCGGTCATAAATTTCCTCGATTTTTTCCGGGGTCAGCTGCATCTTTTCCAGCTGCGCGGTCAGGTCGCTGGCCCGGATCATGCCGTCCTTCTTGCCCTGGGCAATCAGGGACTGGAGCGCGGCATGGGTTTCATCCATATTGGGTTTTGTATTCTTCTTGGCTGTGCTCATACGTTTCTCCTTGTCTGCTTATGCTTATCCGACAGCTAGACTATACCCCGATTTCCTGTTTTCGGCAAGGGGGAAACCGAAAGATTTTTTCTTTGTTTCACGATTTTTTGAAAATTGTCTGCCTCACAGACAATTTTCCCCCGGTTTCGGGAAAACATACGGTTTACTTTTTGGAAGTATTTCGGTATAATGGCAGAAGGAATTCTTTGCTCTCTGAGGTAACGCTGATATGACCGACCTTTCCCATATTCGTAATTTTTCCATCGTGGCCCACATTGACCATGGCAAGTCCACCCTGGCAGACCGTCTCCTGGAGGAGTGCCACGCCGTGGACCAGCGCATCCGGGCGGAGCAGCTTCTGGACTCCATGGAGCTGGAGCGGGAGCGGGGCATCACCATCAAGGCCAGCGCGGCAACCCTGCACTATACCGCCGGGGATGGGGAGGACTATGTCCTGAACCTCATCGATACCCCGGGCCATGTGGACTTTAACTACGAGGTCTCCCGCTCTCTGGCAGCCTGCGAGGGGGCGGTGCTGGTGGTGGATGCCTCCCAGGGCGTGGAGGCCCAGACCCTGGCCAACACGTATCTTGCCATCGATGCCAACCTGGAAGTGCTGCCGGTGATCAACAAGATTGACCTGCCCTCTGCCCGGCCTGCCGAGGTCAAGGCGGAGATCGAGGACATCATTGGCATCCCGGCTGAGGATGCCCCGGAAATCTCCGCCAAGAACGGCATCAATATCCGCGCCGTGCTGGAGCGGATCGTGGCGGACATCCCCGCCCCCCAGGGCGACCGGAATGCCCCGCTGCAGGCCCTGATCTTTGACAGCCAGTACGACTCCTACCGGGGCGTCATCGTGTACACCCGGATCAAGGAAGGCATGATTCGTGCCGGCATGGATATCCAAATGATGGCCACCGGTGCTGTCTACAAGGTGGTGGAGGTGGGCACCATGGGTGCCGGAACCCTGACCCCTGCGGAGGCCCTGGGTGCCGGAGAGGTGGGCTACATCACCGCCTCCATCAAGACTGTGGCGGACACCAAGGTGGGCGACACCATTACCGGTCTGGACAATCCAGCCCCGGAGCCTCTGCCCGGTTACCGGGCGGTGCAGCCCATGGTGTTCTCCGGGGTGTACCCCGCCGACGGCGCCAAATATCAGGACCTCCGGGAGGCCCTGGAAAAGCTGAAGCTCAACGACGCCTCCATGAGCTACGAGATGGAAAGCTCCATTGCCCTGGGCTTTGGCTTCCGCTGCGGCTTCCTGGGATTGCTGCACATGGAGATCATTCAGGAGCGGCTGGAGCGGGAATACAATCTGGATCTTATCACCACCGCTCCCAACGTCGTTTACCGGGTGACCAAGACCAACGGCGAGGTCATGATGGTGTACACCCCCCTGGATTATCCGGATCCCATGGAGATCCAGCTGGCGGAGGAGCCCTACGCCAAGGTCAACATTATCGCCCCTCAGGAATATGTGGGCAACATCATGGAGCTGTGCCAGAACCGTCGGGGCGAGTTCAAGGACATGGTGTACCTGGATGCCACCCGGGTGGAGCTGCACTATGAGATGCCCCTGAACGAGATCATCTATGATTTCTTTGACGCTCTGAAGTCCCGCACCCGGGGCTATGGCTCCCTGGACTACGAGCTCATCGGCTACCGGCCCAGCCGTCTGGTGAAGCTGGACATTCTGCTCAATGGTGAGATCGTGGATGCTCTGAGCTTCATCCTCTTTGCGGACAACGCCTATCCCAGAGCCCGGAAGATCTGCGAAAAGCTGAAGGAGAACATCCCCAGAGCCCAGTTTGAGATCCCGGTGCAGGCGGCCATCGGCGGGAAGATCATCGCCCGGGAGACCATCAAGGCTCTGCGCAAGGACGTGCTTGCCAAGTGCTACGGCGGCGACATCACCCGGAAGAAGAAGCTGCTGGAAAAGCAGAAGGAAGGCAAGAAGCGGATGCGTACCTTCGGCACCGTGTCGGTGCCCAGCGAGGCCTTTATGGCGGTGCTGAAGCTTGACGAAGACTGATATTTTACGGAGGAATGTATGGCTTTTCTCATCAAGCGCCCCAACAAGACCCCTCTGGGGCTGTACATTCATGTACCCTTTTGCCGCAGCAAGTGCCAGTACTGCGACTTCTATTCCCTGGCCACCAAGGATGATTCCCTGATCGACGGGTATCTGGACGCCGTGTGCGACCACATCAAGGAGGCGGGAGAGCTGGCTCCCGGCTACAAGGTGGACACCATTTTCTTCGGCGGCGGCACCCCCAGCTTCTTCGGTGCGGAGGGTATTGCCGTGATCCTCACCACCATCCGCCGGAACTTTGACGTGGATGACGGCGCGGAGATCACTGTGGAGTGCAATCCCGACTCCGTGTCCGACCGGCTGCTCCGCCGTCTGCGGGCGGAGGGCGTGAACCGGCTGAGCCTGGGTATCCAGTCCGATGACGACGAGATGCTCAAAAAGCTGGGCCGTCCCCACACCTATTCCCAGGCGGTGATGGCCTACCAGCGGATGCGCAAGGCGGGCTTCCGGAATATTTCCGTGGATCTGATGTACGGCCTGCCCGGCCAGGATATCCAGGACTGGGCGGAGACCCTGGACAATGTTCTGCGGTTGAATCCGGAGCATGTCAGCTGCTATGCCCTGAAGGTGGAGGAGGGCACCCCCTTCGCAGAGCTGAAGGACGTGCTGAATCTTCCCGATGACGACACCCAGGCGGAGATGTACCTCACCGCGGTGGATACCCTGAAGGGCCGGGGCTTCCGGCAGTACGAGATTTCCAACTTCTGCCGCAAGGGCCTGACCTCCAGGCACAACCTCAAATACTGGACCGGCGGGGAGTACCTGGGCTTCGGCCCCGGGGCAAGCTCCGACTTTGCCGGCAAGCGGTATTCTCTGAAGCGGGATCTGCAGGCCTATATCTCCGGCATCCGGGACGGCGGCGACATCATTGAGGATTTGCAGGAGATTCCCAACCGGGAGCGGGCGGGAGAGTACCTGATGCTCCGGCTGCGCACCAGCCAGGGCATCGAGGCCCGGGAGTATGAAAAGATGTATCTGCTGCCCTTCGCCCCTCTGGAGGAGGTCATGGAGAAGCGGCGCAGGCTCTACCACGCCACCCAGACCGATACCGGCCGGTGGGTGCTGACCCCCAAGGGCTTTTTGGTGAGCAACGACATCATCAGCGATCTGCTCCTGGCCCAGGACGGCTCCGAGCCCCTGAAAAAGCTATAAAAATTGGAGACGAAGGCTGTTTTGCCCTCGTCTCCTTTTTCGTGTATGGATTCCGGTTACGCCCGGGGCACCAGAATGCCCTTCATATCGTCAACATCACACTGGCCGTAATCGTTGCGGCCGATGGCAACCACGGTGCCGTCCTGTTTCAGACCGATGGAGTAGGAGTCGCCGGCGGCGATGGCCACGATATCCTCCCAATCCTCCACATCACACTGGCCCTTGCCGTTAGCACCTGTTGCCACCACGGTGCCGTCCGCTTTCAGGCCCAGGGTGTGCTTGAAGCCTGCGGCGACGGCCACAATGTCCGTCCAGCCGTCTACGTCACACTGGTCGTCGGCGTTGCTTCCGACGGCCACTACGGTGCCGTCTGCTTTGAGGCCCACGGTGTGCAGGCTCCTGGCGGAAATGGCTACGATGTCCTCCCAATCCTCCACCTCGCACTGGCCGCTGTCGTTGTCACCAACGGCAACCACAGTTCCGTCCCTTTTCAGGCCCACGGTGTGATCCCGTCCCGCGGAGACCGCGACAATATCTGTCCAGGCATCCACCTCACACTGGCCGTTGGTATTGTCCCCTGTGGCCACCACGGTGCCGTCCTTTTTCAGGCCCACGGTGTTTTTGCCCCGGGCGGAGATGGCGACGATGTTCTTCCAGCTGCGTACATCGCACTGACCGTCGTCATTGCTTCCGACGGCCACTACGGTGCCGTCTGCCTTGAGGCCCACCGTGTGCTCGAAGCCGGCGGCAATGGCGGTGATGTTCTTCCAGTCGTCAATCTCACACTGACCATCTCCGGCATCCCCCACCGCCACAACGGTGCCGTTGGTCCGAATGCCCACAGTATGGTAGCCGCCCTCGCAGAGGGTCAGCTGACCTGAGACTATGCGCTGCATGAGCAGCACCTGACTTCGTGAGTCACTATAGCTTCCCAGACTCTGGAAGACAGACATGGCGGCGCGGTATTTGCCGCTGGAGGACAGGGAGAGCGCCTTGGAATAGGTGGCCTGTTTTACCATGGCGTCATCGTCAAGCTCCCGGAAGGCGGCAATGGCTTCGTCATACTGCCCGGCGCTGAGCAGTTCTTCCGCTTTCCTGTGACGGGAGTAGGGAATGTACCACTGGGTGATGGTCAGAATCACAGCGATGACTGCCGCCGCGGCGCCCAGGGCAATCAGCCCCTGCTTTTTGCCGAATGTCTTCCCGGCCTGGGAGGCTCCGGCAGCCGGAGCTTTGAACGCCACCTTTGGCAGCTTCGGAAGACCGGGTACGGAAGCGGGGTCGGAGCGCAGCTGATCCAGCAGCTCCTGCATGGACTGGGTTCGCTCCTTGACGGAGATGGCCATAGCCTTCTGAAGGGCTTTGACCACATGGGCGGGAACGTCCTTTGCCGTCAGAGCGGACCAGTTGGTGGCGTCTTCCTCCATCCGGTCCATAGCGGCCGGGGGGATCACGCCGGTGAGGGCATAGTAGATGGTGGCGGCCATGGCGTACACGTCTGACCAGGGACCGGAGCCGCCCCGCTGGGTGTACTGCTCAAAGGGGGAGAAGCCTACCTTGGCCACCTGGGCAGAGGATGCGCCGGTGTTGACGTTCAGGTCCTTTGCCGCGCCCAGATCCAGAATCCGCACGCCCTTGTCGGTGATCATCAGGTTGTCCGGGCTCAGATCCCGGTGCACCATGCCAGCCTGATGCACCTGCTCCATGGCGGAAATGGCAGGCAAGAAGACGTCCTTTGCCTGCTCCCAGGTCATGGGGCCCTTTTCCTTCAGAACGGACAGCAGGGTCTTGCCCTGGATGTAGTCCATGACGATGTAGGCGGTGCCGTTTTCGTGGAAGCATTCCAGAACCCGGACGACCTGGGGAATGTCCTCCACTTTGACCATCTTCTGGGCCTCCCGGAGGAAGGTGTCGATGCCGGACTTGCGCAGCTGCTGGCTCTGGACATCCTCCGACCACTGCAGATTCAGACCCATGGTGGCATAGCGGCTGGTCTGGCCCTTGGGATAGTACTCCTTGATGGCCACCTTTCGCTCCAGATTCAGATCAAAGCCGATATAGGTGATGCCGAAGCCGCCCTGGCCCAGCATTTTCCCGACTACATAGTGGCCGTTCAGCACGGTTCCCAGAGGGAGAGCGTAGCTGGGGGCGGGCGCTTGCCTGGGGTCAAAGCCGCAATGCGGACAAGGGTAGCTCGCCGCCTCCTCCAGACAGCCCAAACAACGTTCAAACTGCATTCCATTCGCCTCTCTTTTTTGTTTCTGCATTCAGTTTATCACAGGAAAAGACGTTTGACAATGAAAATACTGGAATTTTTCTATGCTTTTCGCCGCAAGTCTGGGGCGGCGCAAATGGGCAAAAGCCGTGTACCGGATTGGTATACATGGTGTCGGGGAAGGCCGGCTGACCAACGAATGAGCAGCCTCCTCCCCGATCTTTTGCAACGCATCACCCCAGGGCCACGTCCAGAATCAGCATCAGGGTAAAGCCCAGACTGAAGCAGACGGTTCCCAGATTGGAGTGCTCGCCCTCCGACATTTCCGGAATCAGCTCCTCCACCACCACATAGATCATGGCACCGGCGGCGAAGCTCAGCAGGTACGGAAGGGCGGGGATGATCCAGTGGGCTGCCAGAATGGTCAGCAGCGCCGCGACCGGCTCCACAACGCCGGACAGCGTCCCCAGGGCAAAGGACCGCCCCTTGCTCACGCCCTCAGAGCGAAGGGGCATGGAGATAATGGCCCCCTCCGGAAAGTTCTGCAGGGCGATGCCCAGGGCCAGAGCCACGGCACCGGCCAGGGAGATGCTCTGGCTGCCGGAGGCCCAGCCTGCGTAGACAACGCCCACCGCCATGCCCTCGGGGATGTTGTGCAGGGTGACTGCCAGCACCAGCATGGTGGTCTTTTTCAGTGAGGACCTGGGCCCTTCGGGCTCGGTGCTTCCCAGGTGGAGATGGGGAATGACTCTGTCCAGCACCAGCAGGAACAAAATTCCCAGCCAGAAGCCCACCACTGCCGGGAGGAAGGCCCAGGAGCCCATACCCTCTGCCTGCTCCATGGCGGGAATCAGCAGGCTCCAGATGGAGGCGGCCACCATGACACCGGCGGCAAAGCCGGTCAGCCCCCGCTGAACCATGGGGTTGAGACTCTTTTTCATAAACAGGACGCAGCCTGCTCCCAGGGTCGTGCCCAGGAAGGGCAGCAGAACACCCTGCCAAACTGCCAAGGACATCATAGCTTTACCTTTCCGGCCAATGGCCGGCCTTTCTTTGTAGAAGATAGGTTCATTATACGAAAAAGCGCCGGAAAATGCAATGGATAATCCGTCCATGCGGCAGAAACTTACCCCGGAATCCCGGGAAGACCGGTGGCGGCGGTCACCAGGATCCCCAGGTTATCCCGGTATATTTCGTCAAACTGCTCCAAAGGCAGGGGGTTTTCACCCTCGCCGCATTCAATGGTGTAGCCCGGACGGCGGAAGGACTGGATGAACCAATCCTTGTACCCTGCAAAGCTGGATTCATAGGGGACATTGGAAAGGGCATAGCCGCTGAGCCGGGCAAACTCCCTGCCCAGCTCCTCAGCACCCGGAACCACGTAGTCCTGGAACTGCCAGAAGATCACCTTACCCTGGGTGTGGTAGGCCAGGGTCAGAGCGGGGTCCACTTCCTCGGTGTACCGGGCCAGAGCCAGACTCTCCCGCTGACTCAATGGTGCTCTGCCTACATAGTCCCGGGGGGCCGGCCGGGTGTAGCCCTGGCTGAACTTGATCTCCCGGGCCATCAGCCACCCGGCTGGGTACTGCAGGTTCAGATCCACCCCCAGCAGATTGGCTTTCCAGCCATCGGGGAAGGGAATGTCCGGGAACCGGTCCGCAATGCGCCGGGCGGATTCATAGGACAAGGTGCCGGTCTCGATGGCACCGGTGACCAGATCCACCCCATCCGGGTCCACCATGGGCACGGTATGGATCATGGAGCCCTTCACCAGAGTTGCCGCCGGAACGCCGTAGATCCGCCCGCCGCTTTCCACGGCCTGGGCCAGCTCCTCCATGAATTTCAGCAGCACCGGGGTGGTGATCCACTCGTTGGCGTGGTGGGCGGCGGAGTAGAGCACATGCCGGTCTCCCTCCCCGATGGTCAGCGCCCGCACAGGCCGCCCATAGGCGGTGGTGGTGAGAACCTCTGTGGACAAAAAAGGATAGCGCTCCACCAGGGCGAGAATCTCCTCCTCGCAAAGCCGGGAGGTGGTGGGGATATCCGTTCGCACAATTGCCAATATAATCACCTCCGGGCATCCTATGCAGGACGGGAGAAAATGTGCCGGATAGGGAGGATTGGGGCTCCTTAAAGGATAATTAATATCTATCCCTCTTTCATATTAAGAAATTCGGTGCTATAATAGCGGCAAAGCTTGGAAACGGAGAGAATGGATATGTACAACATCCTTATCTGTGACGATCAGCCGGACATTGTCAACGCGCTGAAGATTTATCTTGCCCCGGAGGGCTACCGCCTGTTCGAGGCCTTCACCGGCCAGCAGGCCCTGGACATTGTGAAAAACAACGACATCCATCTGATCCTGCTGGACGTGATGATGCCGGTGATGGACGGCATCACCGCCACCTACAAGATCCGGGAGCTTTCCAATGTGCCCATCATTCTGCTCACAGCCAAGTCCGAAACCGAGGACAAGGTGCTGGGGCTGAACGTGGGGGCGGATGACTACATTACCAAGCCCTTCGTCCCGGTGGAGGTGCTGGCCCGGGTGCGCTCCCAGCTGCGGCGGTACGCGAGACTGGGCGCCTGCCCCGAGCCCTCCAATGGGCAGATCACCATCGGCGGCATCACCCTGGACGACCGGACCAAGTCCGTGGTGGTGGAGGGGGAGAACGTGGCCCTGACGCCCACGGAGTACGCTATCCTGCATCTATTGATGGCAAACCCCGGCAAGGTCTACTCCACAAAGCTTCTGTATGAATCCGTGTGGCAGGAGGCGGCCCTGGGCAGTGAGGGGGCGGTGGCCGTCCACATCCGCCATCTGCGGGAGAAAATTGAGATCAATCCCTCGGAGCCCCGGTACCTGAAGGTGGTATGGGGCCAGGGATACAAAATGGAGGGGGACAAACAATGAAAAACAGTCTGGTTCTGAAATTTATAGCGGTCCTTCTCTGCGCCGCCGCGCTGCTGGGGATCATTGCCAGCGGTCTGGGCATGTTCGTGATGAGCGAGGCGGGACTTTACAACAAGAGCGTGGAGCAGCTGCGGCAGGAGCGTCTCACCCAGGAGTGCGAGGCCATTGCCCGGAAGGAAGCCATGTACTACTGCGGCAAGACCATGGGCGGCTGCCCGGAGGAGCTGCTGGAGCACCTGTATGCCCATTATTCCGACCTGAATTTTGACCATGTGGGCTATGTCATCAAGGACGCGGAGGGCCAGGTGGTGGCGGGCTATGGAAATCTCACCGCCCAGCGGGCCAAGGAGGTCTACACCTTCCCTGCCAGCGGCAAGTATGCCTATCTTGTGTCGGCAGTGCCCGCTTCCCACCAGCAGATTCAGCAGCTGACGGCCCAGCAGCCGGAGGCCGTCTCCGTGATTGACGGAAACTACAGCTATTACAGTGCCATCCCTGCCTCCGGTGTCACCATCCAGGAGGTGGAGCTGGAATGCGAGTATAACGGCACCATCCGCTTTTCCATCATCGGTACAGCCTTTACCGCATCGGACGGCACCGTGTATGTGCGCTTTGCCAACCTGGGGGGCTTTGATACCATCGGAGAAATCTACCGGGCAGAGCTGCTCGGCCCGGAGGGAACGGTCTTCCAGGCGGGCGACACACAGGCAATCGGCACCGGTGAGCTGATCAATGGAGACCTGGTGCTCCGGTTCAACCCTGTAATAAGCCCTGCCCAGCCGGAACCCACAGAGGAAACGCAGCCGGAACCCACGGAGCCTCCTGTGGTAACCGAGGCCACGGTGCCCCAGACCATGCCGGAGGAAACGGATTCCACAGAGGAAACCTGGACGCAGCCGGAGGGAACGGAGGATGCATCCTCTGCTTCCGCTCTGCCGGAGGACGAGACCGTCCAGGCGGAAACGGTTGCTCCTGAAACCGTGCCTGTGACTACGGCTCCTCCCACGACTGCACCGGCTGAAACCGAGCCTGCCGGGACGGAAGCTGCTCAGACGGGGCCTGCCGTCACCGAGCCTGTGATGATCGCAGGGAAAAACCTGAAAACCTACGATATTCAGCGCACAACCTACCAGGATAACGCGCTGGGGGAGAAAGTGAATGCCCAGTATGTGCTCCTTCCCATGCCGGAGCTGACGGTGGAGGTTTATACCGAGGACGGCGCCGTGGATGCCACGATGTATTCCGCTCTGGCCATGCTCCAGCCCTACCGCAACCAGCTGTTTGCCCTGCTGGGCATCAGCTTCCTGGTGCTGGCGGTGTGTGTGGTGTACCTGTGTGCCGCTGCCGGACATAAGGCAGGTCGGCAGGAGATCCGGGCGGGGGGCCTCAACTGCCTGAGCCTGGATGTGTATAGCCTGGTGGTCCTGCTGGGCTGGGTGGCTGTGGTGGCCGTGGGCGGAGGGCTGTACGACCTCATGCGCCAGAGTCTGGCTGTGGCGGCTGCTGCGGCCGTCAGTGTGTACTTTGCCGCCTGCCTGCTGACGGTGGGCTTCGGCTTTGCGTTTGCTGCACAGGTCAAGACCCCCGACGGCTACTGGTGGCGGAATCTTCTGACTGTCCGGGCGATTTTCCTGACATTGGGCTGTATCGCCTGGCTATGGCGGACGCTGCGGGATCGGACGCTGCCCTGGCTGGGTAAGCTGCTGCGTGGGGTGTTCCAGTGGCTTGGCTCCTTCGGCGGCGCGCTGATGACGGTTCTCAGCAGATGGAGCGCCACATTCTTCCGCTGGCTGTGGGAAAAGCTCCACGTCATGATCTCCATGCTGGGCGTGACCTGGCAGTGGCTGCTGGGGGGCGTGGCACTGTTGGCACTGCCTACCATCGGTCTGGCATCCGGTTCCGAGACCTTCCTGACCCTGGCGCTGATTGCCGATGCCGCGCTCATCATCTACGGCGCTAATTGCTTCGGCCAGCTGCTGGAGAGCACCAAGCGGATGGGCAAGGGAGACCTCAATATCCAGGTGGATGAGAGCACCATGCAGGGTGCCTTCCGGGAGTTTGCCCAGGGTCTCAACGGCCTGGCGGGCGTAGCGGTGGTGGCTGCCAAGAAGCAGCTTAAGTCCGAGCGGATGAAGACGGAGCTTATCACCAACGTCTCCCATGACATCAAGACGCCCCTGACCTCCATCATCAACTACGTGGATCTGCTGCAGAAGCCCCACACCGACCAGGAGGAGCAGCAGTACCTGGAGGTGCTGAACCGCCAGTCCCTGAGACTGAAAAAGCTGATTGACGACCTGATGGAGATGTCCAAGGCCAGCACCGGCAACATGAGCGTGGAGCTGGAGACGGTGGACGCCGTGGAGTCTGTGAACCAGGCCCTGGGAGAGTTTGCCGATAAGCTGGCCCGGGCGAAGCTGGTGCCCATGTTCCGGCACAGCCAGGAAAACGTATTTATGCAGGCAGACGGAAAGCTGGTTTGGCGGGTGCTCAGTAACCTTTTGACCAATGCGGTGAAGTATGCCATGCCCGGCACCCGGCTGTACATTGACCTGATGGAGGCCGAGGGAAAGGTGCTGCTCTCTCTGAAGAATATCTCCCGGGAGCAGCTGAACATCGACTCCGACGAGCTGATGGAGCGCTTTGTCCGGGGCGACGGCTCCCGGAATACCGAGGGCAGCGGCCTGGGGCTGAACATTGCCAAGAGCCTGATGGAGCTGCAGGGCGGCGAGCTTCAGCTCCTGGTGGACGGCGACCTGTTCAAGGTCACCCTGGTGTTCCCCGGAGCCAAGGGGATCTGACGCAAACGGCGGGATTGCCGCAGTTCCAGGACTCGTTCACAAAAAAGTCGATTTTTGTTTTCAATTCCGTTATGACGTGTTCAAAAGGGTCGATTATGCTGTCAACAGAAAGGCAAGCGGAAGCCGTGAGCCGCTTCCTTTCGTTCGGAAACGCCGTCAGAACAGGTGTTCTGGCCGCGATTTCGGAGCTTCCGTAGATCCTCTTTTCTACCTCTCTTCTTTCCAAATCCTTTTGCGGGAATCCCTCCTGGCTTGCCAGGAGGGATTTTCGCGTTCATTGGTTGGAATCCATAAAAAGGGGGCTGACAAGCGTGGCATTCTGTGTTATAATAAACGAAACTTGGAAAACCACCTGGAGGTGTTTTTTTGGAGAGTGCCTTTTCAAAGCGCATGACCAATTACGCATCGGAGCTCCGGCAGCTTTATTCCCGGCTCTATCCGGGCTCCGATACATTTGAGCTGTTCTGCGAAATGCTCCAAAATGCGTACCTGGAGCGAAGCGAGGATCTGCGCGCCCTGGATCGGGAGCGGGAGGAAAGACCCGATTGGTACCGGGATCAGAAAAACTACGGAATGCTGGCCTACACCCAGTGCTTCGGCGGAACCCTCCAGGGTACCCGGGAGCATCTGGACTACCTCCGTGAGACCGGCGTCAACTACCTGCATCTGATGCCCCTGCTGCAAAGCCCGCCGGACCGCAGTGACGGCGGCTACGCTGTTGCCGACTTCCGGAAGGTTCAGCCGGAGCTGGGCACCATGGAGGATCTGGCGGAGCTGACCCGGGCCTGCCACCTGCAGAAGATGGTGGTGTGCCTGGACTTTGTGATGAACCACACCAGTGAGGATCACCCCTGGGCCCTCCGGGCAAGACAGGGGGAGAAGGCATATCAGGACCGGTACTTCTTCTATGACAGCTGGGAGATTCCCACGCAGTTCGAGCGTACCGTTCCGCAGGTCTTCCCCACCACTGCCCCCGGAAACTTCACCTGGTGTGAGGAGGCTCAGAAGGTGGTCATGACCACGTTCTATCCCTACCAGTGGGACTTAAACTATGCAAATCCCACCGTCCTGCGGGAGATGACCGCAGACATGCTGTTCCTTTGCAACCAGGGTGTGGACGTGATCCGTCTGGATGCCACGCCGTACATATGGAAGGAGCTGGGAACCTCCTGCCGGAATCTGCCCCAGGTGCACGATCTGGTGCGGCTGCTGCGGCTGAGCTGCCAGGTGGTGTGTCCCGGCACACTGCTGCTGGGAGAGATCGTCATGGAGCCCAGCAAGGTGGTGCCCTACTTTGGCACCGTGGAGAAGCCGGAGTGCCACATGATTTATAATGTTACCACCATGGCGACCCTCTGGCACACCGTGGCCACCCACGATGTGCGCCTGCTCAGGCACCAGCTGGGCACGGTGTTTGCCCTTCCCAGGCAGTACACCTTCCTGAACTATCTGCGCTGCCATGACGACATCGGCTGGGGCCTCGATTATCCCTTCCTGAAACAATTCGGCATGGAGGAGGTTACCCACAAGCGCTTCCTCAACGACTGGTTCCGGGGCAGCTTCAACAGCGGCGCCCGGGGAGAGCTGTATAACGAAGACCCCCGGCTGGGCGATGCCCGCCTGTGCGGAACCACGGCCAGTCTGTGCGGCGTGGAGTCCGCCAGCTTTGAGAAGGACGGGGAAAAGCTGGACAAGGCCCTGTCCCTGGACGAGATGCTCCATGCGTTCCTTCTGGCCCAGAGCGGCATCCCGGTGCTCTACAGCGGGGATGAGATTGCCCGGGAGAACGATTATTCCTACCACCTGGACCCGCTGAAGAAGGCGGACAGCCGGTATCTGCACCGGGGCAATATGAACTGGGAGGCGGCGAAAAACCGCACCGACCCGTCTACCAAGGAGGGGCGGCTCTACACCGCCATCCGGCGGCTCTACGACCTGCGCTGTGCCCACAGGGCCTTCCATGCCGACGCGGACACCTGGATTCTGGAACCCCACAACGACCAGATCCTGGGCATCGGACGGTATTACCAGGGGGAGAAGCTGCTGCTGCTGTTCAACTTCGGAAACGATGTCCAGGTTGCCTGGGTGGACGAGGGAGAGGGCTGGACGGATCTTCTCACCGGGAGAACCCGCGCCGCGAAAAATGTATTTTTGCCCGGCGGAGGCTACGCCTGGCTGAAAAAGGACATGTAATGGAGGTTTTGCGATGAAGCGCTCACAAATCAACGCGGCTCTGAAGGAACTGGAGGCCATGTGCGAAAAATACTGCTGCTATCTGCCTCCCTTCTGCCATTTTACCCCGGAGCAGTGGCAGACCATCGGGCATGAGTATGACGAAGTGCGGGACTGTATGCTGGGCTGGGATATCACCGACTACGGCATGAACGACTTTGACAGGTTCGGCTTCTCCCTCATCACCATCCGAAATGGCAACCGCGCCATGGCGGACAAGTACCCCAAGGTCTACGCCGAAAAGCTGCTGTACCTGAAGGAGGGCCAGTACGCCCCCAACCACTTCCACTGGTACAAGACCGAGGACATCATCAACCGGGGCGGCGGAAATGTGTTGATCCGGGTGTATAACAGCCTGCCCAATGAGGAAATCGATTATGAATCCGATGTCACCGTCCACACCGACGGCCGCACCTACACTGTTCCCGCCGGCACCCAGATCCGTCTGACCCCCGGCGAGAGCATCCATGTGCAGCAGTACCTGTACCATGATTTCTCTGTGGAGCCCGGCACCGGAGCGGTGCTGCTGGGCGAGGTCAGTCAGTGCAATGATGACAACACCGACAACCGGTTCAATCCGCCGGTGGGCCGATTCCCCGCCATTGAGGAGGACGAAGCACCCTACCGCCTCCTGTGCAACGAATACCCGGCCGCACAATAAATCCTTCCCGCCCCTTCCGGGGCGGGATTTCACCGCAGCAAAGAGAGGGAAACCATGATCCGGATGGCGCTTGTCTCCGATGTGCCGGAGATGCTGAAAATCTATGCTCCCTATGTGGAGAACACCACCGTGTCCTTTGAGTATACCGTCCCGGACACGGAAGAATTTGAGAGGCGGTTCCATACCTACACCCGCCAATTCCCCTGGCTGGTGTATGAGCGGGACGGCCGGGTCCTGGGCTACGCCTACGGCAGCGCTCCCTTTGAGCGGCAGGCCTACGGCTACTGCGCCGAGGTGTCCATCTACCTGGCACAGGAGGCCATGGGCCGGGGCGTGGGGGCCGGGCTATATGCCGCGCTGGAGCGCATCCTGTGCCTGCAGGGCTATCAGGTGGTCTATTCCCTGGTCACCAGCGAAAATAGCCGCTCCCTTCGTTTCCATGAAAAGCAGGGCTACCGCCTGTTTGCCGCTTTCGACCGCTGCGGCTACAAATTTGGCCGTTGGCTGGGAGTGAATTGGTTGGAAAAGCGGCTGGAAATTGTGGATAATCCCGGCAAATTTCCGGCAAGCTGGCGAACAATTGTGCAAAATGATGAAAAGCTCCGGGATATTTTAGCGAGTTTGTCCATTTCTAATTTGTAAAAAATGTGATATGGTATGAACGTGAAAAAATATGCCTGAGCGGTTTTTGGGCCGAAAGGAGCCTCCCGGGATCCATTGCCGATTCCGCTCCGGACATGTGCGCCCCCTGAGAAACCCAATTTCTACATAAGGAGCTGTGACCATGTATTTTCAGAAAAAACGCGTAATCGCAATGCTGCTGGCCGGTGGCCAGGGCAGCCGTCTGAAGGTCCTCACCGAGAAGACTGCCAAGCCTGCTGTTCCCTTCGGCGGCAAGTACCGCATCATCGACTTTCCTCTGAGCAACTGCGTGAACTCCGGCATCGACACCGTGGGCATTCTGACCCAGTATCAGCCTCTGGAGCTCAATGAGTATATCGGCAACGGTCAGCCCTGGAATCTGAACAAGACCCACAGCTGCGCCCAGGTGCTGCCTCCCTATGAGCGCCACGACAAGAAGTCCGGCTGGTATAAGGGCACAGCCAATGCCATCTATCAGAACATCGACTTCGTTGACCGCTTTGACCCCGACTATGTGGTGGTTCTGTCCGGCGACCATATCTACAAGATGGACTACGCCGCTATGGTGGCCTACCATGAGGAGCACGGCGCCTCCGCCACCATCGCCGTTCGGAATGTGCCCCTGTCCGAGGCTTCCCGGTTCGGCATCCTGAACACCAACCCCGACAACACCATCTACGAGTTCGAGGAGAAGCCTGCCAAGCCCAAGTCCACCAATGCCTCCATGGGTATCTACTGCTTCAACTGGAAGGATCTGCGCAATGCCCTGCTGGTGGACGAGGATGACCCCAAGTCCTCCAACGACTTCGGCAAGAACATCATCCCGTACCTGCTGAACAACGGCCACAAGCTGATGGCCTATCCCTTTGACGGCTACTGGAAGGACGTGGGAACCATCTCCTCCCTGTGGGAAGCCAATATGGAGCTGCTGGGCAAGAATCCCGCCTTCAACCTCCGGGGCGACGAGCGGTTCAAGATCTACGCCCGGAACTCTGCCATGCCGTCGTCCTACATTGACGAGGCCTCCAGAATCACCAATGCCTTTGTGGCGGAGGGTTCTTCCATCTATGGCACCGTAAAGCATTCCGTGATTTCCGTGGGCTGCACCGTGGGTAAGGGCGCTCTGGTGGAGGACTCCGTGGTTATGCCCGGCGTCACCATTGAGGACGGCGCTATCGTCCGCAATGCCATCCTGGGCGAAAATTCCAAGGTCTGCAAGAACGCCGTTGTGGGCGGAGCTTTTGACAAGGACGAGGACAGAAAGATCAGCGTCACTTCCAAGGGCGCTGTCGTTGAAGCCGGCTCCGTGCTGCGGCCCGGTGACATGCTGTAAGGAGGATTGACGCACTATGAAAGCAATGGGTATTATCTTCACCAATGACGCAAGCCTGGGTGATCTGACCGACAAGCGTACCATGGCATCTCTGCCCTACGGCGGCCGCTACCGCCAGGTGGACTTCGCCCTGTCCAACCTCTCCAGCGCCGGCATCCGGCACATCGGCATCATCGCCCGGCACAACTTCCAGTCCCTGATGAACCATGTGGGCGACGGCGAGGAATGGGGCCTGGAGATGGAGGAGGGCGGACTGGAATTCCTGACCCCCTACTCCCAGTCCGCAAATCACTCCTACCACGGAAAGCTGGAATCCCTGGCCGATGCCATGGACTTCCTGGAGTACGGCAATGATGACGAAATGGTCATTATGATCGACTCTGCCGTGGTGTCCAACCTGGATCTGAAGGATGTGCTGAAGGCCCATGTGGCCAGCGGCTGCGATGTCACCGTGGTCACCAAGGAAGGCATCTGCAACGGCTCCAAGATGATCGACCTGGCCCTGAAGGTGGAGGACGGCAAGGTCACCGATATTGTGGTGGACTACGCGGCGCCTGCCGAGTATGTTGCCTCCATGGACATTTTTGTGCTGAGCAAGAAGTTCCTGATCCGCTCTGTCAAGGATATGCTGGCCCGGGACAAGTACCACATGGACCGGGATCTGGTCATGGGCGGCTGGCAGCATGGCGTTGTCAGCGTGAATACCTACCCCTTTGGCGGCGTGGCGCAGTTTAACGAGTCTGTCCAGGAGTATTTCGAGCACTCCCTGGATCTCATCAACGAAGATGTGCGCCAGGACATCTTCTACGGTGCCCATCCTGTCTATACCAAGGTGCGCGACCGTGTTCCCACCTACTACGGCGAAGATTGCCACATCGACAACTGCCTGGCGGCTGACGGCTGCATACTGGAGGGCAATGTAAAAAACTCCGTCCTGTTCCGTCAGGTCACGGTGTGCGCCGGCGCGCAGGTGGACGAGTGCGTCATCATGAACGACACCGTAGTGGGCGAGGGCTGTGAGCTTAAGTACGTCATTCTGGATAAGAATGTCACCGTAACCCCCGGCGCCAAGCTCATCGGCACCAGGAACAATCCCATCATCATCAAGCGAGGGGAGACCGTATGAAAATTGCCGTCTGCGCCTCTGAGGGCGCACCCTACTGCAAGTCCGGCGGCCTGGGCGATGTGATGGAGGCTCTGCCTGCCGCTCTGTCCCGGATCGAGGGCAACGAGGTCATTCTGATCCTGCCCTACTACAATAAGATCAAGACCAACGCCGCCTACGAGGTGGAGCTGGTTGCCCAGTTCAAGGTTTCTCTGGGCTGGCGGCAGCAGTACTGCGGCGTCATGCGGCTGACAAACCGCTCTGACGGTGTCAGGGTCTACTTCCTGGACAACGACTACTATTTCGGCGGCCGTACCGGCGCCATCTACGGCGACATGGACGACGGCGAGCG
>CALYRG010000015.1 GCA_945482615.1 uncultured Clostridia bacterium | reverse complement strand
AGGGTGGCACCTGCCTTTCGGTTTTGTCTGGACAACTCAACCTTAGCACATGCCAACCCTATTCGCTATTCTTTTTTCTTTTACCTGTCACACATCATTGTAACACCTACAAAGAATGTGCAATATTTACAAGAGGAAGGGCTTGCGCATCCGTCTCACATCCTGTATAATATAGAACAATGTGCCGCATTTCAGGATAGGAGGTATCCGCCGTGCCGGAAAAGGGAAAACGTCAGCTCCAGGCAGAACAGACGAAGGACAGGCTGTTCTATGCCGCCGATGCGCTGCTGGCGGAAAAGGATTACGAAGACATCACCATCCGGGATATTATCTCCAAAGCGGATGTCTCCATCGGAACCTTTTATCACTATTTTAAGACCAAGCTGGATGTGTTCTATGAGACCTACCGGGTGGCTGACCATTACTTTGCGGAGGTCGTTGCCCCAGAGCTGACCCAGCCAACCGTCCGGGAGCAGATTCTGACCTTCTTCGATTATTACGCCCACTATTCCTGCGACCAGACCCAGCCCCGGCTGATTTATTTGCTGTACAATGCCCGGAACCCCCACTTCAACCGGGATCCCCACAGCGGTATGTCCAGGGTGCTGATTGCCGTGGTTCAGCGGGGCCTGGACTCCGGCCAGATCCGCAGCACGGATACGGCAGAGCAGATTGCTTCCTTTCTCATGGTTGCCAGCCGTGGCCTTGTATACAACTGGGTAACCATGGACCGCAGCTACGATCTGCCGAATATGATGCGCTGGTATCTGGAGCGGCTGCTGATGGCCTATCTCCCTGCCTGACGCAGGGCAGTCTGTCCTTCCGAATGGAGCACACTTTCAAACGCATTACAGGGCCTTTCCCATTCCCGGGAAAGGCCCTGCTGCTGTTTGATTTTGGCTGTGCCTGGATTCATCCTGTCATTATATCCCACGAATTGTTCCCAGACCGTCGATGGCGGCCAGAAACCGTTTTATGAAAAATGCGTATCAAAGCTTGGCGGGACTTCCGGGACTGAGCACAAGCCTTCCTCTTCCGGACTCCTTTGCCTGGTACAGTGCCATGTCCGATGCCTCGTACAGCTGGTTGAAGGTGGTGTCCGGGGCTGCCAGGGCGGCGCCCATAGAAATGCCCGTTCCACCGTCAATTCCCTTCAGAGCGATGTTTACCTTGTCGTAGATCTGCTGCACCCGCTCCATAATGACACTTTCCCTGGTGTCGCTGTCAAAGAAAAGCGCCGCCGCAAATTCGTCGCCGCCCAAACGGCAGGCGCAGTCCTCCTTCCGGAGCGCCAGACTCAGGGCCTGGGCAACCAGAATCAGGAATTTATCGCCGTTGTGATGGCCGAACCGGTCATTGTACTGCTTGAACTTGTCCACGTCTGCCATCAGCATCACAACTGTACACCTGCCCCCCAGCAGCTTCAGCTCCACATCACTGCGGAAGGCAGCGTGATTCATCAGGCCGGTGAGGGGATCCCTGCGGTAGGTGTCCTCCCAGTATTTGAGCCGCACCTGCGCCTTGCTCTGCTCCGCGTCTGCCAGCAGCTTCATGGAGTGGGTCCTTACCAGATCCACAATGATGATCTCCGAACGCTCCTGTCTGGTCACGGAGTCAAAATAGACTCTTCCGGAGCAGAATACGTAAATAATGGAGCCGTCCTTGCGTCGGATCTTGTGCTCCAAAAGCAGGATCGTGTTCTTGGAAAGCAGGGCGTTGACGGTACACAGGTACTCCGTCCGCTCCTCCTCCGGAATCAGATCCGCCTGATGGATGACGCTTGTTTGGACCTCCTCCGGGGAATACCCCGTCATTTTTTCAAAGCTTTCATCCGCATATACGATCCGCATGGACTCGTCCAGCACATACCGGCTGCAGGGAACGATGTGCACATGGCTTCCGGTCTCCGCCGAAACATCCGCAGGAGCGGGGGGCGCCTCCCGGGTATAGGGCAGCTGGGCAGATTTTTCCGGATCGGGATATGCCTCCGGCATGTCCTCCCGGAGCATTTTGATGAACTCCGACACAATATACGGATCGAACTGGCTGCCGGCACACCGTTTCAGCTCCTCCACAGCCCGGGCAGGCGTAACGGCGCTGCGGTAGCTGCGGTTGTTGGTCATGGCATCGTACGCATCCACCACCGCAATCACCCGGGACAGAAGGGGAATGCTCTCGCGGCTCAGGCCGTCGGGGTAGCCTCTGCCATCCCAGCGCTCGTGGTGATGCCGGATCTCCTCGGCAATGCCCTTCAGCTCATTGTTGCTGTTGGCAATGGCATAGCCCTTTTCCGTGTGGGACTGGAGGATTTTCCACTCCTCGGCGGTAAGTCTGCCGGGCTTGTTGAGAATTTCCAGGGGGACGCCGATCTTACCGATATCGTGCAGCAGGCACAAAAGGGAGAGGTTACTCTGCTGCATATCTGTGAGTTCAATCCTCTGCGCCAGCTTCAGACCCATCTGCTGTGTCCGGCGCACGTGATGCTCCGTATCATTGTCGCACTCCTGAAGCGCCCGGATCAGGGAAGTCAGCATTTCGGAGTGGATGGATTCCCGGTCCAGCAGCTTTTTTGCGCGCATGGCTTTCAGGGCAACCGGGACAGCCTGGAGCACATCCGGCTGCTCCCGGCTGGTTACGCTGACTGCATACTGCAGCTTCCTGGTGAAGGTCTGCCGCACCTTCTGCATATACCCATGCATATCTGCCTCCGTGCTGTGTACACACAGGGCAATGAGGTTTGCCTCCGAGCCGCGGACGTAGTAGGTCTGCTTGGGGAAGCTCTGCCGCATGGTATCGGCAAGCTGCTTGATGGCCTGATCCCCGGCCTGGTTGCCTCTGGTGCTGTTGAGTACCGACAGGCTGTTGATGTCGCAGACCGCCACGGCGGTGGGGCACGGAAACGCATCGGGGTTGCTGCCGGAAAAGACCTGGAAGCTCTCCCAGTTCTGAAAGCCCGTCAGAAGATCCGTCTCCAGCACCGCGTCCGAGAAGACGAACAGCTGTCCCAGCCTCTGCCCTGTCCTGTTTTTCAGGCTGCGGATGTCACAGCGCAGAGGGCGAAGAGCGCCTCCGTCTTCGATATAGCACTGGATGGAGGCACTGCTTTCCTCCGTCCCCATGTCCAGGGGCAGATCATAGCAGCGCAGAAAATCCTCCAGGCGGGCACAGTTCTTCGGGGAAATCCCGCCCAGGAGGGCATCGGCCCGGGCGTTGTGGAGGATCAGGTTGTCGTCATAGTCGAACAGGACAATACCCTGGCCGATGCTTTCGAAAACACTGGTCTTCAGGGTATTGAGCATACCATGGCTGGCATAGTTGAAGCAGCTCCAGTAGAGCAGAAAGGCCGTCAGGCTGTAGCCGCAGATGGAATAGTCCAGAAGGCTGTAGACATTCTGCACCGGCGAGAACAGAAACACGCCGTTTACAAACACAATGGCCAGAATCCCGAAGATGACAAAGCCGTATTGCAGCCGGTATTCCCTGGGAACCAGGCACATTTTGCAGACCAGAAGGGACAGCACCGTAACCACCAGCGAATAGGTGAACACCAGATGTATTTTGTACAGCAGCCGCATCTGATAGCTGTAGCGGGCAATGAGCGTGTCCCTGGGGATATAGCCGATGGCGATTTCCGAAAAGGGATTGACGGCAAAGACGATGATCTCAAAAAGTGTGTAGGCGACGGCCAAAAGCATCAGCCTTCGTCCCAGCTGGGAAAAGCTTCCCTTTGTGAAGTACACAACAAACACCAGCAGACACAGCAGCATAACGTCGATGGTGGAAAAATAGATGCTGGACATGACCGACATGCACAGGTAGCTGTCGCTGAGAATACTGACCAGGTAGCTGATGTCCACCACTGCAGCACCCACGCAGGCATATCCGAGATACCGTCCGGCGGTGGTGTTCCTCATGAGAGATCTCACTGCCAGGATGAGGTCCGCCAGAGCGATCAGGATCGATACAACCGTATATGCATCCAGGAACAGATTGTTCATGCGGATACCTCCCCTTGGCGCAGCATAAAGTGTATAGATAAAGCCGTTATCAATATATACCTTTTTTCGGAAGATTTCAATGTGTTTTCAAAAATAATTATGCTGTCCGGCTCCTTCCGCTGCTTTTCCGGCACAGCATTGACACCGCCGGCGGCGTATACTATAATGCGTACAGACGTTCCTGCTTTTTCTGTCACGGAATCGATCATCCCGTGGCAGGTGAAACTGCGAAACCGATTGGAGGCAGTCAAATGGAGAATCTGACCCTGCGTCTTAAAAAGATTATGGACGCTTTTCCGGCAAAAACCGCGCTGTACTGCGTCGACCTCACCACCGGAACGCCCATTGCCGCCATTCGGGAAAACACCCAGGTTGTCTCCGCCTCCACCATCAAGGTTCCCATTGTGTGCTGTGCTCTTCAGGATGTGATGGAGGGGAAGCTGTCTCTGGGGCAGAAGCTGATTATTTCCCCCGGAGATTTCTGCGGGGACACCCGGGTCTTTGAGCCGGAGTACCGGCAGGACGGTGCGAGCCTGGAGGAAATGCTGTACTGGATGATCGTATCCAGCGACAACACTGCCGCCAACACCGTCATTTCCCTGCTGGGCTTTGCGCACATCAACCGCTACTTCCGGAGTCTTGGTCTGATTCAGACCCGGCTCCGGCGAAAAATGCTGGATCATCAGGCCATCGCCCAGGGGCGCGACAATTACACCTCCCCCACAGAGCTGTACCGGGTCTTCTCCATGCTGTACCATGGGAGAATTCTGAACGGGCCCCTGTGCTCTGTCGCCCTTGATTTTCTTACCCGCTGCCGGTTTACCGATGGCCTGCAGCGCTACATCCCGGACCCGGTGGCCGTTGCCCACAAGCCCGGCGGGCTGGATCATCTGTGCCATGACGCGGGTATCTTTCTTCTGAAGGATCGGCCCTACTATCTGGGAATCTTCACCTGGGACGGCCCTGCGCTGGACGGCGAGCCCCAGCAGAATCGGCTGATCGGTCAGCTCTCCCGGATGATCTATAACGCTGTAAAGGAGGAAGCCGCAGGATGAAAGCCATTGTCACAGTGCCCATCTGCCCAATGTTCGCCGCCCCCAGTGTGGAAAGCAGCCTGGTGGATGAAGTCCTGTACGGCATGGTGGTGGATATTCTGGAGCAGCCCGCGCCAGGCTGGTATCGGGTGCGTACCCACTACCGCTATGAGGGCTTCGTCTCCAGGGAGGCGCTTCTTGCCGGCGATGAAGCTGCGGCCCTCTGGGAAGCCCGGCCCAGAAAAGTCATCCGGAACAAAAGCTTCTGCGATGTCCTGTCCGAGCCCCGGGTCCGGGGACGCATCCTCATCACCCTACCCCGGGGCGCAGTGTTGTCCGCACTGGCTGATCCTGCAAACGGCTGGCAGCTGGTGGGTCTGGCAGACGGACGAAGGGGCTTTGTACCGGACAGCATTCCGGCAGCGCTTCACACCGCGCCCCTGTCCGCGGATGAAAACACCCTTCGGCAGGCGCTGGTGGATGCCGCCATGCTCTACCGGGGCACCCACTACCGCTGGGGCGGCAAGTCCCCCATGGGCATCGACTGCTCCGGCCTTGTCTCCATGGCCTATATGCTCTGCGGCATTCTCATCTACCGGGATGCCGAGATCCGGGAGGGATTCCCCATTCGGAGAATCCCCATAGATGCCATGAAGCCCGGCGATCTGCTGTTTTTCCCCGGCCATGTGGCCATGTACCTGGGCCAGGGCCGGTACTGCCACAGCACCGCGAAAGCCGGTGTCAACGGCTTCTGTGTCAACTCCCTGAACCCCAGTGACGAAAACTACCGGGAGGATCTGCACCGGAGCCTCACCCAGGTCGGAACCTATTTCTGAGAAAAGCAGTCCTGCCGGATCTGGCAGGACTGCTTTCTGCTTGAATATACAGTTCAATCTGCAACGGCACAGCTTTCCTGCGACTGCGCGGCTTTCAGATTCTCCTTCGCAGTCGCCAGCATCAGCTTGATCCGGTTGAGCTGATTGACCTCGCTGGCGCCGGGGTCGTAGTCCACCGCGGCGATGTTGGCCTGGGGGTACGCCTTTTTCAGCTGCTTGATCACGCCCTTACCCACCACATGGTTGGGAAGGCACGCGAAAGGCTGGATGCAGACGATATTGGGTACGCCGCTTTTGATCAGCTCGATCATCTCGCCGGTGAGGAACCACCCCTCTCCGTACTGGTTGCCGATGGACAGGAAGGGCTTGGTCTGCTCGGCGATATCCTCAATGTGCATGGGAGCGTCAAACCGCTTGCTCTTTTCCAGAGCCTCCAGTGCGGGCTTGCGGATCTGCCGGATGAACTTGACTGCGGTCTGCGCCACCATTTCACCGCTCTTTTTTGCGCCCAGGAACTCGGACTTATACTTGCCGTTGTACATGCAGTAATTTAAAAAGTCCATCAGATCGGGCACCACCGCCTCCGCTCCCTCCCGCTCCAGGAGGTCAACCAGATGGTTATTGGCAAGGGGCATGTACTTGACCAGGATCTCCCCCACCACGCCGACTCTGGGCTTTCTCAGACGCTCGTCAATGGGCAGCGTGTCAAAATCTTCCACAATCTGGCGGCACACACTGCGGTAGTCCCGGTGGCTGCCTCCGGCGGTCAGCTCCCGGATGCAGGTTTCCCGCCACTTCCGGTGCAGGGCATTGGCAGAGCCCGGGACCAGCTCATAGGGCCGCACCCGGTACAGGCAGCGCATCAGCAGATCGCCGTAGACCACGCCCTTGAGCAAATCCTTGATCAGGCTGGGGGTCAGGTGGAAGCCCTCGTTTTTCTCCATGCCGTTGGCGTTGAGGGAGATAACCGGGATATGGCCCAGGCCCGCCTTTTCCAGCGCCCGGCGGATAAAGGCAACATAGTTGCTGGCCCGGCAGCAGCCGCCGGTCTGGGTCATCAGAACGGCCAGGTGATCGGTATCGTACCTGCCGGAAAGAACCGCCTGCATGATCTGCCCCACCACCGTGATGGAGGGGAAGCAGGCATCATTGTTGACAAATTTCAGGCCCGTGTCAATGGCCCGGCGGTTATCATTGTCCAGCAGGACAAGATTGTAGCCGTGTCTTCGGATTACCGGCTCCAGAATGTCAAAGTGGATGGGGCTCATCTGCGGGGCCAGAATGGTATACCCCTGCCGGAACATCTCCTTTGTAAACTCTCTGCGCTGGTATGTAATGGGGGCCGGATTGGCAGCAATGTTCTTCTCCCGGCGCATATCCATGGCGGCAAGCAGCGAGCGGATGCGAATGCGCACCGCCCCCAGATTGTTGACCTCGTCGATCTTCAAAAGGGTATAGAGCTTGTTGCTCTTTTCCAGGATCTCGCTGACCTGGTCGGTGGTGACGGCGTCCAGCCCGCAGCCGAAGGAGTTGAGCTGGATCAGCTCCAGATCATCCCGCCGGGACACGAACTGAGCCGCGCTGTAAAGCCTGGAATGGTACACCCACTGATCCACCACACGGATGGGCCGCTCCGGCTCAAAGTCGATGGGCAGACTGTCCTCGGTGAACACCGTCAGGCCGTAGGAGGCAATCAGCTCGGGAATGCCGTGGTTGATCTCCGGATCGATATGGTAGGGGCGGCCAGCCAGGACAATGCCCCGTCCGCCTGTTTCCTCCATCCGTGCCAAAAGCCGTTCCCCCTCGGCGCGGATATCGGCCTTGGCCTGCTGCTGTTCGGCCCAGGCCTTCTCCACGGCAGCGCGAACCTCTCCGGCGGGAATCCCCCACTCTTCGGCGGCGGTCTTCACCAGCCGGTCAGCGGCGGTCTTCTCACTGGTAAAGGCGATGAAGGGCCGGATATAGTGGACATCGCCGGAGCTTATAGCCTCCACGTTGTTTTTCAGATTCTCCGCATAGGACACCACGATGGGGCAGTTGTAGTGGTTCTGGGCCTGCTTCGTCTCCTGATGCTCGTAGAATACGCAGGGGTGGAAGATGGTTTTGATCCCCTGATCGATGAGCCACTGGACATGGCCGTGGGACAGCTTGGCGGGATAGCACTCGGACTCCGAGGGAATGGACTCCATGCCCTTTTCATAGATTCTGCGGGTAGAGAAGGGGGACAGCACCACCCGGAAGCCCAGCTCCCGGAAGAAGGTGGCCCAGAAGGGGTAATTCTCATA
Source organism: uncultured Clostridia bacterium (assembly GCA_945482615.1). Taxonomy (GTDB): domain Bacteria; phylum Bacillota; class Clostridia; order Oscillospirales; family Oscillospiraceae; genus Faecousia. Next base: position 23,220 of record CALYRG010000015.1, on the reverse strand, counting down.
CATGTTCAGCACCCGGGGGATGCCGATGGTGCCCCGGGGTGCCTCCCCTTCCTCCAGCGGGGGATAGCCGAAGATCCGCTCCCGCTTGTAGAGCACCAGATTAGGGGCCTTTTCTCCCCTGTCGCCTCCCGCGCCCTTTTCGCAGCGGTTGCCGCTGACGTGTCTTCTGCCCCCGGGGAACTTGTTCACGGTGAGCATACAGTTGTTGGAGCAGCCGCCGCAGCGTACAGTCGAGGACGTGTAGGACAGCTTCTGAATCTCATCGAGGGAGAGCATACTGCTCTGCTTCCCTGCATAATGCCCCCTTGCCACCAGCGCCGCGCCGAAAGCCCCCATCAGGCCGGAGATATCCGGGCAGGTGGCATCCACGCCGGAAATCTTCTCAAAGGCCCGCAGCACTGCCTGGTTGTGGAAGGTGCCGCCCTGGACCACGATGTGTCTGCCCAGATCCTCGGGGGATGCCAGCTTGATGACCTTGTACAGAGCATTTTTGATGACGGAGTAGGCAAGGCCGGCGGAGATGTCGGAAACCGATGCTCCCTCCTTCTGGGCCTGCTTGACATTGGAGTTCATAAACACCGTGCAGCGGGTTCCCAGATCCACAGGTGCCTTGGCAAACAGGGCTTCCTTCGCAAACGCTTCCGCGGTGAACCCCAGAGAAGTGGCGAAATTCTCAATGAAGGAGCCGCAGCCGGAGGAGCAGGCCTCGTTGAGAAGGATGGTGTCCACCGTGCCGTTTTTCAGCTTGATGCACTTCATGTCCTGACCGCCGATGTCCAGCACGCAGTCCACGTCCCTGTCAAAAAACGCGGCAGCGGTGCAGTGGGCGATGGTCTCCACCACTCCCTCGTCCAGGCTGAAGGCGGATTTCATCAGGGCTTCGCCGTAGCCGGTGGAGCATGCCCGGACAATTTTTGCCGTATCGGGAAGCGCTCTTTGCAGCTGTCCCACGGCAAACTGGGCCGTAAGAATGGGATTGCCCTGATTTCCCCTGTAAAACTGCCAGAGAAGCTCTCCATTCTCCCCGATCAGCACCAGCTTCGTGGTGGTGGAGCCGGCATCGATGCCCAGATAACAATTGCCTGCATAGGAGGCCAGCTCCGCTTTTTTCACCACAGCCCGGCTGTGACGCAGGCAAAAGGCGTCATACGCTCCTTCGTCCCGGAACAGCGGCTCCAGCCGGGGCATTTCAAAGCTGACCTGTACGCCGGAGTGCAGCTTCTCAATCAGCGCCGGGAGTCCAATTTGTCGGGCATCGTCCGCTTCCAGCGCCGCACCCATGGCGGCAAACAGGTGTGCGTTTTCCGGATCGACGATGGTCTGCTCTGTCAGCTTCAGGGTGCGGACAAAGGCAGCCTTCAGCTCCGTCAGGAAATGGAGAGGCCCGCCCAGAAAGGCCACCGTGCCCCGGATGGGCTTGCCGCAGGCCAGGCCCGAGATGGTCTGATTGACCACGGCCTGAAAAATGGACGCGGCAAGATCCGCCTTGGTTGCCCCTTCGTTGATCAGGGGCTGGATATCCGTCTTCGCAAACACGCCGCACCGGGCGGCAATGGGATAGATCTGCCTGTAATCCCGGGCTGCATCGTTCAGGCCCATGGCATCTGTCTGCAAAAGCGCCGCCATCTGGTCGATAAAGGAGCCGGTGCCTCCGGCGCAGACGCCGTTCATCCGTTCCTCCAGACCGCCGCTGAAATAGATGATCTTGGCGTCCTCGCCGCCCAGTTCAATGGCTACGTCCGTCTGAGGAGCGGCAGCTTTCAGCGCGGCGGCAACGGCAACGACCTCCTGGACAAATTCAATTTCCAGTGCCTTTCCCAGATTGATGGCACCGGAGCCCGTGATTTTCACCTTCAGGGTGCGCTCTCCCAGACTCTGCTGGGCTTCCTTCAGCAGCGAGAACAGGGTCTGCTGGGTGTGCGCATGATGCCGCCGGTACTGTCCAAACACCATTTGACCGTTTTCATCCAGAATCACCAGCTTTACGGTGGTGGAGCCGATGTCGATACCGGCACGATAGGTTTCCATGTTTTCTCCTCCTGTTTCCGGGTGGGGTCTTCGAAAGAAGCCGGGAGCATGCAGCACGCTCCCGGAATCCAATGTCACATCATTCATCCATTCAGAATGTTCATAAATTCCTCGCCGGTGATGGTTTCCCTCTCATAGAGGTACCGGGACAGCTCCTCCAGCTTCTCCCGGTTGTCCAGGAGCAGCTGCCGGGCTTTGTTGTGCTGCTTCTTCACCAGCTCCACCACCAGCTGATCGATCCTTGTCTGGGTCTCGGCGGAGCAAGCCAGGCTGGCATCCCCGCCAAGGTACTGGTTGGTCACGGTCTCCAGCGCCACCATGTCAAATTCCTCGCTCATGCCGTAGCGGGAGATCATGGCCCGGGCCAGCTTGGTAGCCTGCTCAATATCGTTGGAAGCGCCGGTGGAGACGCTGCCCAGGGCAACCTCCTCGGCGGCACGGCCGCCGGTGTAGGTCGCGATCTTGTTTTCGATCTCCTCCCTGGTCATCAGGTAGTGATTGCCTTCCTCCACCTGCATGGTATAGCCCAGTGCGCCGGAGGTTCTGGGGACGATGGTGATCTTCTGCACCGGAGCGGAATGGGTCTGCAGCGCCGCTACCAGCGCATGGCCGATCTCGTGATAGGCAACTGCCATCTTCTCCTTGTCCGTAAGGATGGCGTTCTTCTTCTGGTAGCCCGCGATAACCACCTCGATGGACTCCTCCATGTCTGCCTGGGTGGCAAATTTTCTGCCGTCCCGGACAGCCCGCAGGGCTGCTTCATTGACGATGTTCGCAAGCTCCGCGCCGGAAGCACCGGAGGCCATTCTTGCAATGGTCTTAAAGTCCACATCCTCGGCAAGCTTCACCTTCTTGGCGTGAACCTTCAGAATCTTTTCCCGGCCCTCCAGATCCGGCAGTTCCACAGGCACCCGGCGGTCAAACCGGCCGGGACGGGTCAGCGCCGGGTCAAGGGATTCGGGACGGTTGGTGGCCGCCAGAATCATCACGCCGGAGTTGCCCTCAAAGCCGTCCATCTCCGTGAGCAGCTGGTTGAGGGTCTGCTCCCGCTCATCGTTGCCGCCCATTCCGCCGCCGGTGTTGCGCTTCTGACCGATGGCATCGATCTCATCGATGAACACGATGCAGGGGGCCTTCTCCTTGGCCTGCTTGAAAAGGTCTCTGACCTTGCTGGCGCCCATACCCACGAACATCTCCACAAATTCCGAGCCGCTCATGGAGAAGAAGGGCACGTTGGCTTCACCTGCCACTGCCTTGGCCAGCATGGTCTTGCCGGTGCCCGGAGGGCCCACCAGCAAAACGCCCTTGGGCATGGTGGCGCCGATTTGCGTATATTTCCCGGGATCGTGAAGGTAGTCCACGATTTCGGCAAGGCTTTCCTCCGCCTCATCCACACCCTCCACATCCGCAAAGCTGATGCCGTCGGAGGACTTCACATACACCTTGGCATTGGACTTGCCCATGTTGAAGGACATGGCGTTGGGGCCGCCCATTTTGTCCATCATTTTTCTGGACAGCACCTGTCCGATGGCGACAAACAGCACCAGCGGCAGAATCCACGACAGGATCACACTCAGCAGTGGGGAGGTTTCCTCCACGATTTCGCTGGAGAATACAGCTCCGGCAGCATACAGCCTTTCTGTCCGCCCGGGATCGTCCATCAGGCCGGTTTTATAGACCTTGCTGCCTTCCTTATTGGTAAAAACGATCTGATTCTGCTGCACATCCACCTGGCCGATGTCCTTCTGCTCGGTCATGGACATAAAGGTTCCGTAGTCCACCTCCTGAATCTGCCGCTCCATGAGCCAGGGCATCGCCAGGAAATTGAACACGCCCAGAACCATCAGCATCACCACGTAATAAAAAATCAGCGGCTTTTTGGGCTGTTTGACCTCATTCATACAATCTGTCCTTTCTGCCTTCTCTTTCCGTCCGTCTTCCTCCTGTCCTTCTGCGTCCGGCGTTTGCAGCGCCATGGAAAACGGAACCCAAACTGCTTTTATTATAGCAATCCGGCACATGCAAAGTGTTACCATTTTATGTACTATTTGTTCTGATACTATTTTTTGATTAAAATCTTTCATTTTAATCAGAAAGACACCGCCTTGCGGCGTTGTCGTACCCATGATTTTCGGAATAGAAAATCATGGGTACCCGTCTCATTATGATCTTCCTATTAAAAACTTCAATTCTTGCGAATTATAGTTTTTAATTGAATATCAGTATGAAATGGTAACATCGGGACAATTTCCCGGGCCCTTTGAAGGCCGACAGCGTCACCGGGGCTGCCATACCCCGGTCATTTGGAGAAATGCCTGAATTCCTTTGCATAAAAACAGCGTGCAGCCCAATGCCGGATTTACGCCATAGGCTACGCGCTGAATCTGTATTCAGTTCAGATAATCCCCCACAGGACAGGCGTTGTACTGCTTGATGACTTTCAACATGATGGAGCCATCCTCCTGGGGAAGCTCTTCCAGAATTCTGTACTTTATCTGCTTGCGTTCCAAAGAGGCTTTGTAATGTGCAACTTCTTCCTGTACGAGCTTCACCGCAACATGATGTTCCACATCCTCTTTGAGCAGGAAGTGAAGCGCCTGACAGACACACGCCGCTTTTACCCGTTTCATTTTGATATCCTCCTTTTAAAAAATAGCGGCACCCCTGCGCAACTGGATTTATGCAGAGATGCCACTCGTTACACAGGTAGTATACTCGATTATTCGCTTTGTTTCAAAGGACATTTTCCACAAAAAATCAGGGATTTTCTTTGGAGAAAACTGCCTTTGCAAATGCGCTCTCCAATCTGTTACAATAATATGACACAGGTTTGCCCCTGGAAGGAGGAAGAATATGTACAGCAAAGGTGACTATATCAGCTACGGAAGCCACGGTGTCTGCCGGATTGCGGATAGGCGCAGCATGGATTTCGGCAGCGGGGAGCAGGAGTATCTGGTGATAGAACCCATCGCTTCCGGCAGCGCAACCATCTATCTGCCTGCCTCCAGCCCGCGGCTTTCCTCCCGGATACGTCCGGTACTGACCCGGGAGGAAATCGATGCCATTATTTCCAGTGTCAAAAATGACCGGATGCCATGGATAGAGGATCGCAAGCAGAGAACGCTCCAGTTCCAGCAGATCCTTTCCCGGCGGGATACCCGCGAGCTTCTTCTGCTGGCAGGCTGCCTGCACAAGCGAAGAACCGAAAAAGGGCTCCCCACCAGCGAGCTGGAGATCCTGCACAAGGTGGAGGGCATGGTGGAGCAGGAGTTTTCCTTTACCCTGAATGTAGGCCGGGCCCAGATCGGGACGTACATTCGGGACAGACTGTGATGTGGGTGTGTGAATAAGCCTCTTGCGGCTTCTCCGATTATTTTAAATTCCGTTGCAAAATGTTTGTTTTTCGTTTACACGCCCTTCATAATCCGGCGTTATCCTATTCGCAAGAAAGGCGGCGGAAGCCGTGAGCCGCAGCCTTTCGGACGAACAAGCTCCTCTTTTCTACCTCTCTTCTTTCTATTTTGGGAATGCCCGCTGTATGAAATGACAGCGGGTATTTTCTGTTGCCGGGTAGAAGCAGCCTCTGTCTGCATAGAATTATTTTAGATATGGAATTGTTCTGTTTGATAAACGCGCCGAAGAAGGGACACTCCCCTCTTCGGCGCGTTCATCCATAAATGGGTTATTTCCGTCTTGCTGCCACGATATGGCGGGCGATCAGCTCGGCGGCATCCTGCCAGTCATCAAAGAAGTGGGGGATGAAGCCGTGACCGGCACCCGGGTAGCGCTTCATGGTGGTTTCAACCCCCTGGGCCGCCAGGCGGGCACCGTAGGCCTCGTCCTCGAAGCGGAAGCCGCATCTTCCGGCGGTGATGACCAGGGTGGCGGGGTAATTGGCCAGGGTCTCGTCCGGGGTGATGTAGGGATTGAAGGTGGGGGTCTGTCTGTAGGCCTCCTCCCCCCGGAGCAGCAGCTCCTCGAAGGCCGCACCCCGCTTATTCATTCTGGCCTCCGCCTCATTCCTGGGGGCCGGCTTTTCCTTTGCCGACATGTCAAGAGGCGCATAGCACAGCACATCCAGTGCAAAGGGTGTCTTTCCCCTCTGGGCCAGGGTCGTAACCATAGAGGCGGTAAGATGGCCGCCGGCGCTGTAGCCGCCGATGGAGATCCGATCCTCGTCACAGCCCAGCTTTTGGGCGTTCTCCACGGCATACTCCACGGCCTTCAGGCACTGGCTGTACATCACGTTCCAGGGGGCAATACCAGACGTGGAATAATCCACATCCACCACCACGCCCCCGATGTTCTCCGCAAGCCAGGCCGCAAAGTACACATCATTGACCTCATGCCCAATATACCAGCCGCCGCCGTGGATATTGATGAACAGAGGGGCATTTTCCGTCTTGTGGTTTGCGGTATTGATATACACCCGGAAGGGATAGCCCCCCGCCTCCAGCTCCACGGTCTCCCGCCTGGAAAGCTTTGTAAAATTCTGAATCTCCTCACTGTACATTTCCGGGACATGGACAGGGTTTCCGGTCTGCCGCAGAATTTCGATCAGCTCATTGTAACGTTCCTGGGTTATCGCCATGTTGGTTTCCTCCGTTTTCTACACGAATGTCTTGATTTGCAGCGCCTTTGCACGGATGGCCAGAATGGTCAGGGCAAACATTGCAGAGCAGCAGCACAGCACGATGCCCATGCAGAATACCAGCCGGAAGGACGCCGTATTGTCGTATATCGCCGCCATCAGAAAATTACAGAGCGCACCCAGCAGATTGTTGATGGCGACAATCCTGCTGAGTTTTTTTGCATAGCGTTCAGAGCCAAATGCATCCAGGCATACAAGAGCCGGCAGAACCGTGGAAATGCTGTAAGCAAATCCATACAGCACGGACGCCCCATACAGGTATACCGGCTGCCCCGGCTCCGCCATCAGGACAGCCATGCCCACCCCAACGGCGGCGAAGATGCATATTCCGGTCTTCCAGGGGCCGATTCGGTCGCTGATGACACCGGCCAGAAGCTTTCCCGCCACATTACCGACCATAATGAAGGAGGTCATCAGAGCGCCGACGTTTAAGTCAAAGCCAATGGACGCGGCGTAGAGCGGAATGTAATTGATCATCTGCACCATGATGGAACCGGTCAGCAGCACGCCAACGCACAAAACCACCATCAGAACCTGTCTGTCTCCTGCAAAGCCGGACTGGACTGCCTTTTTCTGCCCCTGCACGCCCTCTCCAAAGGCCGTTCGATTGCAGTCCGAGGGCCTCAGGTGGAGCAGAAACAACGCCGCGAACAGGCACAGGCCGCCCACCAGCAGCGCAAGGATCACAGATGTTCCCTGCCAGCCGCAGGAAGAAATCCACCGGGAGCAGATCGGATTGAACGCCGCTCCCATCAGGCCGGAGGACGCCATAACCGCTCCCGTTATCACACCGTTGTATTTTTTGAACCAGTTGTTGATGATGCAGGGGATCACCATACCCGAAATCCCGCCGAATACACCCATCACAACCGCGTCCGCATACCATTGCCAGGGCTGGGTAAACAGCGCCATGACGCCAAAGGCAATGCAGGAGGCTGCGGCCATCAGGCCCAGGAACCGTTTGGCTCCCCAGCGGTAGAACAGGCTGGTCATGATGGGGATGGTAGCAGCTCCCGCCAGCATTTTGATCGTGTAGTATGGGCTCAGAGCCCCAGCGGAAAAGCCCATGTCCAGGATGGTGGCAGAAATTACCAAGCCGGTGCTGTTGATCAGAATACCCGTATAGGCTCCTTGAAACAGCAGGCCGCCAATCAGAATGGCCCAGGGGAAGCGTTCACTCTGTGTGGGTTTTGTCATTGATTACCTCTATCTTGCTGTGGTTTTCCGATCTCCGCCGGAAATACTTTGACCCCCGCTGACGCCGGTTGGAATCCTGCGCAGCGGGAGGGTCATAGCCGTATTATTGTTTGTGCCACCAGCGCATCAGCGCCAATACCGCGTCCCGCTCCGGCAGGGGATTGACGCAAAGATCCTGCGCTTCGGGAAGCTCCCGCACCTTTACCCGGCGGGTATAGAACCGGTTCACCAGGAACACAGCGCAGCAGTCCCCGCCCAGCCGCACCGCGCCGAGATGCTTCGCCCCACGGGCCAGAAGCTCCAGGTGCTGGCACAGCGCTTCGGGCACCTGCGCCTCCGAACAGGCGGCATAGAGCAGGAAATCCTCCAGTCCGCATGTGGACAAGGCAACATTCCGGTAGCCGTTTTGGTCCAGAAAAAGCTGCTGCGCTTCTTCCTCCAGCAGGGATTTGTGCAGAAGGAGCCACTGGGTGCCCTCTTTCTCCTGTCCCCGGGACACCAGGAGCGTTCCGTTGAGGAAGCGGTAGCTTGTCTTCCCGCTGGGTGTTGTGTAGGGGTAGTGGAAGGTGGCCTCAAAGCCCCTCACGGACAGCTGGCCCAGATTCCCGGCAAACCCATTGTGGGCCATGAGGCTGCTGCCCTTTCCCCGGCGCAGGGGAAGCAGCTTCAGGTCTTCAAACTCCCCTTCCGTCATGCAGGTGTTCTCCGTGCACCAGGCTTCCTCCAGGGGCTGACACAGGCCGCACAGAAGATTCGCGTTTGTCACCGCCTGGCTGTAGCGGGTGAGGAGCCTGCGCACGAACAGGAAGTAGAGGATTGCGTTTCCGGCTCCCAGTACCATAGCCGGAGCCTCCATCCGAAGCAGAAGCAGCACAACGGCCGCCACATACACCGCCACATGGGCAAGGCCCAGCCCCCGGGTGCGGCGCTGCTGCTGTTTTAGCTGTAATCTGAGCTGTTCAGGTGTGTGCATAAGCTATTCCCTCAGTTGTTTTTGGGATCGGCCATGAAGGCCAGCAGAGCATCCCGCTTCTCGTCCAGATAAGCGCCCCAGGCCTTGTCATCCACAAAGGGGTTGGGGCCGTCGGGGTTGTCCAGCTGCTTCTGGCGGCGGCCAAGGGTGTCATTGTTGATGCAGTGGTTGCCCAGGAACACCTCCACCTTCTCATTGCGGACCTTGGCAAGGGATTCCAGGTAAACCTGCCGGGTGTGCAGCGCGGTGTCGCCAATCTCCATCAGGTAGTCCTTCTGCAAGGTGTTGAAGCCGAAGCCGCCGTAGTAGCCGCAGCGCTTGACCTCATCGCCGTTATGGGCGTCGAAGAACAGGGCAACACAGCCGTCGGTATGGCCCGGAACCAGGGTGCAGCGGATGGTGGTGTTGCCGAATGTCAGCACATCCCCCTCTTTGATCTCGTAATCCGGCACGAACAGGGCATCCAGGTCACTGTGGGAGTCATAGATGGCAGAAATCTCCGGTTTTTCCCGGAACATCCGGGCATCCGGCTCTCCCAGGTACAGCTTGGTGCCGTACATTTCCTTGAAGAAGTTGGCAGCGCCGATGTGATCCAGATGGCCGTGGGAGTGGATGATCCACTTCACGTCAGCGGGGTTGAAGCCCGCCTCCCAGATGGCCTGCACCAGCATGGCGGTTGCCCCGCAGTTGCCGGAGTCGATGAGCAGAAGGCCGTCGCCGGTATCGATGAGATGGACGCAGACCCAGCTGTCGCCCACGTACCACACGTTACCGTACAGCCGGAAGGGATGGACATAGCGGCTGGTCTGCTCCAGCCAGATCTTTCCGAAATGGTTCTTGGCAATGGCCTGGCGCCGCGCAACGTATGCTTCATATTCTTCCCGAATGGACATAGTAGCGTTTTTCCTTTCCGTTATTTGTGATATCTCAAAATACCGCCCTGCCAGGTACAGCACAGGGTGTTCAGCTGGCCGATATCTCCAGTGGGGTCGCCGTCATACAGCGTCAGGTCCGCGCACAGGCCGGGGCGAACCGAACCGGTTTCTCCATCGATTCCCAGGACGGAGGCTGCACCGGCTGTTGCGGCGTGAAGCGCCTCCACAGGCGTCATTCCAAACTCGCAGTAGATCCCAAGCTCCCGCCACAGGCTGCTGCCCAGAGGCGTCAAGGGATTGGGCCCGGCATCCGTTCCGGCGATCACCGGAATCCCCATTGATTTGCACAGATTCAGCGCCTTTTTCTTACGGACAAGGTCGCCCGGATTGGCTTTCGCACGCATCCACTGGAATTTGGGGTCCTCCGTGTGCAGAATGTTGTAGCGGGTGACGATGGTGGGGCAGTAGACCGCTCCGGACTGTGCCATCATTGCCGCAGTTTCTTCGTCCAGCTGCGCGTGTTCGATAATATGAACACCCGCCCGGATGGCCCGCTGGGCACCTTCCAGACCGGTGCAGTGGGCCGCGGTAAATTTCCCCACCAGCGCAGCCTCCTCCACCGCCGTCCGCATCTGTTCCTCGGTGAGCTGAGGGGCGTTGGGTACAGAACCTTTCGTTCCCATACCGCCGGTTGCCATGAGCTTGACAAAGTCAGCGCCCTCCCGCAGCTGCAGTCGGGCCGCTTTCCGGATTTCATCCACGCTGTCGCACTCGATTGCCATGGGCCAGCCGTGGCCGCCGGTGATGCTGAGAACCCTGCCGCAGCCCACAATCCGCACACCGGGAATCTTCTGTTCCCGGATGGCATTGCGCACAGCCAGGTCCCCATTCTTCCCGGTTCCGCAGTTGCGGACCGTGGTGATACCGTACTGCCAGAGCGCCTGGGCCTGAGCAGCCAGCAGGGCGCCCATGGCTATGACACCGGCCTCCGTAGCCGGAGGCTCCATTCCGGACATTCCCATATGAACATGTCCATCGATAAGGCCCGGAAGCAGTGTCTTTCCGGTACCGTCCACTTCTACCTCTGCCGGTCCGTTGTCATCGGCAAGAATCCCGCTTTCGTCAAAGAGAACATCAGCCGTCTTTTCCCACAGCCGATCTCCGTCAAACACACGAACATTACGAATCCTCGTTCTCATTTTTACGCGCCAACCTTTCTCTTTGCATACTGCATCTGAGCCGGAGCAAGCTGCTCCATTGACAGCATTTCAATTGTTATAATAGAACTATACCACATCTTTCACCGAAAACGCAATTCGCAAATGCTCAAAGAATTGCGCCGTATCTCACGCAAATAACAATTTTTCACATAATGAAACACTCCGTTCAGCAATTTATGCTGATACCGCGGCAGAAAACGCAGAACCTCCCCATCTCCGGAGAGGCTCTGATTTTACTTACAGACTGGCGGAGCGGATGGAGCGAACAATCAGCTCAGCCCCCTCCTCCCAGTGGTCCATAAAGTGGGGAATGAAGCCATGGACGGCCCCCTGGAACCGGCGCATGGTCACCTCCACGCCCAGAGAAGCCAGGCGCTGGCCAAAGGCCTCATTCTGGAAGCGGAAGGGGCACAGGCCGCCTGCGCAGATGACGGTGCGGGGCAAGCCCGCCAGAAGCTCGTCGGAGGCCCGATCCTGGCACAGGAAGGGATCCAGGGACAGCCCGGGATCGCCATCGGTGAGCAGCTCCGCGAAGGCTGCATTCCGGCCTTCCGGTGTCACCCAGTAGTCATCCTTCTCCACATCCTTGGCTTCGTAATGCAGATCGGAGGGGCCGTAGCCGTTCACCACCAGGCAATAGGGGCACTCTTTCGTCTGGGCAGCCTTCATGGCAACGCCCATGGCCAGGGTGCCGCCCGCGCTGTAGCCGCCCACGGAGATGCGCTTGGGATCACAATCCCACTCGGCGCAGTGGGCATAGACATAGCGGCCTACCGCGCGGCACTGATCCAGGCACACCGGGTAGGGTGCCACATCGGACAGGGTGTAGTCCACGTCCACCACCACGCCCTGGATGGCGTCAGCCAGCCAGGCGCTCCACAGGGAGTCGTTGATCTGGTGGGGGTTGATAAAGCCGCCGCCGTGGATGTTGATGTGGACAGGGCAGTTGGGTGTGCGGTTCTTTGCGGTGAAAATGTAGACCTTGTAGCCGTAGCCGTCCTCGGGAGGCATTTCCACCGTCTCCTGCACGGCCAGCTCCGCAAAGGGGAAGCAGAACGCGGGGTATTTGAACTCGCCGTGGAATTTGCTGCTGCCGCGCAGATACTTGGTCATTTTCTCACGGCGTTCAGGACTGATAGACATGAAAAATACCGTTCCTTTCGTGATGGATTTCGGATTCTTACACGCTCTTGGCGGCCTTCCTGTTCTTGATGGCCTTTGTGATGATGGGGCCAACCACGCTGTAGACGGCAACCAGAATGAAGATCAGGGAGATCGGGCGGGTGACGAAGCTGGTCAGGTCGCCCCTGGCGTAGGAGCAGCCCATGCGGAAGTAGCTTTCGATCTTGCTGCCCAGAATGAAGGCCAGCATCAGCGGCGTGTTGGGCATGCCGAACATATCCATAACGACGCCCAAAACGCCGAAGCCAAGCACCAGCAGAACGCTGAACATGGAGGTGGTGGAAGAGAATGCACCCATGAAGCAAATGACAAGGATTGCACCGTACAGGTAGTGGTAGGGAGCCTTGAGCAGCATGGGGAACCAGCGCTTGGTAAAGATTTCCGTAACGAACACCAGAATAGCGGAGATAAGCACCGTCAGGAAGATTAAATCAGCCAGAACAGGGTTCTGCTGGATAAACATGGGACCAGCCTGCAAACCGTGGATGGTCATGGCGGACAGCAGCAGCACGGTGGTAGCGTCGCCGGGGATACCCAAAGAGATCATGGGAATCAGTGCGCCGCCAACGCCGGCGTTATTGGAAACCTCCGTTGCCCAGATACCGGGGTCATAGCCGGTGCCGAACAGCTCCGGATGCTTGTCCATCTTCTTGGCCTGACCGTAGGCAATGAGGTTGGAGATGCCAGAGCCCATGCCGGGCAGGAAACCGACAAACAAACCGATTACCAGAGAGACCAGGATGGTGCGTGCGTTGTCGACGAAATCTTTCACCGTTAGACCAAAGCCGCCCAGGGAGGAGGCATCCACCTCGGGCATTTCCAGCCTGCCCTTGGCATAGGCAGTCGCCACCTGCTGCAGGGCGAAAACACCCATCAGCAGACAGATCACATTGATTCCGCCATAAAGGTTGATGTTGTTAAAGGTGAAGCGAAGCTGGTTGGTGACCAGGTCACCGCCCACGGTGGACAGCCACAGGCCCAGGAATGCCGCCAGCAGCCCCTTGAATACGGAGCCGTTGCTCAGACCGATGACCATAGTGATGGCCATGAGGCAAAGGCTGAAGTACTCCCAGGGTCCCAGCATCAGGGCGATGTCCGCGATGAAGCCGGAACAGAGCATGGCTACGATGATGGACACAAAGGTGCCGATAAAAGAACCGGTGATGCCGATGGACAGGGCCTTGGCAGCCTGGCCCTTCTTGGTCATGGGGTAGCCGTCATAGCAGGTGCCGATGGAGGCGGCGGAGCCAGGGATGCCCACCAGTACGGCGGCGATAAAGGAGCCGGACACACCGCCAACATACATACCCACCAGCATAGCGAAGGACAGTTCCGTGTTCAGAGCAAAGGTCATGGGAAGAATCAGCGTGATACCCAGGCCACCGGACAAGCCAGGGATAGCACCCAGAATGCAGCCGACGATAGCACACAGATACATCATAATCAGGTTGGTCGGCTGGAGCAGGGTCATCAGTGCAGAAAGATAAGCTTCCATTGTTGATCTCCTTCTAAATTACGGCATCTTGATGTCGAGAGTTCTCCACAGTGTGCCGGAGGGCAGCGGAATGTGGAAACCTCTGGTGAATCCGAAGTAGCAGATGCTGGACAGAACGATGCAGAATACAACAGCGAACACAATGTTGATTTTTTTGTCACCTTTCAGGGTCCAGACAAAGGCGAACAGTCCAAGGATGGAGGCAATCCAGAAACCAATAAAGTTCATGGCAAAGCAATACACCAGACACTCCGCCATAATCAGGCCCATACGTGTCCAGCCGGCGCGATCCAGATAGGGCTTGGCCTCTTTGTCTTTAGGGGCATCAAAAATCATGGATAGGATGGAAAACAGAGCAATACCTGCCGCAGAAATGAAGGGGAAGAACTTGGGGCCGGGCTCGTTGGAGACCAGACGCTCGGGAATCATGGTGGTCTGCCAGGCAATCCATGCAGCCAGGGCAAGTCCAAGAATACCCATTACATAGGTACGATTGAATTTATGTTTCATAACAACCTCAATTTCCTATATCCGTCAAAGGTGAGGACCCGGCGGGCCTTGTTGCCTGCCGGGCCCTTGTCATACATAGGTCTTACTTTGGCTCAGAAGTCTGTATATCCCCGGAATCAGCGGACATTCAGGCCCATGGCGGTGGACAGTGCGCTCATTCTGGACCACTCGTCCTCGATGGTAGCCTGCACGGTGTCGTAGTCAACAGCGCCGATGTAGGTGGCCATAGAATTGTTGCCGTCGATGAAGGACTGCACTTCGGTAGCCTTGCAGATGGCCTCGTTGATGGCGCGGCAGACATCCTCAGGAGTGCCCTTGGGTGCCCACACGTAGTAGCAGGAGTCCCAAGCCACATCCAGGCCCTGCTCCTTGGTGGTCTTGAAGGAATCGCCCAGCTGCAGGCCCACCAGCTCGCTCATGTTGTCCAGAGTAGCCACGGAGGGTCCAAGGGTACCCAGGATGGTCAGCTTGCCGTCGGCCTCATAAGCCTGGGCATTGGGAATGGAGCAGTTGGCGATATCGATGGAAGCGGAAGCGGTCTGGGTCAGCTTGTCAGCCTCGGAGCCGCACTGCACCCAGTTCACCATATCGGTGTAGCCCTCGCCCAGGGAGTCCACGATGGAGAACAGGGTTGCATGGGAAGCGCCGCCCAGGGAGCAGCCGATGACGACTTCGCCGGGATGAGCTGCAATGTACTCGCCCAGTTCCTTAAAGTTCTTGTAAGGAGCATTGGGCTTAGCGATGATGGCCTGAGGGCCGCCCATGTTCAGAATGCCGACAGTCTCAAAATCTTCCTTGGGGTTGACATTGCTGGAACCGGCGCAGTACTCCAGAAACCAGCCACCGTGGTGGATAACCAGGGTTTTGCCGTCAGGATCAGCGTTCTTGGCGTGCTCACGACCGACCTCGGTGGTATCGTAGTTGGTGACAACGAAATTGACCTTGGGGTACAGCTCACCCAGAGCCTGGGTCAGATAACGGGTGTACAGGTCGGTGCCGCCGCCGGCCTTGGCGGGGACGTCAATGTACACGGTGGAGCCATCGGGCCAGACAGTATCGCTGGTGACAGCAGCACCGGCATCGGCAGCGGGAGCAGGAGCAGCGTCGGACTTAGCGGGAGCAGCAGTGGTTGCAGCGGGAGCGGAGCTGCCGCCGCAGGCTGCCAGGCCCAGGACCAGAGCTGCAGCAAGGATCATCGCGAAAAGCTTTTTCATAACAATTTTTCCTTTCTGTTCTTTTGTTGGTTTGTAGTCTGTAATCGTTTGACTTTTCCGTTTTTGGGTGGTACCGTTCTGCGCAGATGGATTTTCATCCCCGGTTCCGTCCCTGTAGCCAAAGTATACCACATCAGTCACTGGGAAACAATTCGCAAAAGCGCTCAAAGAAAGGCGCTCTTTTCCACATTCCTGATAAAATTTCAAAAAGTGAAATATTTCATTCATTTTCTTTCATTGCTCGCTTTTCTCATAATGCCGCTATTTCTCGCTTATTCGGCCAAAAAACAGCGGATGGAAAAACAGCGGTGAAATATTGTGCATTTCTTCTAAAAGGCATCGCCATTTTTAGACATATTGCCAGTTGTCGAATATCTGTCACCATTGTACAATTATTCTGCGAGTATACCGGGCTGGAGCCCGGAAAAACGAAAGGAGATCACGATGTCCATAAAAATAGAAGTGCCTGCGCGCTTTGGACACACGCCCGAGGAGCTGGCGTTCATCCGGGAAATGGGTGTAGCGTATCTGAATCTGAATGTCATGCCGGATCAGGCAACACTTTCCGATATGCGCCGGGAGGTGGCGCGTCTTGAAGAGTATCATCTGAAAATTTCTGACTTCGCCTGTCCGCCCCTGCAGAAGAACGCCGACATCATTCTCGGCCGGGAAGGCCGGGAGGCCGCCGCCGCGCAGTTTGCGGACTTTGTGCGTCTGGCGGGAGATATCGGTGCGCCTCTGGTTTCCGTGGCCTGGCAGCCCAACGGCATTTTCCGCACCGGGCGGGGCGTGGGGCAGCACACCCGGGGCGGCACGGCCTTCTATGCGGATCTGGACGAGATCAACCGGCGCCCCATCAGCAATGACCGGGAATACAGCCAGCAGGAAATCTGGGACAATTTTGCCTGGTTCCTGGAGCGGATCATCCCCGTGTGTGAAGAAAGCGGCGTCCGTCTGGCCCTCCACCCCAACGATCCACCGGTTCCCTCTCTGGGCGGCGTTTCCAGCCTGATCTGCTCCACCATGGATTACCGCCGGGCGCTGAAAATGGCCGGGGGCAGCCATGCCCTGGGCGTAAAGCTGTGCGTCGGCTGCTGGCTGGAAAACCCGGCCTTTGGCGATCTGCTGTCTGATATCCGGGAATTTCAGGCAGGCGGTGATCTGGTGGAGGTGCATTTCCGCAACGTCTCCGCTCCCCTGCCCCGTTTTGAGGAAACCCTCAGTGAGGACGGCTACGCCAACATGTACGAAATCATGAAAGCCCTGGTGGAATGCGGGTTTGACGGCTTTTGCTCCATCGATCACGGCTTTGCCGGTTACCCCTCCATGGGCGGCCAGCTCGGTTCCATGGCCTATCCCACCGGCCACATGAAGGGGCTTCTCCACGCGGCACAGCAGGAGCTTGGCAGATGCAGATGACCGGGCTTGTACGCGACCCCGGCTTCTATAAAAAGAGCGCAGCCATTGCCATTCCCATTGCCCTGCAGAGCATGATCACCATGGGCGTCAACATGATGGACACCATAATGGTGGGCCGTCTGGGCGAAAACGCCCTGAGTGCCGTTTCCCTGGCCAATCAGTTCATCAGCCTCTTTCAGATCTGCTGCATGGGCATGGGTATGGGTGCCGCCGTTCTTACCGCCCGGTTCTGGGGGAAAAGGGACCTTGTCAGCCTGAAGCAGGCCGTCACCATCATGCTGCGCTTCTGCCTTCTGATTGCAACAGCCTTTGCCCTGGTCACGTTGGTGATGCCCCGGGGCATCCTGTCCCTGTACTCCGGTGAGGAGCCGCTGCTGGAGCTGGGCACGGTCTACTTCCGCTGGTCCATTGTGTCCTACTGGCTCACCGGCCTCGCCCTGACCACCACTCTGGTTCTGCGCAGCGTGGGCCAGACCAGGATTCCGCTGCTGACCAGCATTGCCGCTTTCTTTGTAAACATCGGGGCAAACTACGTGTTCATTTTCGGCAAGCTGGGCGCACCGGCCATGGGTGTGGCAGGTGCTGCTCTGGGAACGCTGATCAGCCGTATTCTGGAATGCGGTGTTATTCTGGGGTATTTCCTGTTCTTCGATACGAGAATCCGCTACCGTCTGCGGGATCTGCTGTGCAGCTGCCGGGGGCTTCTGGGCGAGTACCTTCGTATCAGCCTGCCGGTGCTCATCAGCGATTCCCTGCTGGGTCTGGGCAACAATGCCGTTGCCGTGGTCATGGGACACATTGGCGCCTCCTTCGTCGCCGCCAATGCCATCACTACCGTCACCCAGCAGCTGTCCACCACCTTTACCCAGGGCATCAGCCAGGCCAGCTGCATCGTCATCGGCCACACCCTGGGCGAAGCAGACGCGGACCGCGCCCAGCGGGAGGGCGTCACCTTCCTGGTTCTGGGCTTTGCCATCGGCATTCTGGCCGGCGGTATCATCACCCTGATCAGCGAGCCTGTGATTCACATGTACAAGGTTTCCGCGGAAACAGAGGAGATTGCACGTCAGCTGATGTTTGCCGTTGCCTTTATTGTGATCTTTATGAGCAGCAACAACATCATGACGAAGGGTGTCCTCCGGGGCGGCGGCGATACCCGCTTCCTGATGGTCGCGGACATTCTGTTCCTGTGGGTGGTCAGCATTCCCGTGGGTGCCCTTGCGGGACTTGTGCTGCATCTGCCCCCCTTCTGGATCTACGTGTGCCTCAAGCTGGATCAGGTCATCAAGGCTTTCTGGTGCATTACACGGCTGAAAAGCCGCAAGTGGATCAAGGCCATTCGCGGTGCGAAGTAAAAACGTTCAAAGTACCGGGTGACGTTTTCGCCCAGGCCTGGTTATAATGGGAAATGCCTACCGCCGGGCAGACCGTCCCTGCAAGAGGAACGTACCGTATCCTTCTCATCGTGGCCGCATTACAGAGCTACCCCCTCAGCTTCTTCGCAGGAGCTGAGGGGGTATGCTTTATTTTTTGCTGAACGTAGCGAGGGCTTCCATCACGGCCTTGCCGGTAGGGGGACAGCCCTTGACGCAGCAGGTGGCTCCCTGGCAGCAATTACCAATGCCCAGGCCCTCAAATTCCTTACCCTTCCAGCCCTGACCGATGGCGATGGGGCCGGAATAATGGATGCCGTTGTCTCCGGCGGAATACAGGCCCCGCACCAGCGCGGCATAGCAGGCAGAGCACGCAGAGTTCTGCCGGACATTCCGGGTCAGCTGCCGGACCATACCGGTGGCCGCCGGGTATTTGAGGCTTGATTGGGGCTGGTTCAGGGTAATGATATCATCGTCACGGACTTCCATGGAGCCGGCCCCCCAGCGCTCCGCCAGGGCGATATAAGGCACCTCCGCCGTGTCAATTCCCATCAGATGGCAGCCGTAGGTGTCGATCTGTACCGGGTCGGTGCCCAGATACATCCGGTTGGTCTGGACAGGGGTGCCGCCCTCCTCAAAATTCAGGTCGCCGCAGATGCTGTCCACGATATAAAGATCCGGTCTCAGTGCGGCGGCCAGGGCGGCGATGGGCTTCATCAGACCCTCCTTGTGGAAACGGCGCTTTTCCCGGTCCGGAATACAGCCCTTGCAGTTTTTCAGTGCGCAGGTCATGGTGGTCTGGCAATGTCCCTTCAGCACCGGCAGGCTGATGAGGAAATCTGCCTCCCAGGCCCGGCGGCAGATTTCCATGGGGCGCAGGTCGGTTTCCACCGTCACCGTGTCATCGCGCTTCAGGTCATAAAAGGGGACACCATACTTCTGGCAGACCTTGTCATAGCCGCAAACCTTATAGGCTCTGCCCGTCTGGTCACCCACCCAGGAGCCTTCGATAATGGAAATTTTGGAAAAGCCGTGGCTCTGCAGATATTCAATGCAGCCGGAGAGCACCCCGGCATGGGTGGTGGCACCGCTTTCCGGGGTTCCCGCCATCACCAGATTGGGCTTCAGCGCAACAGACGCATCCCCGGGGATGGCAGCGGCAATATCTGCTGCCTCCATCAGCGCCATGGTCATGGCGTGGGCATCGTTTCCAAATATCTCATAGATTTTTGCCATGTAATCACTATCCTTTAGGAACGCCCCGGCAGCGTTCTGCACCGCCGGGGCATCGGTTATCGAATCAGCAGCACCGCCACATCGTTGACGTTGGTACCCGTGGCGCCTGTGAAAATCAGGCCGTCGGTTTTCTGCAGCGCATGGTAGGCATCGTTGTCCTGCAGCACTTCGAACACATCCACGCCCTGAGCACGCAGGGCTGCCATTGTTTCACCGTCCACGTAGCCGCCGGCGGCATCCGTGGGGCCGTCGGTTCCGTCACTGCCCACGCTGAACACCGCGGCGTTCAGGCCCTCAATGCCCGGAGCCGCAGCCAGAGCCAGCTCCTGATTCCGTCCGCCCTTGCCCTTGCCGGTAAGACGAACCACCGTCTCACCGCCGGCCAGATACGCCAGGGGCTTATCCGTTTCCTTGTGGGTCATGGCGATGGAGGCCAGGAAGCTGCCGGCATGCCGGGCTTCGCAGCACAGCTGGTCGGTAAGCAGCACCGGGGTGTAGCCCAT
This sequence comes from uncultured Clostridia bacterium, assembly GCA_945482615.1. Lineage (GTDB taxonomy): Bacteria > Bacillota > Clostridia > Oscillospirales > Oscillospiraceae > Faecousia. The sequence goes on along the minus strand of CALYRG010000015.1, from coordinate 3,344 downwards.
CTGCTCACACTTTTTCGCCGCCGCCGCACACAGCTCCCGAACGGAGCCGGTGATCTGGGTAGTGACGTTGGTCAGCTCCTTGGGTGTCTCCTGCCCCAGCAGCTCCCAGGCATGGCCACTGAGCTTCAGGCCGTACTTTTTCGCAATGGCCAGGGCCTGCTCACAGGTGGTGGAGTCGGGATAGGCAGGGCCGGAAGCGATCATATCCAGCGGGTCGCCCAGAATGTCGCTGAGGACAATGCCAAAGACCTTTGCCGGGGCGCACAGCTGGGCAAACCGGCCGCCCTTGACCCCGGACAGCCGTTTGCGGATGGTGTTCATCTCCACAATATCCGCGCCGCAGGCCAGCAGCTGCCGGGTGATGTCCTGCAGCTCGTCCGCGTCCACCAGCGGCGCTTCAAACAGCGCACTGCCGCCGCCGGACAGCAGGAACAGTACCGTGTCTTCGGCAGTCAGATTCTTCACCAGCTCCAGAGCCTTCCGGGTTCCGGCGAAGCTGCCCTCGTCCGGGACGGGGTGGCCACCCTCGCAGCAGACGACACCGGGGATCTCGCCCTTGACATGGTCGTACTTGGTGACCACCACGCCGCCGTCCACCTTACCCAGGCACTTGACGGCGGCATAGGCCATCTGCCACGCCGCCTTGCCGGTGGCAACCAGCAGCGTTCTTCCCGTGCCGGGGCGGAAGGACTGCAAGGCACGCTGTACGGCCTCGTCCGGCTTCACGGCTTCAATAGAGGCTGCAATAATGGCGTTCGCATCCGCTTTTAATTGTTGATTCATGGTATTTGCCTCCTCATTTGGGAAAGTCCGGCAAACACAGGGTTTGCCGGACTGTATTGGTTATTGATCAGCGAACCAGGCAGGGCTTCTTGTTGTCGAAGGTCCAGCCGGGGATCAGGTACTGCATACCGATGGAATCGTCGCGGGCACCCAGGCAGTTGTCCATGTACAGCTTGTGGGCCTTCATGACCTGCTCCCGATCCACTTCGATGCCGAGGCCCCCCTTCCGGGGCAGCTCGATGCAGCCGCCCACGATCTGCATGGGCTCCTTGGTCAGCCGCTCCCGGCCTTCCTGCCAGATCCAGTGGGTGTCGATGCCGTTCATCTTGCCGGGAATCGCGGCGGCGCACTGCACCACCATGGCCAGGGAGATATCAAAATGGTTGTTGGAGTGGCAGCCCCACATGAGGCCGAAGTCATTGCACAGCTGGCCCACGCGGACGGAGCCGTTCATGGTCCAGAAGTGGGGGTCGGCCAGAGGGATGTCCACACTGCGCTGGGCGATGGAGTGATACATCTGCCGCCAGTCGGTGTTGATCATGTTGGTGGCGGTGGGCATGCCGCTCTCCCGCTTGAACTCCGCCATGATCTCACGGCCGGAGTAGCCGTTCTCGGCGCCGCAGGGATCCTCGCAGTAGGCCAGGCACTCCTTCAGCTGGGGAGCGATCTCCAGAGCTTCCTTCAGGCTCCAGCAGCCGTTGGGGTCCAGGTCAACCCGGGCCTCAGGGAAGGCGGCCTTGATGGCCTGCACGGCCTTCAGCTCCTCCTTGGGAGGCAGAACGCCGCCCTTGAGCTTGAAGTCCTCAAAGCCGTACTTCTCGTGGGTGGCCTTTGCCAGGGCCACGATCTTCTCGGGGGTCAGAGCCTCCTCGTGGCGCAGACGGTACCAGTCGCAGTCGGAATCCGGCTCTTCCTCGTAGGGCAGGTCGGTCTTCTTCCGGTCGCCCACGTAGAACAGGTAGCTCAGGAAGCGAACCTTGTCTCTCTGGATGCCGTCGCCCATCAGCGCTGCGGCGGGCACGTTCAGGAACTTGCCCAGCAGATCCAGCAGGGGGGCCTCATAAGCTGTGACAACATGCACGCCGGTACGCAGATCGAAGGTCTGCAGGCCCCGGACATCGTCCTTGATGTTGGTGTCCAGCCAAGCGCGAACCTTGTTCAGGGTCTGCTTGTAGTCGGCGATGGAGGTGCCCAGCACCAGTTCCTTGGTGGCCTCAATGGCGGCAGTGATCTTCTGGCCGCCGGGGACCTCGCCTACGCCCTCCACACCGTTGGAGTCGGTGAGGATGACAATGTTTCTGGTAAAGTAAGGGGCGTGAGCGCCGGAGAGGTTCAGCTCCATGCAGTCATGGCCGGCGACAGGGAATACTTCAACCTTGGCAATGGTAGGAATATTGCTCATCGTATTTCTCCTTCTTTCTTACAGCAGACCGGCTTCGGTCATGGTGCGGCGGAAGCCTTCGGTGACAGGGCCCTCGGGGGTGGGCAGGTTGGGAAGATACGGTACGCCTACGTCCCGGCCGCGCAGTGTGGCCATATCCTTGGCGGCCACAGGGAAGCTGGCGGGATCCATGGCAAGGCGCACAGGATTCAGCTTGAACTGTGCCTCCAGGCTGCCCTTCAGATCACCGGCGGCGAACTTGTTGTACACATCGGTGATGAGCTCCGGCATGAAGTTGGCTGCGGTGCACACACCGCCCACAGCTCCGTGGCACATGCTGGCGTACAGCAGGGTGTCCTTGCCGCCGAAGACCTTGAAGTCCACGTCCCGGGTACGGCGAATGAACTCAGCGGTCTGGGTGATGTCGCCGCTGGTATCCTTCATGCCCACGATGTTGGGCACGGTGTGGGCAAGCTCGTCCACCAGGTCGGCGGACAGGGTGTAGCCCACACGCCCGGGGTTGTTGTACAGCAGAACCGGGGTCTCGGGTACGCTCTCGGCAATGGTCTTGAAGTGGTTATACAGCTCGGCCCGGGTGGGCTTGAGGAACATGGGCTGCAGGACGCTCACAGCGGCAGCGCCATTGGCCACAGCCATTTTCGCCAGACGGCAGCACTTTTTGGTGCTGATGGCACCGATGCCGAAGTACACAGGCACACGTCCGGCAGCCTGATCCACCATGATCTGCAGACCGCGCTTCATCTCGTCTTCCTCGATGACGTAGAACTCACCGTTGCTGCCGAAGGCCAGAATGCCGCTGACACCGCCCTCGATGACGTAGTCCACATGCGCACGCATTTTGGCCTCGTCAATTTTTTCCTCTGCGTCTATGACCGTCAGAATCGGCACCACGACGCCTTTCATGTAATCTGTGTTCATCCGCGGCTCCCTTTCCCTTAGCGGCCGATCTTGATGCCGGTCAGGTGCTCGTAGTACTTGGCGATGGCGCTGTGGTCGTTCTGGCCGCAGTCGTTGTTGTGCAGCCACTGCAGAATCTCCTGGACGGAAGCGGTCATAGGCACAGGAGCGCCGACGGAGTGAGCGCAGTCCAGAGCGTTGTTCAGATCCTTGATGTGCAGGTCGATCTTGAAGCCGGGCTTGTCGTTGCCGGCGATCATCA
>CALYRG010000014.1 GCA_945482615.1 uncultured Clostridia bacterium | reverse complement strand
CCCTGCTGAAGGACGCCCTGAAGCCCAATCTGGTGCAGACCCTGGAGCACACCCCTGCCTTTGTCCACGGCGGCCCCTTTGCCAACATTGCCCACGGCTGCAACTCCGTCACCGCTACCAAGGTGGCTCTGAAGCTTGGCGACTACGCCGTCACCGAGGCGGGCTTCGGTGCCGACCTGGGCGCTGAAAAATTCCTGGATATCAAGTGCCGCATGGCTGGCCTCAAGCCCAGCTGTGTGGTGCTGGTGGCCACCGCCCGGGCGCTGAAGTACAACGGCGGCGTGCCCAAGGCCGAGACCGGCAAGGAAAATCTGGAGGCGCTGGAAAAGGGCCTGCCCAACCTGCTGCAGCATGTGGAGAATATCACCACGGTGTATAAGCTCCCCTGCGTAGTGGCCATCAACCGCTTCCCCACCGACACCGAGGCCGAGCTGAAGCTCATCGAGGACAAATGCAGGGAGCTTGGCGTCAATGTGGCCCTGTCCGAGGTCTGGGCCAAGGGCGGCGAGGGCGGCATCGCCCTGGCACAGGAGGTCATCCGCCTGTGCGAGCAGGACAATGACTTTGCCTTCTCCTACGAGCTGGACAGGCCCATCAAGGAGAAAATCGAGACCATTGTCAAGAGAATTTACCACGGCGATGGCGTGACCTTCACCGCCAACGCCGAGAAGCAGATCAAGGCGCTGACGGAGCTGGGCTATGACAAGATGCCCATCTGCATGGCCAAGACCCAGTATTCCTTCTCCGATGACCAGACCAAGCTGGGCGCGCCCAGGGGCTTCACCGTCACTGTGCGCAATGTCAAGGTGTCCGCCGGCGCCGGCTTCCTGGTGGCCCTCACCGGTGAGATCATGACCATGCCGGGTCTGCCCAAGGTGCCCGCCGCGGAGCGCATCGACGTGGACGGGAACGGCAGAATCTCCGGCCTGTTCTGAGAAAGAGAAGAACCCAATGGATATGACACAAGAATCCTGCCGGGGGTTTGTGGCGGCAGTGGCCTCCCGGGCCCCCGCTCCGGGAGGCGGCGGTGGGGCCGCCCTGGTGGGCGCCATAGGGACGGCCCTGGGCCACATGGCAGGGGCGCTCACCGTGGGCAAGCCCCGGTACGCACAGGTGCAGGAGAGCCTGACTGCCGTGATGGGGCAGTGCGATGAATTGCAGGCGCTTCTTCTGGATCAGGTGGAGGCGGACGGTCGGGGCTTTGCCCCGTTGCTCCGGGCCTACGCCATTGACCGGGCAGATCCGGGCCGTCAGGCCGCTATTGAAAAGGCCAGCATGGATGCCTGCGCGGTGCCGCTGAGGATCATGGAGCTGTGCGGCCAGGCTCTGGAATGCATGGCTGTATTTGCCGCCCAGTGCAGCCGACACACCATCTCCGATGTGGGCTGCGGCGTGGTGCTGTGCAAAAGCGCCCTGCAGGCCGCCTCTTTGAACGTGTTTATCAACACGGCCAGCATCAAAAACCGGGCTGCTGCCGGGGAGCTGAACCAGAGGGCCAACCGTCTGCTGGAAACCTATTGTCCCCTGGCGGACAGGCTCTACGCGGATGTGGTGAAGCAGCTCACCGCCGGTTGACAGGAGGAAACATGGCACAATTACTGCTGGGCAAGAATGTTGCCGATGCCATCAACACCGACCTGAGAAGGCGGACGGCTGCCCTCCGGGAAAAAGGGACGGTTCCCACTCTGGCCATTGTGCGGCTGGGAGATGATCCTTCGGATGAAAGCTACCTCCGGGGCGCCCGGAAGCGGGGGCAGGAGGTAGGCGTGGAGGTGCGCCTCCTCCAGCTTCCGGAGGGCACACAGCTTTCACAGCTTCTTCGCAGCCTGGATGATCTGAATGCCGATGATGCAGTCCATGGCGTGCTGCTGCTGCGGCCCCTTCCGGCGGCTCTCCGGGAGCATACCAATACCATCTGTGACCGGCTCAGTCCCCGGAAGGATGTGGACGGCATGACTGCCGCCTCTGCCGCCGGAGTATTCACCGGGTCGGCAGAGGTGGGCTTTCCGCCCTGCACGGCGACGGCATGTATGGAGATCCTGGACTACTATGGCATTGACTGCCGGGGAAAGTCTGCCGTGGTGATCGGGCGGTCTCAGGTGGTGGGAAAGCCCGCGGCCATGCTGCTGCTGGGAAGGGATGCCACTGTGACCGTCTGCCACACGAAAACGCCCAATACAGCCGCCCTCTGCCGTCAGGCGGATATCATCCTCACGGCAGCCGGGGTGCTGAACTCCCTGACCGGAGATTTTGTCCGCCCCGGGCAGGTGGTCATTGATGTGGCCATCAACTATGATGCAGGCAAAGTCACCGCAAGAGGCGTGGGCGGCATCGCAGGGGATGCCTGTTTCCAGGAGGTGGAGCCCATTGTGGCGGCCATCACCCCGGTTCCCGGCGGCGTGGGCAGCGTCACCACCAGTGTGCTGATGAAGCATGTGGTGGAAGCTGCCGAGAAATAGAACAACAGAACCCGGGAGGAACAGCGGAGTGCTCCGCTGTTCCTCCCGGGTTCATTGACGGAAAAAGTGCCTTACCCTTTTTGAGGGGCGAGCACGATGCTGCGACAGCACCAAAGTCGGTGCCTGACAGGGATAGGTCAGGTTTCCGTTTCCGGCGGAACCGTGGGCTCGGTTTCGGCATCCGGAGCAGCCTGCTGTGTTTCTTCCGGCTGGGGAGCCGGTTCCATTTCCTCTGCCGGAACCACGGTCCACTTGGTTTTCTCCTCGTAGTACCAGCCCACATTGTTGGGGCAGTTGGGATAGATGTCATACATGAACACGTCCCGGATCTGCTGATAGTAGGGAAGGGTTTCGGTGTTCTTATCGTCGGCGTACCGCCAGCCGGCGCTGTTGTAGGGATGGTATTTGCCGAATTTTGCAAGGCAGTCGGGGTGCGTGGCCTTGAAGTGTTCCTTCTGATCAGCGCTCACCCAGTCCTTTGCCTCCCAGGCCGTGCAGAAGAAGCTGGTCAGCGGCAGGTTATCCAGAGGGGTGAAATCCTTGACCTTGGTGTTGCTGACGTTCAGCATTTCCAGGGAGACACAGTCGGCAAGAGGCGACAGATCGTCGATATAACCGCAGTAGGTAAGCTCCAGGAACTTCAGTTCCTTGCATACCCGGAAGGGCTCCAGGGTTTTGATGGAGGAACCGGAGATGATCAGGTAGCGCAGCTTCGGCATACCGGCAATAAAGCTGGCGTCGGTGAGCCATTCGTTGTGGCCGATGTCCATGTACACGACATCCTCGCAGTACACCAGATCCTTGCAGTTGCTGTCAAGCAGACCGTAGCATACCCGGATGGCAGTGGCATCTGTAAGGCTGGAGCCGGCCATGTTTTCGCCGAACCACACACGCCAGACGATCTTGGTTCTGCCCCGGTAGTCGTCCCGGAGCTGGGCCAGAAGCTCGTCGGAGAATCTGCAGTTGTCCAGCACGATTCGGGGGCACAGGGGCATGATGTCCAGGGCTTCCCGGAGCTCGGCTTCGTATTCGTCCCCCAGCTTCTCGTTCTTGAAGGTCAGATCCTCCGCATAGTCGGTGGAGACATCCACACCAAACAGCTGGAAGGTGTAGTGGATGGCGGCCTGGGGAACGGCATCCATCAGCGTTTTTACGTCGGCCTTGGTGAAGGGAGACTCGGCTCCATTCATCAGCTCGATCCGCCTCAGCTGGGAAAGCATGGGCAGCTTTTCCAGCACGGCGCTCATATCGGCAGGATCCAGGGCGGACAGATCCAGCTCCTGAGCGTCGCCCTCATACTCCTGCCCCAGAAGCTCCACGGTGTAGGTAAACTCGATGTTTTCAAAGTCCGCCTTCAGTGCTTCCAGCTCCTCCAAAGTCAGCTCCGGCATCCGCAGGCGGATGGCGGTGACATTGGGAAGATGGACAAGGTTCATTCGCAGGGTATCCAGATCATACTGGCCCTTTTCCAGCTCCAGGGAGGCGGTGTCCGGCGCATACGCAGAGCCGCCGATATCCACCTGGTAGATGACATCCCAGTCCGGGTGGTCGGCACTCGTCTTTTCCAGCAGGGCGTAGTCCGTACAGCCGGAGGCATCCAGGGTCTGAAGGGAGGGAAAATAGGTATCGATCAGCCCCACATCCGCCTGGTTCAGGTCGGGGATGGTCAGCTCCCGGGTGTCGTTGGGGTAGCGGCTCCCCCGGAAGGGGACGTTCCACAGGATGCGGCAGCCCGGCAGCTGGGCGTGAAGGGCATCGTAATGGGCGGTGGAAATGTCCTTCTCCCGCAAATCCAGCTCCAGGGCGTTGATGGGATATGCCGCGCCCTCAATAAAAATATGGTTTTCCATATACCACAGGTAGCCAAGGACGCCGGACACTGCGATGAGCAGAACCAGCACAATGACTATCAGAACGGTAACTGTCTTCTTTTTCACCGTTTTGACCTCCTGATCCAATCGTTCGGAAATTCAGCTTATTATACCACGGGTTGACCTCCGCGTCAATCCGCAGAAGCTTGCCAACAGAGAAAATCGAAGCCCGGAGGACGGCAGCGTTCCCCGGGCTTATCTGGCAGAATCATTTGTCGTGGGTGATCCGCACGGCGCAGACCACCAGACGGCCGTTGTCGTGGGAATACTCACAGGTGGACAGGCACAGCAGCTTGTCACCGTAGACCGGAGTGATGCCGGTGTCGTAATAGGCCAGCTTTTTGCATTTGGCCACAAAGGTGTCAAAGGCATCCTGATCCGCTGCGTCCACAAACTTGTGATAGGTGAAGCCCTCACCGATGTTGGCGGAGGTGGCGAACACCGCGAAGATCTTATAGGTCTGGTATTCGTAGAGGGTGTCGAAGAAGATCAGGGGGTTTTTCTCCCAGGTCTCCTTCTCGGTGTAGTCTGCCAGGGCGGCGAACATAGTGCCGTCCTTCATGTTGTGACCGAAAAGGGTGATGTTGTCGCTGGGAGCGTTGATGTCCGCCTCGGCCCAGGCATAGATGGAGCCATGGGCATTGTGCTCCTTCTCAAAGCTCCGGTTCAGGTAGTAGTCCCGGTTGGAGGGGGTCTGCATCACAGGGTTATCCAGGGTGGTGCCCTCGATCTTGATCCAGCCCACCATGTCGTTGTTCAGCGCGTACACGTCGGCGTAGCCCGGGAGCATCTTGGGCTCGGTGGGGCCGGTGGGCTCCGTGGTGGCCTCGGTGGTCTCGGCGGGCTCCGTGGTTGCAGCGGTAGTCTCGGCAGCCTCAGTGGTGGCGGCGGTGGTCTGGGCGTTGGCAACCATGTCCGACAGCTGCTGGTTGATGGCCTTCTGCTGGCTGCTCTCCACGAGATACCGGATGACCTGGAACGCGCTGACACCGAAGGCGATCAAAAGAAGAACCGTGAGGACGGTTATCAGAATTTTTTTCGTTTTCATGTATGAAAAAACCTCCATAGGTTGAGCTGTCTGGGCACATTATACGCCACTGCGGCCCCGGCTGTCAAGGGGCGGAAAATTAAGGATTCCTTAATCCGATGTGAAAAGATCAATTCATGTAGTAGGCGCCCAGGGCATCGCGCATGGCGTAGTAGTTTGGAAGCCGCCGCCAGCCGCCGCCCACAGAAGCATCGCCGCTGGCGCACACCCGGGTGTCGGGCAGCGCCTGGGAAACCTTATAGGCATCGCCGCCTCTGCAGTAGATCAGGTATACACTGTTCAGCCAGGGCATGTCGAGAAGGGGCGTAATGTCTGCGGGGGTGGCGCTGAGGTTCACATCCTCCAGGGCGGTGCATTCCTGGATACCCTCAATGGATTTCAGGGGGCCATCCGTGCACTCCAGGAAAATAAGCTCCTTGCAGTTTTCAATGCCGTCCAGGTTGGTCACGCCGGTCCAGGACAGGATCAGGTATTTCAGCTTCGGCATGTACTTGAGCCAGCTGGAATCGGTCAGGGGCATGTGGCCCACGTCAATGGCCTCCACCTCCTCCAGATACTTCAGATTTTTGGCATCGGTATCGTTGAAGTTGCAGAGCCGTCCATTGTTGGGATGGCAGGGGAAGAAGGACTTTTCATCCGAGCGGACGAACATCTTATCCCGGAAGTTTACGGTCCAGACCACCTTGTACTGGCTCCGGCTCCGCTCCCGGTAGTCGGCGATTTTTTCGTAGTCCAGCTGGTCGCACCGGCCCAGGAAGACCTCTTTCAGGGTGGGGAAATAGGCGCAGGCAGCTTCCACCTCCTCCAGGGTGGTGGGAGTGGCGGCAGACAGATCCAGCTCCTCCACGCCGTTTTCCACGGTGGACCCCCAGACGGTCTTATTCCAGCTGACGCTGAGCTTTGGATAGGCCTTGGAAAGGCCGGTGACGGTCTGGGCGGAGGCGGCCGGATCATGAAGCTGCAGCTTTTTCAGCTCCGGCAGCAGGGAAAGCAGGGAAAGGTCGCCCTCGGTGGCACCGGAGATGGTCAGCTCGGCGGCAGAGGTGGGGACGGTTTCGCTGCCGAATTGCAGGTGGAAGGAAATAGTATTCTTTTGACAATACTTCTGCAGATCATCCGCGCCGTCCAGGCAGTCGCCCCCCGCAAGGGCGACGGAACGCAGGTTCGGCAGATATTTCAGAAGGGAAACCTCCTCCTGGGTCACACCGGTGAGGAGTACGGTGTCCGCCCCGGAAGGATAGGCTGTGCCGCCCAGAGGAATGCTGTAGCGGACGGTGACCTCCGGCAGGGTCTGACACAGCAGCTGCAGCGCGGCATAGTCGGTGCAGCCCTCGGCCTCCACGGTTTTCAGGCTGGGAAAGTAGCCGAGAATGCGGATATCGCTTTCCGACAGGGAGGTGATTGTAACGGTGTCAGTGGTGTCCGGATAGGTCTGACCCTGAAAGGGGATGTTCCAGCGGATCCGGCAATCCGGCAGCTGGCGGACAAACCGCTCATACTGGGAAACCGTCAGAGCCTGATCCCGCAGATCCAGGACCGCCGCGTCCCGGGGATAGAACTTGAAGTCGATCATGGTGTAGTGCGTGGCGTTCCACACCAGTCCACCGGCGACCACGCCCAGAAGAACGATCATCAGTAATACGATCAGAAGATTCTTTTTGCCGCTCAAAGGGAAGAGCCTCCTTGCCTGGGCAGTCCGCCCGGTAGTTCTTTGGAAAACAGTACCATTTATTATCCTACCCAAATGGGGATAAGTCAAGCGCTATCTTTCGGGAATTCGGGACAGGAGCGCAGCCCCATGGGTCTTGAGCCAGGCCACATGGGTTTTATAGTCAGGCATGAAGTGCTCCACCAGCGCCCAGAACCGGGGGGAGTGATTCATTTGCTTCCGATGGCACAGCTCATGGAGCACCACATAGTCCTGCACCGCCTCCGGGGCCAGCATCAGAAGGCAGTTGAAGCTGAGATTGCCCTGTGCCGAGCAGCTGCCCCAGCGCTTCCGCTGGGTGCGGATGGTGATCCGCCCGAAGCTGACACCCAGACGGGCAGCGTACCGGGCAGCTTTTTCCGGGAGAACCGCGGCGGCCTGCCGGGCCAGAGCCTGGTGCTCAGGCTTCGTCAGAGGAGGCTGGGAAGGCTCCCGGGAGGCCAGGTGTTTTTCAATCCAGCTCCGCTTGCTTTGTACAAAGGTGTCCACATCCGATGCGCGCATACGCCTGGGACAGCGCACCAGGAGCTCCCCCTGGGGGGTGATCTGAATGGAGACGGTCTTCCGGTCAGAGCGGGTCAGCTGATAGGCGATCGGTTCCATAGCTGTCATGCGTCAAGCTCCCGGAGGAAGTCCTCAATCAGGCGGTTGACAGTCTCCGGTGCATCGGTGTTGGAATTGTGTCCGGCGTTTTCAATCCAGTGCAAGGGAATGCCGGTGTGCTTATGCCAGGCTTTGTTGTAGCGGATGCAGGAGCCGGCGTGATCCTTTTTCCCGCAGATGAGCATGGCGGGGCAGGATATGTCGTAGGGCAGGTCGGCCTCCATGGCATTTGCCAGCATTTGGAAGCCGTGGCCGCTGAGCCTGGCGTACCGGGCCTGGTCACCATCGTAGACCAGCATGATATCCCGCATCAGGGCTCTGCCGTAGTCGGTTTCGGCGACACCCTCGGTGCCCTGCTTTAGAAGGAGCTTCCAGGGGTAGTGGAGGTACACCGGCTCCATGCGCTTGAGCAGCCAGATTTCTGCACCGGTGACATACCTGCGCTGCAAAGGGGCGGAGTCAATGGACACAAAGCCCCTGAGCACTCCGGGGAACTGCTGGGCGAAGGCCTGTCCCACATAGCCGCCCATGGACTGGCCCACGATCACAGGCTTCGTGATGCCCTCCTGACGGAGGATGTCATGGAGCCATCCGGCCTTGTCCATCAGGGTAAAGTCCAGCCGGAAGGGCCAGGAGGCGGCGTGACCCGGGGCGTCCCACACAAAGAGATTGTATTTGGAGGCAAAGTATTCGATCTGTTTGTCAAACAGGCGGTGGTCCGCCGTCAGTCCCGGCAGGAACACCAGCGTCACGGTGTCCGGGGCAAAGGGCTGGCTCAGCCAGTAATGGATGGGGCCTTTGGGTGTTTCGAAGATTTTTTCTGTCATAAACGATTCCTCCCCGGGATCAGAAAAGGGTGTTCAGGATCATGCACCACAGCGGGAGCATCGCCATGGACAGCACGGTGGTCAGCACGATACAGCGGCTGGCAAAGGCTTCGTCACCGTTGTATTTGGAGGCCAGAATGGCGGTGGTGGTACCGGCGGGCATGGCGGCAAGAACCACGGCCACACCGGCGGCGACTTCGTTGACGTGGAAAATGAGGCAGCCCAGGAGCACAATTGTGGGAATGGCAATGAGCCGCACAAAGGAGAAGCCCAGGGTTGTCGGGGTGATGACACCCTTTACCCCGGCATCGGCAAGCACCGTCCCGATAAAGAGCATGGTGATGGCGGTGATGCAGTTACTCAGGGCGGTGATGCTCTTGTCCAGGAACAGGGGCAGAGGCGCCTGGGTGACCATCAGCACAACGCCGATTTCCACCGCAATGATGCACGGATGCGTCAGAACCTTTTTCATCAGGGATTTGAAATCAGGGCTTTGGGTAAAGTAGGACACACCTACCGACCATACCACCATGCGCACGGGAACAACGTACACCGAAGCGTACAGCAGTCCCAGGCTGCCGTAGAGTCCTTCGGCCACGGGGTTACCCAGGAAGACGGAGTTGGAGCAGACAGTGCCAAACTGCAGGCACATCCGCTGCTGCTTTGGCACCCGGCGGTAGGCAGTGGCGGCAATGAGGACGCACAGCAGCTGCAGGGCGATGCTGACAAACAGAATCTGAATACAGCTGACCAGAATCTCCTGGCTCAGCCTGACGCAGAAGGAATGGATGATATTGCAGGGAAGAAGAAGGTCGATGATGAGATCCGTCAGACACTTCTTCCCCTCCGGGGTGATGATGTTCTTTTTTCTCAGAAGAATACCGGTTCCCATCAGCAGGAACATCATAATCTGAAGATGGAACAGTGCGCTTATGTTCATAGATTGCCTCCGCGGCTACTCCGGAGCGAACACACCCGCTCCGGAGCACCATATATGTATGGAATAGGATCAGGTCTGCTCCTGGCTGGACTTCAGCTCGCCCCGCTCCTCCAGATCCCTGAGGATAGAGGCGTAGAAGGCCTCGTCAATGCGGTACTTCTTCAGGTAGATGAAGTAGCCCAGGACGATGAGCACCAGGGGGATGGCCAGCATGGAGATTTTCACGATGTTCTGACCGGCAGTGCCGATGGCGGCGGCGGTTTCCTCCCCCCGCTTGATGCCGGAGAGGATCAGGGTGATGCTGATGACGCCGGTGGACAGAGCGCCGCCGATCTTGTTGATCAGAGGCTGGATGGAGAAGGTGATGGACTCGCTGCGCTTGCCCAGCTTCCACTGGCCGTACTCGATGGTGTCCGCCAGGAACATGAGCATCAGCAGCTGGATGAAGGCCTGGCCCAGGAACAGCAGTACCGCAGACAGGGCGATGAGGATCAGAGAGCGATCAGCGAAGAAGAACACCAGGTACCCCGCGACAACCAGCACGGTAGAGCCGGCGTACAGCTGGCGGCGGTTCCACTTTTTGGAGAACAGGGGAAATACGGACAGGGCGGCCAGCTGGGCCACGCCGCAGACGGCTGCCAGCACGGCATACATGTCCACGTTGCCGAACAGGTACTTCATATAGTAGATGGAAAAGCCGGTGGTGGTGCAGTAGCCCACCATGAACAGGCCCATAGACAGGGTGGTCCAAAGCAGCTGGTCGTTTTTGGTCAGGGCGTCCCACATCTGACGCAGGGTGGTCTTTTCCTCGGACTGGACGATGGAGCGGTCCTCCTTCACGCCGAAAATGGGGAAGCACAGGAAGCCGAGATAGGCTGCGCACATCACAAGGGCCACCTGGAACCAGGCCTTGGGGGTGTTGCCCATGGCCTGGGTGATGGGCTGCCAGAGCACCATGATGGCAAACATGCCGATGTTGGCGCAGATCCGGGCGAAGGCGCCGTTCTTCTCCCGCTGCTTCTGGTCGGTGCTGAGGGCGGGGAGCAGGGTCCAGTAGGCAATGTCGTTGATGCCATAGCTGATGTCCCACAGAAGGTAGGCGACGGCAAAGAAGATGATGAAGCTCCAGCCGGTGCCGATGCCGCCGAACAGAACCAGGTAGAACAACGCACTGAGCACGCCGCCTACGGCAATGGCGGGCTTGAACTTGCCCCAGGGGGAGTGGATGTTGTCGATGATGAGGCCGGTGATGGGATCGTTCAGGGCGTCAAAGATACGCAGCACGGACAGCACCATGCTGGTGGCGGCGAAGACCCACAGGGGCAGAGACAGGACATCGGACAGAAAATAGAGGATGGCGTTGGACTCAAAGGCGTAGAACATATCCCGGCCAACGGTGCCCAGACCGAAAAAGTATTTGTTGCGGTTATTCTGATTTTTCATGGGAAGCTTCCTCCTCAATAACATAGACGTTGGAGCCGAAATCCGTGTGCAGCCGCAGATCGGGATCGTAGCCGGTGCCGGTGAACCGGGCGCTGAGCATCACGCCCTGCCCCAGAGCGGCTCCGGTGGCGGTGAAGTGCTCCCGGCCGTCCTTCATGGCGTAGCGCCGGTCGGCCTGCCGGATGACGGCCCCCTCCGGGTTCAGCTTCACGGGGAGCACATGGTTGACCATGCCGCCGAACTGGCGCATCCGCAGAAGCTGCCGGCGGCTTTCCAGGGTGTAGGTCTTTCCCGGCTTCAGCCCGGGAACCCGGAGCCGTTCATAGCCGGGGGCGGTGGGCTGGAGCAGATGATACAGCCCCGCCAGGCGGGTGTGGACATCCCCCACCTGCCAGCAGATGCCCTCCTCCGTGGAAATACGGCGGAAGGAACCGAACTGGAAGATCCTGCGGTATTTCTTATAGAATTCCACCTGGCCCCGGATCTCCTGCCGCTCCACGGCGGCAAGCTCCTTGAGATCCAGCTCATAGCCCAGGCAGCCGAAGAAGGCCACGTTGCCCCGGGTGTACAGGGGGGTATTGCGCAGGGTCTGGCCGTGAGGCGCGGCGGAGACATGGGCACCTATGGTGGACTGAGGATAGAGGCAGCTCAGGTTCTGCTGAATCTCCAGCCGGGCGATGGGGTCGGTGTTGTCCGAGGCCCACACCTGGGGGGAGAAGCACAGCATGCCCAGGTCGAAGCGGTTGCCGCCGGAGGAGCAGCTTTCCAGCAGGATCTCCGGACGGGGGGTGAAAATCCGATCCAGCACCTCATACAGTCCCAGAATATACCGGTGGGCTCTGGCCCCCAGGGCGATGGAGGAGCGGTTCATGTCCCACTTGACGTAGGAGATGGGGGCGCTGTCCAGCACCCGGCTCACGTTTTCCACGATGTAGTCCCGGACCTCCTGCCGGGTCAGATCCAGCAGCAGCTCATTGCGGCCGTACAGCTGGGGCAGCTCATCGGTGAGCGCCCAGTCGGGGTGAAGCCGATACAGGTCGCTGTCCGGATTTACGGCCTCCGGCTCAAACCACAGGCCAAACTGCAGGCCCATTTTGTTCAGGGCCCTGCCCAGGCCGTCCAGTCCCTCCGGCAGCTTTTTCCGGTTGACGGTATAGTCGCCCAGACCTGCGGTGTCGCTGTTCCGGGCGCCGAACCAGCCGTCGTCCAGGACGAACAGCTCGCAGCCCAGATCCTTCGCCTGTTTGCCCAGGCTTAACAGCCGGGCCTGGTTAAAATCGAAGACGCAGCCCTCCCAGCTGTTGTAGAGCACGGGACGCTCCCGGTACTGCCAGGCCTTGGGGATGATGTGGCGGTTTACAAACCGGTGCATTCGCTGCGACATGCCGTTTTTGCCCTGATCGGACCAGCACAGCACCGCTTCCGGCGTCTCAAAGCCCTCGCCGGGGGCCAGAGGCCAGCCGAAGCTGTCCGGGCTGATGCCCTGCATCACCCGGTTCAGGCCCTGCAAACTGCGCTGGGCGGAGGCGTAGTGGTTGCCGGTGTAGATGAGGTTGATGCCGTAAACCACGCCGCTGTCCTCTCCGGCTCCTTCCTCACACAGAAGGAACCCCGCCTGTGCCCGGGCGGAGGAAAAGCCGGTGGTGCTTTCGCTGACGATCCGGTTCCAGCTGACGCTTGCCGTGGCGGAACGCATTTCCGCCGCCCAGCCGCCGCCGAAGGAGGTCATTTCCAGCTTCCCCGGCAGATCCAGGCAGAAGCTCATCAGTTTACGCAGGGTGATGGCATCCTTTGTGTTGTTTTCCAGAACAGTACGGCGGGTGATGGCATCGTCAAATACGGTATAGATCAGGTGCAGCCGCAGCCCCCGGGGATCCTCCAGGGTCAGCTTCAGGCTCTCGCCGCCGTACCGGGCCTGGGGAAGGGAGGAGGGGATGGGGCCGTCCACGATCTCGTGGCTGACATAGCGAAAGTCCGTGGGAATGGCCTCGCCGTTTCGTTCCAGCCAGATGGGGCTCTCCCGGTAGTCCCCCCGGCCGCTGCCGCTCCACTCCAGCGGGGGGAAATTCAGGCAGAGTTTGCTGTCCTGGTCATAGAGAATGCTCTCGCCCCAGCCGGTGCCCGGCTTGCAGGCCAGGGCCTGGGCATCCCGGGCAGAAACCACCGGGCCAAAATGCAGATGCTCCGGCTGGCCGGAGCCGGTGAGCCGGAATAAATAGGAAAAGCCCTTGCCGGACAGGCTGAATACGCCATCAGAATATGCAATCATGGCTGCTTCCTTTCTTTGGTGAAGGCATCGGAATTATCACCAAAATAAAATTGCTATTTTCTATTCTATCTGTTATATTTTAATGTGTCAACATAAAATTCCGGTGATAAGGACGGCAGACTGCCGTGGGAAGAAAGAACGTCTGGAGGGAAAGGACATGGAACATACAAGATGGTATAAGGACGCGGTCTTTTATCAGATCTGGCCCAGGAGCTTCCGGGATGGGGACGGCGACGGCCTGGGGGATCTGTGGGGCGTGTATGAAAAGCTGGACTACATCCGCTCCCTGGGGGTGGACGGCGTCTGGTTTTCACCCCTGTACCCTTCGCCCGGAGTGGACTGCGGCTACGACATCTCCGACTATATGGACATCGCCCCGGAGTACGGCGGCATGGAGGCCTTCCGGAAGGTGCTGGACGGAGCCCACGAAAGGGGAATGCGGGTCATCATGGATCTGGTGGTGAACCACACCAGCGACGAGCACGAATGGTTCCGGAAAAGCCGCCGCCGCATTGAGCCCTATACGGACTACTACATCTGGAGGCCCGACCCCGGCAAGGGGAAGCTCCCCAACAACTGGGACAGCAATTTTGAGGGCAAGGCCTGGACCTTTGACCAGGAGCGGGGGGAATACTATCTGCACCTGTTTGCGGTAAAGCAGCCGGATCTGAATATGGATAACCCCCTGGTTCGCCAGGAGGTGAAAAAGATCCTGAAATTCTGGCTGGACATGGGCGTGGACGGCTTCCGGGAGGATGTGATCACCTATATCTCCAAGCGGGAGGGCCTGCCCAATGACCATCTGTTCCCGGTGTACAAGGGCATCCGCTTCTATAACCACGGCCCCCACGTCCACGAATATCTGCGGGAATTCAAGGCCGAGGTGCTGGATCACTACGACTGCATGACCCTGGCGGAGGCACCGCTGGTATCTCCGAAGCGTGCTCTGGACTACATCAGCGAGGAAACCGGACAGATGGACATGATGATTCAGTTTCAGTGCATGTGCGCCGACTGCCTGTTTTCGGACTACTTCCACATGAGCTTTTCCCTGCGCCGCCTGAAGCACGCCTTCTCCAGCTGGCAGAGGAAGCTGGAGGGGAAGGCCTGGAATATGCTGTACCTGGAAAACCATGACCATCCCCGGGTAATCTCCCGGTACGGAAGCGAGCGTTACCGGGTGAAAAGCGGCAAAATGCTGGCGGCGGCCTATCTGTTCCAGAAGGGCACTCCCTTCGTCTATCAGGGCCAGGAGATCGGCATGACCAACTGGCGGCCCCAGGATCCGGAACTGTACGAGGATGTGCAGACCCGGTGGCAGTACGCCAACACCCACCTGAAGGACACTCCCGAAAAGCGGCTGCGCCGGATGTGGCTGGCCTCCCGGGATTCTGCCCGGACGCCGATGCAGTGGAGCGGAGAGGAAAACGCGGGCTTTACCACCGGGAAGCCCTGGTTCTCGGTGAACGAAAACTACCGGGAAATCAACGTGGCGGCAGCAGAGGAAGACCCGGACTCCCTGCTGCACTTCTACCGCAGGGCCATTGCCCTGCGAAAGGCGCTTCCGGTGGTTCGCCACGGCAGCTACCGGGAGTATCACGCCCTGTCCTCCCGGCGCTACACCTACGCCAGGGAGTGGGAAGGAGAAAGGCTCCTTGTTCTGTGCTCCTTCTCCGAAAAAGACATCCCCCTGCGGATACCCGGAGGCTTTGACCTGACAAAGGCGGAGCTGGTGCTTCAAAACTATGCCGACCCCGACGGCAAAACCCTCAAACCCTATGAGACCCGGGTCTACCACTGGGCAAAATAACAAAGCAAGGGGCTGGCTCACGAAATTGCCGCGAGCCAGCCCCTTTTCTGCCTGCAGCGGTTGGCGAACCGCTGCAGGCAGGCACAAAGGTCATCCAAAGGGTCAGCAATCAACAGGGCTTCCCGATCCGTTGGCCTTGAAGCGTTCTATGGCTTCTTCAAACCACCGGGCCACCTGCTCCATGTTCTCCCCCGTTTTGGCGGAGATGGGAATCACGGTGGAGATGGGGTTGCGCATCCGGATATTGCGGATGCATGTTTCCGTGTCGAAGGGGAAGTAGGGGGCGGCGTCGATCTTGCTGATGAGCACGAGGCCGCACTTCTCATAAACAAGAGGGTACTTCAGGGGCTTGTCGTCGCCTTCCGGGACGGACAGAATGGTCATATCCAGATGGGCTCCGGTGTCAAACTCCGCGGGACACACCAGATTGCCCACATTTTCCAGAAAAACAATGTCCGGCTTTACCTGAGCAAGCTCGTTAAGACCCTGGGCGGTCATTCCCGCATCCAGGTGGCACATGCCGCCGGTGTGCAGCTGGATGGAGGTGCAGCCTGTCTTCTGGGCCACCCGGACGGCATCTACGTCGGAGTCGATGTCCGCCTCCATCACCGCTACCCGGTACTTTTCCTGCAGGCGGCGGATGAGGGCGATCAGGGCGGTGGTTTTCCCTGCCCCGGGGGAGGACATAACGTTGACAAGATAGGTTCCCTGCTCCCTGAGCCTTTGCCGGAGCAGTCCGGCCTCCAGATCGTTGTCGGCAAACACGCTCTGCTGCAGTAAAATGGTTCTGACCTTTTCCATGCTCATTCCCTCCCGATCACGGCATTGATCCGACTGCGAAGCCAGGCTTCCAGCTCGTCCAGGCCATCTCCTGCCACCGCAGAGACGAAGAACACCGGGGCCTCCGGATTGCGCCTGTGGACGTTGGCCCGGAAGGCATCCGGGGAAAAATCGAAGGCAGGGGCGGTGTCCAGCTTAGTGACGGCCACTGCCGAGGCAATCTCAAACATCAGAGGATATTTCAGGGGCTTGTCATCCCCCTCCGGCAGGGACAGCAGTACCAGGTTTTCGGCGGCTCCGGTGTCGAACTCTGCGGGGCACACCAGATTGCCGATGTTTTCCAGAATCACCACGTCCAGCTCCTGCGTACCCAGGGCATCCAGAGCCTCCCGGGACATCTGGCAGGTGATGTGACAGGCACCCATGGTGTGCATTTGAATGACCTTTACCCCGGTCTGGGCGATGGTCCGGGCATCCACGTCCGAGTCCAGATCCGCCTCGATGACGCCGATGCGGTAGTCACTCCGGAGCCGGTTCAGAAGCTGCGTGATAAGGGTGGTTTTGCCGCTGCCGGGGGAGGACATGACGTTGAGATAGAAGATCTTTTCCCGGATCAGGCTTTCCCGGATGGATGCAGCCTGTGCGTTGTTGCGGGAGGTGATATCCTCCTTGATCTGCACAGTGCGGACGGCGGTTTCTTCGGTCATAGGGATGCCTCCTGTTCATTTCCGTATGGAAGTATACTACCACATCCGGGGCAGATGGGCAAGAGGAGAAGGCGTTCTCCTGCCGCTGCCGGAGGGCAAAAGCGACAGAGGACGGGCAAGTGTTCCCTGCCGTGGGGAGCTGAAGCGTCACGGCTGCCTGCGGCGGGCGTTTACGGCCGGGAGCGCCGAATGGCGCAGGCCTGGTCATAGTCCTGGCGGGTGTTACAGTCGCACAGAAGCTGCTCGTCCCCGGTGTAGGGGAAGGGTGCAAAGGCCACCCGGTCAAACAGACGGCGGACTGCCGTGTTTCGTTCCCGCAGAAGCGCCTCGGCAATGGGGGCCACCCGCCGGTGGTAGACACCCATGAGCGGTTCCAGATGGCCGTTGTGGCTCAGAACGGTGATGTCGTTTCCGCTGTCCAGATGGTACCGCACCAGTCCGGACAGCGCATCGGGAGGGACGAGCGGGGTATCCACGGCGGTTACAAGGCACTGCTCCTGCCGCGCCGCCAGCAGTCCTGCGTGAATGCCGCCCATAGGCCCCAGCCGGGGGTACACATCGGCCACGAACCGGGTTCCCTCCACCGGATCGGAAAATCCGGACAGAAGGATATCCGTGATCCCAAGGGCCTGGAGCTTGCGCACCTGATGCCGGACAAGATCCGTTCCCTCCCAGGGGAGCCGTGCCTTGCAGGAGCCCATCCGGGAGGACAGACCCCCGGCAAGAATGATTCCGGAGAGTATTTCGGCCATGCTTCATCCATCCTTGAAAAACGAAGTGAGTTGTGTCCATAATACCTGCGTTTCGGGAAAAATGCAAGTAATTTCGCACTATACCAAAAATCTGGCGAAAATGCGGTGGCAAATTGTGCAACATGTGGATTGACAAATGGGGGCAAACGTGCTAGAATCCACCCCGAAAGTACCGATATTAATTTACCGATACAAATATATCTATATAAACAGGAGGAAATACATATGGCACGTTTTACTCTGCCCAGAGACCTGTATCATGGAAAGGGCGCTCTGGAAGCGCTGAAGACTCTGGATGGCAAGCGGGCAATCATCTGCGTGGGCGGCGGTTCCATGAAGCGCAACGGCTTCCTGGATCGTGCGGTGGCTTACCTGAAGGAAGCCGGCATGGAAGTGGAGCTGTTTGAGGGCATCGAGCCCGATCCCTCCGTGGAGACCGTTATGCGCGGCGCGGACGCCATGCTGAAGTTCCAGCCCGACTGGATCATTGCAATGGGCGGCGGCTCTCCCATCGACGCTGCCAAGGCAATGTGGATCAAGTACGAGTACCCCGAGGTCACCTTCGAGGATATGTGCAAGGTCTTCGGCCTGCCCAAGCTGCGCAAGAAGGCTCACTTCTGCGCCATCTCCTCCACCTCCGGCACCGCTACCGAGGTGACTGCTTTCTCCATCATCACCGACTACGCCAAGGGCATCAAGTACCCCATTGCCGACTTCGAGATCACTCCCGATGTGGCTATTGTGGATCCTGATCTGGCAGAGACCATGCCCAAAAAGCTGGTTGCCCACACCGGTATGGATGCCATGACCCACGCTGTGGAAGCTTACGTCTCCACCGCCAACTGCGACTACACCGATCCGCTGGCGCTGTATGCCATTCAGATGATCCAGAACGACCTGGTGGCTTCCTACAACGGCGACATGGCCAAGCGTGACGCTATGCACAACGCCCAGTGCCTGGCCGGCATGGCTTTCTCCAATGCTCTGCTGGGCATCGTTCACTCCATGGCCCACAAGACCGGCGCTGCCTTCGCTGACTACGGCGCACACATCATCCACGGCGCTGCCAACGCCATGTACCTGCCCAAGGTCATCGCCTTCAACGCCAAGGACGAGACTGCCAAGAAGCGCTACGGTGTCATCGCCGATGCCATGGGTCTGGGCGGCAGCAATGACGACGAGAAGGTGGCTCTGCTCATCAAGTATCTGCGTGGCATGAACGACGATCTGAACATCCCCCACTGCATCGCCCACTACGGCGCTGACAGCTATCCCACCGAGCAGGGCTTCGTGCCTGAGAAGGTGTTCCTGGAGCGTCTGCCCGAGATCGCCAAGAACGCCATCGGCGATGCCTGCACCGGCTCCAACCCCC
Source organism: uncultured Clostridia bacterium (assembly GCA_945482615.1). Classification (GTDB taxonomy): domain Bacteria; phylum Bacillota; class Clostridia; order Oscillospirales; family Oscillospiraceae; genus Faecousia. Next base: position 14,743 of record CALYRG010000014.1, on the reverse strand, counting down.
GTCAGCCCAGCCAGGAGGAGATGGAGAAGCTGCTCAAGTGCTGCTACTACGACACCGAGGTGGACTTCTGAGCCATGCCCTCAGCGCTGCTGCGTGACAAAAACGGCCTGACAGAGGAGGAGTTTTTGGCAGCCTACCGCCCAAAGGACTACCCCAGACCATCTCTTACCGCAGATATCGCTGTCTTTTCTCAGGAGGCAGGAGCTCTGCAGGTGCTGCTGGTGCGCAGGGGAGGACATCCCTTCCTGGGGAAGTGGGCACTGCCCGGGGGCTTCGCCCAGCCGGGAGAAGCCGTGACCCAGACCGCACGGCGGGAGCTGGAGGAGGAAACGGGCCTGAAGGGTTTGCGCCTGACTCCGGTGGGGCTGTTCAGCCAGCCGGGCCGTGACCCGCGGATGTGGGTGGTTTCCCAGGCGTTTGCGGCCCGGATTCCGTCGGGGCGGAGGAAGGAAGCAAAGGCCGGGGACGATGCGGCAGATACGCGGTGGTTCCGGGTCAGCGCCTGCCCGGAAGGGTCGCACATTCAGCTTCGGCTCACCGGGGCGCAGGAGGACTTCACGGTTCTGCTGGAGGATGTGACGCCTCCGGACTGCACCGAGCATGAATACCGGGCGAAAGGCGACTGTGCACTGGCCTTTGACCATGCTGCTATCCTGTACCGCGCTATGGAAACACTGGCGATTCTATAAGAAGATACCCTCTGATGCAGAAGAAAGCGTCAGAGGGTATTTTGTCTGGGTTGACGGATGGAAGCGGGCTGTCTATAATGGATGCAGACAGAGATTGGAGGAATCCACATGATCCAGGATATCGGCCCCCACAGGCTATATAATCAATACGACACAATGGCCCAGCCTCAGCCGGAGGATGTGGTCTTTGCAATGGAAAACGGCAAGGTGCTGATGAAGGACAGTACCAGCTTCCCCCGGGTGGGGGAGCTGGGCATGGCACTGCCCTATGTGTATCTGTTTGCGGTGGACGAGACCCGCTTTTTCCTTCTGCGGGAGCCTGCACAGTACCCCCCGGAGTGGGAAATGGTGGAGGTGCGCTCCCTTCGGGGCAATCCCAATGTGGAAAAGCACATCATCTTTGCCGCCATGACCGCCAAGCACCTGTCGGACTGGTACCGGGACAGCCGCTTCTGCGGACGGTGCGGCGGCGGGATGATCCATTCGGAAAAGGAACGGGCCATGTGCTGCCCTGCCTGCGGCAACACGGTCTATCCCCGGATCATGCCGGCGGTGATCGTCGGGGTGATCCGTGGAGAGGAGCTGCTGCTGACCCGGTACCGGGTGGGCTACCGACACAACGCCCTGGTGGCGGGCTTTACGGAGATCGGAGAGACCGCCGAGGAGACGGTGGCCCGGGAAGTGATGGAGGAGACGGGTCTGCGGGTTAAGAACATCCGCTATTACAAGAGCCAGCCCTGGGGAATCGCCAATGACCTGCTGCTGGGCTACTACTGTGAGGTGGACGGGGACACTGCCATCCGCATGGATGAAGGGGAGCTGCGCCTGGCCCAGTGGGTCAGGCGGGAGGAAATCCAGCTGCAGCCGGACGATTTCAGCCTGACCAACGAAATGATGCTGATGTTCAAAAACGGCACGATCCGTGCCGGAGAGTAATATAACGGCACAGAGCTGACCGCTCTGTGCCGTTTTGCGTGAAAGACTATCTGCGGTACTGCCGCTGCTGGAGGGCGACGCGCTGGAGCTGTTGTATGTGCTTTTGCAGGAAGACCCGGTAGTCGCAGACACTGTCCTCGGGGCCGCAGCAGATCTGCCGCTGCATTCGCTTGCAGTTGCCGCCGCAGATGGGCGCAAACTCGCAGGAGGCGCACAGCTCGGGCTGCCGGTGGGGGCGCTGGGGAAAGGATGCCCGGATGGGAGAATCAAAAATCTCCCGGAGGCTGCTTTCTGCAAGATTTCCCATGCGGTACTCGTCCATGCAATAGAAGTCACAGGGGTATACGCTGCCGTCTGATTCCACCACCAGCTGAGGGATGCACTGCCCGGTGATGCCGCAGGCGGTGGGCATGCCGTAGGCCAGCAGATTCACCAGGTCATCGATGAGCTTGACACTGCGGTACCGGTCCCGGAGAAAGTCTGCGTACCACAGGTCGAAGATCCGGTCATAGAAGGAAGCAAACCGCGCCGGGGTCAGGGCGTAGGCGCTCTCTCCCGGGGCCTCCAGCTCGTCAAGACAGGGGGTAAACTGAACAAAGCGGATATCCTGCCGTGCCAGCTGGTTCCACACCTGATTGGGATGCCGGGCAATGAAGTTGGTCAGGGTACACAGGACGTTGTATGCCACCCCCCATTTGTTCAGAAGACCGATGGCATTCAGAACGGCGCGGTTGGTGCCTGCACCGGAAGCGTCCACCCGGGCCTCGTCATGGCACTGGGGAAGAATGTCCCAGGAAACACCCACCAGGAAATGGTATTTCTTCAGAAAGGCGCACCAGGCATCGTCCAGCAAAGTGGCGTTGGTCTGCAGAGCGTACTGCACCTGAATGCCTTCCCACTGCTCCACCTGGGCGGTGAAGTCCTGGAAGTAGGAAAGCCCAGCCAGTGTGGGCTCGCCTCCCTGGAAGGCAAAGGTAATCCGGTCTCCCGGGGAAAGATCTTTGCGGATATTCTGGAGGATCTGCCGGGTGGTCTGCGGGGTCATAACGCCGAAGGAGCGCACCTGGCGCAGATCGGCCACCTCCGCATAGAAGCAGTATCTGCACCGCAGATTGCACAGGCTGGATGCCGGTTTGAGCATGATACTCAGCTGTTTCATATCGTCCTCCCGAACGCCGTATAGCTGTAAGCGCTTTCGGATTCATTCTACAGGCCTTTGCAGCCGGAATCAATTGCACAGAATGCACAATTTTTCCCTTGCCGGATTGTACACAACGCGAAGACTTTTTTCACCATAAATCGGAAATGGTGCCTGTGGTCGGGCGAAGGGGGCGGGCTATGGCTGTTTTCACCAAAAAAGGGAACATTTTGTGTTAGAAATGCCGGATTGACAGAGGAAAATCCCTGTGTTACTGTATAAGAAAGCGCTTACAAAATGGATGTGAGAACGATGGCAGCTTCCATATACGATGTGGCGGCGGAGGCGGGGGTCTCCATTGCCACCGTCTCCCGGATTCTGAACAACAGCGGCACCGTCAGCCAGAAAAAGACGCAGGCCGTTTATCAGGCCATGGAGAAGCTCCACTATGAGCCAAACCAGTTCGCAAGAGGTCTTGTCAAGCAGAGATCCGATATGATCGGGGTGTACCTGCTGGGAGGTATCTCCGTATTCGACTCGTCTTATTATGTGGGGCTGCTGAAGGGGATTCAGAATGTGCTGATGTACCGGAACAAGTGTATGGCCCTGATCGTGGATCCGCCGGACTGCCGGAAGCGGCTCAAGGACACGCCCTATTTTATGGAGATGGTTCGCCAGCGCCGCATTGACGGCCTGATTCTCAGCGCCCCGATGCAGGAGCTGATCCCTGAGCAGGTCATCAGCGAGCTGGCGCAGATGAAGTTCCCGGTGACCTATATTGGCCAACGGGATGATGAACGGTTCTGCAGTGTGTATGCCCAGTTTATTGAATATCATCTGGATATGATCCGCCAGCTTCGCGGCAGGGGCCATAGAAAGATCCTGATGTATCTGGGCGAGTTCCACAGAAGCTACTTCCTCCAGATCCAGGCCCGGTGCCGGGAGCAGTGGCCGGATGTAGAGCTGTGCACCGTGTTTTTTGGAGGAGCGGTGCGGACTGTCCAGCAGTATCGCGCGGATATTCAGCACTATGTGCTGAAAAACGGCTGCACCGCTGTCTGCATTTCCGATGCGGAAAACGGCGGCACCGCTATTCTGGGAGCGGCGGCTCAGCTGGGCATTCAGGTTCCCCGGCAGCTGTCCATTGTCGCCGTAACCTGGCGGTATGAAGAAGGGGAGCAGGTCTACCCCCGGCTGTCGGCCTACCTGGTTCCGGCGGAGGATATGGGCGCCGGCGCGGCCAACCTTCTGCTGCGGCAGCTGGACGGCGGGGAAATCGAAAAGAGCTGCCTGGAGTACAAGACGGTCTTTATTGAGCGGGACTCCATTTGTGAAATAGAGTAGTTTTCGTACCTCTTTCGGAGGTACGAAAATTTCCGGGCAAAATGTAAGCGCTTACATTTTGCGAAAGAAATGAAAGCGCAAGGAAAGAAACGGAAAGTTTTTCCAAAATCCATCCGTACTTATCTCCGGATGAAAGCCGGAATCGGTATTTCCCGGAGTATTGTAAAAAGAATGAAAGAAAGGGGAAAACACAATGAAATGCATCATGGTCATGTACGACTCTCTGATCCGGGATCTGCTGGAACCCTACGGCTGTGACTGGACGCTGACACCCAATTTCCAAAGGCTTGCTCAGCACAGTGTCCGGTTCAACAACAGCTTCGTGGGTAGTATGCCCTGTATGCCGGCCCGGAGAGAACTGCATACCGGGCGAATGAACTTCTTCCACCGCAGCTGGGGCCCCATGGAACCCTTCGACGATTCCATGCCGGAGATCCTGAAGAAAAACGGAATCTACAGCCACCTGGTCAGCGACCACCAGCACTACTGGGAGGACGGCGGCTGCACCTACCACACCCGCTACTCCTCCTGGGAAATTTCCAGAGGCCAGGAGGGCGACCTGTGGAAGGCGGATCTGGGCTACAGGTACGACAAAAAGACGGTGTTCAAGCTGAAGGAGGTCATGCTGAACTACCCGCCCTACACGGCGATGCTGGCCCATGACGAAATCAACCGCAGACAGATGGACACGGAGGAAAAAACCTCCATGGCTGTGACCTTCCACAACGGCCTGGAATTTCTGGACCGCAACCACGGCCAGGACAACTGGTTCCTGCAGATCGAGACCTTCGATCCCCACGAGCCCTTCTACTCCCTGCCCGCGGACAAGGCCCTGTACCCGCACACCTTCCTGGGAGATGCCGAGGCGGAGGCCGACTGGCCGCCCTACGCCCCCGTGAAGGAAGACGAGAACACCGTGGAGCATGTGCGCTGCCACTATGCGGCGCTGATGACCAAGTGCGACGCCTATCTGGGGAAGGTGCTGGACAAGATGGATGAATACGGCCTGTGGGAGGACACCATGCTCATCGTCAACACGGATCACGGCTTCCTGCTGGGTGAGCACGGCTGGTGGGGCAAGACAAGCATGCCCCTGTTCACGGAGATTTCCCACACCCCGCTGTTTATCTATGACCCCCGGCGCAAGGATCTGACCGGTGCAGAGCGAAATGCCCTGGTGCAGACCATTGATCTCGCTCCCACCATTCTGGACTTCTTCGGCCTGCCTATCCCGGAGGACATGATGGGCCATGTGCTTACCGGCGTGATGGCGGATGACACGCCTGTGCGGGAGTACGCGGCGTTCGGCTATCATGGCAGCCAGGTGGATGTAACGGACGGACGGTATCTGTACATGCACGCGGCAGAGCACCCCGAGGCACCGGTGTATGAATATACCCTGATGCCCACCCACATGCGTGCCATGTTCTCCCCTGCGGAGCTGCAGGATATTCAGCTGGCCGAGCCCTTCTCCTTCACCAAGGGCTGCAAGACCATGAAGATCGAGGCAAAGAACCGGATGGGCGACACCACGGCCTTCGGCTCCATGCTGTTCGATCTGGAGCAGGACCCTGGCCAGGCACACCCCATTGCGGACGAGGCTGTCATTGCCCGGATGAAGGGATATATCCGGGACTGCATGGACAAAAACGATGCACCGGCCGAGCTGTATGACCGGCTGGGCGTATAATAAGAAGAGGAGAATAATCATGGAACAGAAACAGATCAAACGCGCTTCCTTTTGGGACATCTTCAAGTATTCCTTTGGCGGTATCGGCTCCAACATGGCCTTTATGCTGGTTATGGCCTACCTGACCTTCTTCTACACCGACATTTTCGGTCTGGACTCCAAGGTTGTGGCATTCCTGATGCTGGTATCCCGCTTTATCGATGCATTCACCGATCCGCTGATGGGTATGCTGGGTGACCACACCGTCAGCAAAATGGGCCGTTTCCGCCCCTGGATTATCTTTGGCGCACCGGTTCTGGGCGTGCTGCTGTTCCTGCTGTTCACGGCCCCTGCCCTCAGCCCCACCATGAAGGTGGTCTACGCCTATGTTGTCTACATCGCCTACTCTCTGGCCTCTACCGTTGTCAACATTCCCTACCATTCCCTGACCCCTGTGATGTCCGATGACGCCCAGCGGCGTACCACCATCGTCACCTGGAAGCAGGGCATGGGCACCATTCCCCAGTTCGTTGTCACCGTGCTGGCCATTCCTCTGGTGGAAGCCTTCGGCGGCGGTGCCAAGGGCTGGGCTGTCTATGGCGCGCTCATCGGTGCCATCACCACCGTTTCCTTCTGGATCTGCGCCTGGGGCGGCAAGAAGTACGACGTCTGCACCGAGGAAACCCGGGCGGCCGCCAAGCAGAACAGCTTCAACTTCGGCAGAGATATGAAGCTGCTGCTGACCAACAAGCCCATGATGATGCTGATGATCGCCTTTGGCACCGATGTTCTGGCCAGCGCCACCTGCAGCGCCGTCAATGTCTACTACTTCAAATACGTCATTCAGGACATGAGCCTCATCGCCAAGGTTGCCAATGTGACCATGTGGACCGGCATCGTGGCAATCCCCATGCTGCCCATGTTCACGAAGCTCCTGGGCAAGCGCCGCCTGTTCTGGTGGGGCGAGGCACTGTCCATTGTGCCTCTGGCCATCCTCTGGCTCACCCCCAACCCCTCCGGCAGCCTGGTGATGATGATGACCATGTTCGGCTTCTGGGGGTGGATCTCCAAGTTCCCCTCCTTCCTGGGCTGGGCAATGCTCCCCGAGTGCTCCGACTATGCCGAGTGGAAGCATGGCCAGCGGGCTGACGGCCTGATGTCCTCCTCCCTGACCTTTATCAACAAGTTCGGCATGGCCGTGGGCGGCTTCATCGCCAGCTTCTTCCTGGGCCTGGTGGGCTTTGTTCCCAATGTGGATCAGTCCGCCGCCGTCTGCTCCATGATCACCTTCCTGCGCTTCGGAATGCCGATCCTGGGCTACATCGCCTCCCTGATCTCCATGTGGTTCTACGAGATCGACAATGCGAAGTACGCCGAAATCCGTGCCGAGCTGGATGCGCGCCACGCCAAGGTACAGTAAGCGCCGCTCAATCAAAAAAGCTGCACAGGATATCCTGCGCAGCTTTTTTATAGGGGATCATTCCAGGCCCATTTCCTTTTGCAGGGCGGTGAAGAAATCGATCTGCTGGACGGCACGGCTGAAGTTGATTTTGTTGTTGACGATGGCGCTGATCCGCTGGACGTATTCGTCAGAAACCTCAGCACCGTCATAGGGGGTGAACCTGCCGGTGGAGGCGTCAAACTGGCCCTTCTCCGTGACCCAGCTGTGGTCCGGCCACAGGGCGATGGCTTCCTCCGTGCCCAGCACGTCCCGCCCCACGGTGAGCCGGGAGTCGTGGACGATGCCAAAGAGGTTGGACAGAGTGGGCAGGATGTCAATGCTGCACACCGGCGCATCGATGCGGATATTCTTGTCCTCCAGACAGCCGCTCCAAAGGATCAGGGTGTTCTTGTCCCGCTGGAACAGGTCGTATTTTTCCACGCCGTACAGCTCGGCCAGGCCGTCGCTGGGATTGCCCCAGGAGGTGCCCAGGCCGTAGGGATAGTGATCCGGGGCCATGACGATCACCGTGTCATCGGCGATTCCCGCCTCCTCCAGCTGGGAGACCAGGGATGTCAGGGCGTGCTCCAGCTCCAGATTGCAGGCAATGTAGGCCTTGACCCATTCAGAATAGGGAAGGTCTTCCACAAGCGACCAGTTCTTCTTGGACATGGCGTTGCCCAGCTTGCTGTAGCGGCAGTGACCGCTGACGGTCATGTAGTAGATGCTGAAGGGCTGGTTGTCAATGTACTGGGGCACGGTAAAGTCGATCATTTCCAGGTCGCTTTCCGGCCACAGCTCCTGAACACCCTCCTCCATGCCGTTGCCGTAGCCGATAAACTTTTCGTAGCCCAGATCCTCATGGGTGATATGGCGGTCGTAGAAGGTGTGGTAGTTGTTGTGATAGGCCCGGGAGAAGTAGCCCTGGTTCATCAGCTGGCGGCCGATGGTATTGAAGGGCTTCTGGTGGGAGTAGGTGATCATCTCGCAGTTCATGGCAAGACCAGACAGATTCACCAGCTCACCGCCGCTGGTGCAGCCGGACCAGGAGGGCTCATAGTAGTTGGTAAACTGGATGCCCTTGGTGGACAGACGGTACAGCGTGGGGGTCAGCTCCGGATCGATGACCGCATAGTTGAAGGCCTCAGCAGTGATGAAGATCAGATTCTTTCCCGCAAACAGGCCGGTGTAGTCATTCTCCGTAGTGGGCTTGAGGGCCTCCAGGTATTGATACAGGGATTTCAGCTGAGGGTTCGTTTCCTTCTGGGCCAGGGCCCCGAAGTCCAGCCCGGGGATGGTGTGGGGGGCATAGACCTTTTCCGGTTCTGCGGAAGGGAGGGCCTCTCCACTGGCCGCTTCGGTGGGCTCCGGAAGGGGCTCTATGACAGGAAGCTCCAGGACAATGGCATCGGCCTTGTTGCCCAGGCCGGAAAGCTCGGTGTACATGGCCGTGACGATGCCCCGTTCCCGAATGCAGGCATTGAAATCATAGGAGCTGAGCCAGCCGGTGACGCCCCCGGGCATCTCGGCCAGGCCCGCAAAGCCCAGAGCGATACCGCCAAGCGTTCCGATGGCGGCGGCAAGGATGAGAGGAATGCGGCGGCCCGGCTTTTCCCGCTTGCCCGACAGGAGCACAAGCACCATGGGAACCAGCGCAAGGGCGATGCGGCCCAGATTGTCCAGAATCATCTGAATGACCACATCGGTGTAGTCGGTGAGGACGCCGCCGGCGCCTGTGACGATGCGGCTGGGACGCATGTAGGAGCCGTAGGCGTTGCCAACCATGTACTCCACCAGCATAATGAGGGCGCACAGGAAGGCAAGGACGGCGGCAAATACCTTGGCCCCCTTCCGGGGAAGCAGGGATGCCACCAGACTCAGAAGTCCGCCGACGCACAGGGCAAAGCCCAGAAGCTGTGCCAGCACCGCCGGGGTTGTGGGGCCGCCCACCCACAGGTGGAACATTAGCTCCAGAAAGCACACCGCAGGCATCAGAAGCCACCGGCACAGGGAGCCGGAGCGGGTCTTCCAGAACAGTCTCAGGGCGGACAGGGGATTTCGCTGTTGGGAATTATCGGGTATCATCCATTGGCCTCCATTTTACGGGAAAAAGTGAAATGATGCGGGAAACAGGGTCACATTCTTCTGCGGATGCTCACAACGCACAGAGCCACAACGGCTGACACAGTGAGCAACGCGGAGATGGCGGCAAGGAGAATGGGAAGAAGTGGCTTCCCTTCCTCTGCGGAAGGCGGGGTCTGCGCCGGGGCTGTTTCGGCAGGAGCCTGAGTGGGTTCCGGCTGGGTAGGCTCCGGCTCTGACTGGGTGGCGGGAGGCGCCTGGGTAGACTCCGTCACCTCCGGGGGAACCTCCGATTGCTGGGCGTAGGGCACGAGATGCTCCATGATGTCGCTGCCGGTGTCCGGGCCCACAGTCGTCCGGTATAGGCCGAACTGGGCGATGCTGTAGGGGCCCTCGTCGGAGACGTAGAACCAAAGCTCCTGCTGAGAGACGTGCTTTTTGTAGGCTTCGGTGGCCACCTCCAGGGCGGTCTTGCCGCCAAAGGCGCTGAGGCTCTGGCGGACATCCAGAACAATTGGGTTTTCCTTCCACAGGTGCAGATAGGTCTTGGGAACATCCCACACGCCGTACTGCTCGGCAGACTCCGGGCAGACGGCTGGATCAGAGGACTGCTCCAGGGCTTCCCGGAGAACCTGCACCACAAACTGGTGGGTGCCGTTTCCATACTCTCCCGCTGCGTCATGGACGATGCAGACCTGGGGCTGGAACCGGCGCAGCTGCTCCAGGTAAAAGGCCAGGGCCGCATCCTGCTTAAAATAGGCCCGGGCCTGATCCGGGGTTTCCTGATACACATCCGGGAAGGGGCCGCTGACCGGGTAGTGCCGTACCCCGCAGGTCCAGATGCCGTCCAGCTTCTCATGCTCCCGGGTACCGTATTCATATTGAGAGAAGTAGGCCACCTGCACCGCCAGATCCTGCTGTCCGGCATACTCTGCCAGAATACCGCCGAAGAACAGGATCTCGTCATCGGAATGGGTGGGCAGCACCAGGATATCCGCCTTTTCGCAGGAGGGCTCCCAGCGCTGAACGTCGGCGGGAAGCACCCCGGGGCCGAAAGCCCGGATAAAGCACAGGGTTTCGTCCCCCCTCTACGGTGAGGGTTACCTCCTCCGCGCCCCCATCCAGGGCGACAAACTCGTGCAGATAGCCATTCTGACCGAAGGCCTCGCTCTTTCCGTTATAGCCCAGGGTCCAGGAGCCGGGAACCTTCGACCAGACGATGTACAGGGCGGAAATTTTCTGCCCGGGATCGGTGGGGGTGAGGGTCACGGTGCTCCCTGCCGCCAGGGAAACGGTGCTGTAGTAGCTGCGGGTGCTGATGCCGTCCCAGCTGAGAGCCGCCGGGGAAGCAGTGATTTTCAGCTCCGGGGCGGGCTCACTTTCCAGGGCGGAGACAGCGCCGGGAAGCAGCGCCAGAAGCAGCGTCAGCATAAGAACCATGGTCAAAAGGCGTTTCATATCTGTTCTGTCATACCTTTCAAAATGCATAATACATCATTATACAAGGAAGTATATCAGTTTTCAACCATCTGCAGGGAAAAGAGGTTAATTTTATCTGTGTATTTTATGGGCGGAGGGGAGTGGGAGCCGGGCTTGGGATTCGGCATTTAAATATTAAATGTTTATTATAGATTCATAAAAACCGATTGACATTCCAATGGGGAGGTGCTATAGTACACCCAGTTTGCGGCAAGCAAACACCTGTGCGCCGCTGAAGAAATGGAGAGAAATGAAAATGAAAAAGATTCTTGCTGTTTGTCTGGCAGCCCTGATGGTTCTGTCCCTGGCTGCCTGCGGCGGTTCTGCCGCGCCCGCCGCCAAGACCTACAACGTGGGCATCTGCCAGCTGGTGCAGCACCCCGCGCTGGATGCCGCTACCCAGGGCTTTAAGGATGCCCTGACCGAGAAGCTGGGCGACAGCGTTGTTTTCGATGAGCAGAACGCCCAGGGCGACTCCGCTACCTGCTCCGTCATTGTCACCGGCTTTGTATCCAACCAGTATGACCTGATTATGGCCAACGCCACTCCCGCTCTGCTGGCTGCCGTATCCGCCACCGACACCATTCCCATCCTGGGCACCTCCGTCACCGACTTCGCCTCCGCCCTGGCTGTGGACGCCGCTGCTGACGGCTCCCTGGGCATGAACGTCTCCGGCACCTCCGACGGCGTTCCCGCGCAGCTGTACGCAGATTGCGTCATGGAGCTGGTTCCCGATGCCAAGAAGGTTTCCATCCTGTACTGCTCCGCAGAGCCCAACTCCGTGCTCCAGGCTGACCAGTTCATCGCCTGCATGGATGCCGTGGGCGTTGCCACCGAGGTCTTCACCTTCTCCGATTCCAATGACATCCAGTCTGTTGCCACCGCCGCTGTGGAAGGTGCGGACGCTCTGTACATCCCCACCGACAACACCGCCGCTTCCAACATGACCATTATCAGCGGTGTCTGCGAGCCTGCCGGCATCCCCGTGGTCTGCGGTGAAGAGGGTATGTGCTCCGGCGGCGGCCTGGCTACCGTCTCCATCAGCTACTACGACATCGGCGTCGCCTGCGGCGAGATGGCCTATGAGATCCTGGTGAACGGTGCGGATATCACCACCATGCCTGTGGGCTACTCCGCCAACCCTGTGAAGAAGTACAATGCCGACTACGCTGCCGCCATTGGCTTCACCATGCCGGAGGGCTACGAGGCCATCGGCTGATCGGTGCACTACATTATATATTGAGGAAATAAAGATCCCGGCAATTCCAATCCTTTGCCGGGATTTTTTCCTGTGAGAACCCGAAACCGGGAAAGACAGATTATTGGAGGATCAATTGTATGCTTGCCTACTTCGCTTCGCTGAATCCCGCTGCGCTGCTGCGGGCCTGTCCCGGCGGCGTTGCCCAGGGACTGATCTGGGGTATCATGGCCCTGGGTGTCTACATGACCTACCGGATGCTGGGCCTTGCCGACCTGACCGTGGACGGAAGCCTTGCCACCGGCGGCGCCGTGTGCATTATGCTGGTGCTGGCCGGGTGGAACCCCCAGCTGGCGCTGCTCATTTCCTTCCTGGCCGGTATTGCCGCAGGCCTGATCACAGGCTTCCTGCACACCAAGCTGGGTATTCCCGACATTCTGGCGGGTATCCTCACCCAGATATCCCTGTATTCCATAAACTTAAATATCATGGGCAAGGCCAACCAGGCCGTCAATGTCAATAAGGTGGGCTTCCTGTTCACCTCCAATGCCAAATTCCTGCCCCGGACCATTCTGCTGGTGGGGATCGTGTGCGCGGTTCTGGTGGTGCTGCTGTACATGTATCTGGGTACCGAGCACGGCTCCGCCCTCCGGGCCACCGGCATCAATGGGGCCATGGCCCGGGCCCAGGGCATCAACACCAACAGTATGAAGGTCATCGGCCTTGCCCTGAGCAATGGCCTGGTGGCTCTGGCCGGCGGTGTGCTCAGCCAGTATCAGGGCTTTGCCGATATCAACATGGGCCGTGGCGCCATCGTCATCGGCCTGGCTGCCGTGATCATCGGCGAGGTTCTGGGGGAGGCCTTCCTGGGCAAGTACCTGAACTTCATGCTGCGCCTGATCTTCGTGGTTCTGGGCGGCGTGATCTACTATGTGGTCTATGTCTTCGTCCTTTGGCTCAAGTTCCCTGCCGACGACATGAAGCTGCTCACCGCTGTTGTGGTGGCGATCTTCCTGGCCATTCCCTATCTGCGCAGTGCCAGCAAAAATTCCTTCAGCCGCATTGCCAAGGAAAACGCCAGACTCGGAAAGGAGGGCAAGTAAGTATGCTGGAAATTCGGAATATTTACAAGACCTTCAACGCCGGCACCATCAACGAGAAGAAGGCCCTCCAGGGGCTGAGCCTGACCCTGAAGGACGGCGAGTTCTGCACGGTCATCGGCGGCAACGGCGCCGGTAAATCCACCATGATGAATGCGGTGGCAGGCGTGTGGCCTGTGGACAGCGGTGCAATCCTGGTGGACGGCGTGGACATCTCCGGCCTGTGTGAGCACCAGCGTGCCGCCATGCTGGGCCGTGTGTTCCAGGACCCCATGACCGGCACCGCCGCCGACATGCAGATCGTGGAGAATCTGGCACTGGCCGCCCGCCGGGGCCGCCGCCGCTCCTTCCTGAAGTGGGGCGTGCCCAAGGCGGAGTACGAGACCTACCGGGAAATGCTCAAGACCCTGGATCTGGGCCTGGAGGACCGGATGACCACCAAGGTGGGCCTGCTCTCCGGCGGCCAGCGCCAGGCATTGACGCTGCTGATGGCCACTCTGCGCAAGCCCCAGCTGCTGCTGCTGGATGAGCATACCGCCGCTCTGGACCCCAAGACCGCGGCCAAGGTGCTGGACGCCACCCAGCGTATTGTGGAAAAGGATCACCTGACCACCATGATGATTACCCACAACATGCGCGATGCCATCACCTACGGCAACCGGCTGGTGATGATGTACGACGGCCGCATTGTGGTGGATGTCAGCGGCGAGGAAAAGAAGCGCCTGACCGTGGAGCAGCTGCTGAGCCTGTTCAGCCAGGCCTCCGGCTCTGACGAGGTGGACGACAAGCTGGTTCTGTCGTAATTATAATATAGTAGAATCCGATAGCTTTCCTTTTGAGAGCTATCGGATTTTTTCGGAATTTGGCCTACAGGCCCTTGCCTCCACCCTTGGGGGAGGTGGCCGCAGGCCGGAGGGGGTGTCCTGCGTCTCGTGGGAATGACGGATCGTACGAAAGACACCCCCTCAGTCGCTTCGCGACAGCTCCCCCAAAGGTGGAGCCAAGATGTGGGTCAGAGGGAGTACCGGCTGCGTATTCGCCCAAGCCGTGATATAACGCTCCCCCCACACAGCCGGGCAGCTCTACGGATTCTTTTGGACATTTCCGGGATGAGGTTGATCCCGGTTTTTATGCTTGTCAATCATTTCGTGCAGGCAGGACAGGGCGTCGTTCAGGCCACCCAGCTGATCGATCAGGCCGCAGGCCACCGCCTCCCTGCCGTAGAGGATGGTGCCCACATCCGTGGCCATCTCGCCTGTGGCCATCATAAAGCCCACAAATTCCTCCCGGCTGATCCGGCTGTTGGCGGTGACAAATTCCGCGATTTGTTCCTGGATGCGCTGGAAGTACCGGAAGGTCTGGGGTGCGCCTACCACCAGCCCGGTCATCCGCACCGGGTGCACCGTCATGCTGGCTGTGGGGGTGATAAAGCTTTTCTTGGTGCACACCGCCAGGGGAATGCCGATGGAGTGGCCGCCCCCCAGCACCAGGGACACGGTGGGCTTTTTCATCCCGGCCACCATTTCCGCAATGGCAAGCCCGGCCTCAATGTCTCCGCCTACGGTGTTCAGCAGCAGAAGAAGACCGTCCACATCCTCGCTCTCCTCGATTCCGGCAAGCAGGGGCAGCACATGCTCATATTTGGTGGTCTTCACCGTCTCGGGGGC
>CALYRG010000013.1 GCA_945482615.1 uncultured Clostridia bacterium | reverse complement strand
CGGCAAGCAGGGGCAGCACATGCTCATATTTGGTGGTCTTCACCGTCTCGGGGGCCACCTGGTGTCCCTCCACCTGGCCGATGATGGTCAGGGTATAGATATTGCCCCGGCTGCTGCGGGTGATGTCGGAGCCCAGCTCCACAATCTGCTCCCGCTCCTGTTTTTTCATGTCCGCGTTCTGACTCATGCAGATGCCTCCTTTTCTTTTCGTTCCTAGGATATCCCTGTTTGAAAAAAATATTTCCTATTGCAAGTGTGGGCGTTTTGTCGTATAATCAGGAAAAAGAAAGGAAGATGACCTTATGTATCAGTACAAAACCAAGGGCACCTGCTCTCAGATGATCTATTTCGACCTGGAAGACGGCAAAGTGAAAAATGTGTCTTTCCTGGGCGGCTGCAACGGCAATCTCAAGGGCATCGGCGCTCTTGTGGAGGGCATGGATGCGGACGATGTGATTGCCCGGTTGGAGGGCACCCGCTGCGGCATGAAGAACACCTCCTGCCCCGACCAGCTCGCCAAGGCGCTGAAGGAAGCAAAGGCACAGGGCTGAAGCACACACACGTCAGTCTTGGGGGCGGCGAGTATTGCCGTCCCCAAAATGTCTGTCGAAATATCATAGTTCCGGAAGGAATAATTGTGCAAACTATATATTTTTATCGAAATTTTTGGGAACGACCAAAAAGGCCTTGAAAATGTCATGGAAATGCGCTAAAATATAAAAAGTCAGCCACTTGCCGGGGTTGTTTTTCCCAAAGGAAAGGACAGCTGCCCGGGATGTGCTGGTTTGCCGCTTCCCGCAGACCGTTCTGGACCTTTCGGGGCTGTTGCTCCGGTTTTTTTGTTCCCACAGTTGTCCGTGATTCGCACACGAAAGCTTTTTCACGAAAATCAAAATGGGTACCCATTTTGACATTCTGTGTTTCACCCAGAAGGATGGTCATCTGGAAGCTATAAAATGCATGATTACAGGGAAACCTGTTTTCAGATACCACAAGCAAAATATTATAGGAGGTAAAAAAATGAAAAACGCAAAGAAGCTGCTTGCGCTGGTTCTGGCTCTTACCATGTGTCTGAGCATCCTGGCCGGCTGCGGCGGCAACCAGACTGCGGCTACCACCGCACCTGCCCCGGCTCCTGCCGAGACCACTCCCGCAACGGAGGCTCCCGCCGCTGTTGAGGCTCCCGCGGTTCCCGGCCCCGATGCCACCGACGAGGAGATCTATGAGTACGTCCTGGGCGACTACTACGATGCCTACATGAAGGCTCTGGAGTGCATGGACGTTTCCGAGCGCTACGCTCTGGAAGCTCTGGCTGAGGCCAAGCTGCTCCAGGCCAGCGTGCTGCAGCCCTCCACCTCCAATGGCGGCGCTTATGCCATTGGCCGTGTGGTGCCCAAGACCATCAACACCACCCTGTGGGGCAACGACTCCGACCGCCAGTACTCCGTCATGGTCACCACCGAGCCCATCAAGGCTGCCGACCGGGACGAGCTGAAGGCCATGTGGCTGAACGCTGCCGATGCTGCTTCCTATGTGGCCGATGCCAAGGCCTTCCTGGCGGACAAGGGCTACACCATGAAGGACAGCTATGACTATATCAACACCGCTGATCCTCAGACCTGGGACATTCTGGCCACCTATCTGCAGGCCGACGCCGAGGCTCTGGTGCAGACCTACGACGGCCTGATGACCTACGATCTGAAGAACAACCAGCAGTGCGCTCTGGCTGAGAGCGTGGAAGCCAACGACGATATGACCGTCTTTACCTTCAAGATCCGTCAGGGCGTGAAGTGGGTTGACTCTCAGGGCCGTGAGCTGGGCGAAGTCACCGCTGACGACTGGGTTGCCGGTATGCAGCACATGATGGACGCACAGGCAGGCCTGGAGTGGCTGGTTGACGGCCTGATCGTGGGCGCTACCGAGTACATGTCCGGCGAGACCACCGACTTTAACGATGTGGGCGTCAAGGCGCTGGATGACTACACCCTGGAGTACACCCTCACCGATTCCACTCCCTACTTCCTGACCATGCTTGGCTACAGCATCTTCGCTCCCATGAACCGGGCTTACTTCCTGGCTCAGGGCGGCGCCTTCGGCGTTGACGAGTTTGCCACTGCCAAGGACAGCGCTTCCTACACCTACGGCAAGGGCCCCGACTCCATCGCTTACAACGGCCCCTTCCTGATCAAGAGCTTCACCGAGAAGAACACCATCGTCTTCTCCGCCAACCCCACCTACTGGAACCCCGATGCCAGGAACGTGAAGACCCTGACCTGGAAGTACAATGATGGCACCGACACCACCAAGTCCTACAACGACATGAAGGCCGGCGACGTGGACGCTGCTGCTCTGAACACCTCCACCATGGAGATTGCCAAGTCCGACGGACTGTTCGATGAGTTCGCTTACGTTTCCGAGACCGATGCCACCAGCTTTGTTGCCTGGCTGAACGTCAACCGGAAGGCCTTCGCCAACTACAATGACGCCACCCTGGGCGTCTCTGCGCAGACCGAGGAGCAGCAGGCTGCTGCCCGCACCGCGATGCTCAACGTCCACTTCCGCCGCGCTGTTCACTACGCCATCGACCGTGCCACTGCCAACGCACAGCGCCGCGGCGAGGATCTGAAGTACAACTCCATGATCAACGCCTACGTCCCCGGCGACTTTGTCACATTGGAGCATGACGTGACCGTGGACATCAACGGCACCGCCACCACCTTCCCCGCCGGCACCGCCTACGGCACCATCCGCCAGGCCCAGCTGGAGGCTGACGGCAGCCACATCAAGGCCTTCGACACGGAGACCGGCATGGGCTCCGGCTACGACGGCTGGTACAACCCCGAGGTCGCCAAGGCCGAGCTGGCCATCGCCATCGAGGAGCTGAAGGCTCAGGGTCTGGAGATCTCCGCCGAGAACCCCATCCACCTGGATCTGGCCAACTTCTTTGGCTCCGAGGCTTTCAAGAATGAGGGCCAGGCTTACAAGCAGAGCATTGAGTCCGTCCTGGGCGGCGTGGTCATCGTGGACATCGTTCCCTACGAGACTGCACAGGATTGGTACGATGCCACCTACTATCCCAACACCGGCGCCGAGATGAACTACGACATCGGCACCAACGGCGGCTGGGGCCCCGACTACGGCGATCCCAAGACCTACCTGGATACCATGCTGCCCGGCGGCAACGGTATGACCAAGAGCTTCGGCCTGTTCTAAGGATCATCCGCTGGAAAAGAGCTGAAACCTAAGCAAAGTTGGGGGCTGGATCCCAAGTGGTCCAGCCCCTTTCTTAAACAAAATGCGAGAGTGGTATTATGACGAAATATGTATTAAACAGACTCATTCGCGGCATCCTCTCGGTTGCGGTCATGCTGGTCATTGTCATGGTTATGATCTTTACCCTCATGGACCGCCAGTTGATTTTCGCGGCGGATCCTGTGTTCAGCAAGAGAACCAACAACGCAAAGACCACCTATCAGTACAGCAAATGGGAAGAATATGGCTATCTCGACTATGTGACCTACGCCGACTACCTGACGCAGCTGACCAAGAGCGGTGAAATCGACGAGGCAACCCGCGCCGATGCCGTCAAGCTGGGCCGGACTCCCGAAAAGGACTCTGCCCTGACAAAAGAATATGTGGAAAAGTTCACCCAGTATTATACCGCCAAGGGCTATGCCGTCACCCGCCTGGACACGGTGATGAACGGCAGGAAGGTCGCCAACGGCGGCCAGGCGGCACTGTTCGCCGCCAAGGATAAGCCCATCTGGGACCGGGCCATCCATTATTTCACAGGCATTCTGGAATTTGACAACATCCACTATGTGCAGGAGGATATCGGTGAGCGGAAGCTGACCTTCACCCTGTACGATCCCATGTACGGCGGAGAAAAGTTCTCCCCCGCGATCATGGGCAACGGAACCTATCACAAGTATCTTCTGTACTTTGACAGCAAGTTCCCGTATATTCATCAGAATTTCCTCACCCTCCACCTTGGAAAATCCTTTGTGGTCAACCAGGGTATTGATGTTTTTGATACAATGACGGCCAGTCAGGGTGCCTATATTCCCACGCAGATCACCTACCCCACCGGCCTGACCGAGCAAAGCGCCGACGACCTGCACACGGCTACCTATGTCCCCGGTTCTCTGCAGGCCGGCGAGGTTCTGTACGGCACCCGCTATACCGATGACTACACCCAGACCAGCACCTTCAAGGGCGGCATGTCCAAGATGGGCTACTCCTTCCTGTTCGGCGTCCTGTCTGTAATCCTGGCTTACCTGATCGGTCTGCCCCTGGGTGTCTGGATGGCTCTGAAGGCGGACAAGCTGGTGGACAAGATCGGCACCTTCTATATCGTGTTCATTACCGCCGTTCCCTCCCTGAGCTATATCTTCATGGTCAAGACCATCGGCTATGCACTCAAGATTCCCACCACCTTTGACCTGGAATCCACCAACAAGATGATGTACCTGCTTCCCATCATCTCCCTGGCCATGCCCAGCATCGCCCGGCTGATGCGCTGGATGCGCCGGTATATGATCGATCAGAAGAACTCCGACTATGTCAAGTTCGCCCGCTCCAACGGCCTGACCGAGGGCGAGATATTCAGCAAGCACATTATGCGCAATGCGGTGGTGCCCATTGTCCAGGGCATTCCCGCCAGCGTCCTGTTCAGTCTGGTCGGTGCGTTCTACACCGAGCGTGTGTACGCCATTCCCGGTACCGGCGGCCTGATGGTCACCGCCATCCAGACCTACGATAACAACGTCATCGTGGGCATCTGCCTGTTCTACGGCCTGCTGAGCGTTGTGTCCCTGATTCTGGGCGACGTGATGATGGCGGCTGTGGATCCCCGAATCTCCTTCAACACGAAAGCCAGGTGAGCAGCATGAAGAAAGAAACCATCAATCTGGACCAGTTTGGTATGTCGGAGGAGGAGCTGTTCTCCCTGCATCCCAACAACGAAAGCGAGGCAGAGAAGATTACTGCCCCCCGCTACTCCTACTGGAAGTCCGTCTTCCGTGTGTTCTTCCGGAAGAAAATCAATATTTTTGTTCTGGTGCTGCTGGTGTTCGTCATCGTGTTCGCCTTCGTCTACCCGCCCCTGTCGGGCTATGATGAGTTCGCCAACCTGATGGACAGCACTGCAAAGCACCTGACCCCTGCCGCGGCCATGGAAAAGTTCGGGCGAAACATCCACTGGTGCCTGGGCACCGGCGCCTCCGGCAACTCCACCTTCGATGCGGTGTGGGCCGGCGCCCGGATCTCCATCGCTCTGGCCCTGGTGTGTGCCCTCATCAACATGGTGGTGGGCGTCATTGTGGGTGCCCTGTGGGGCTACTCCAAGCGGGCGGATAAAATTATGCTGGAAGTATATAATGTGGTTGGCAACATCCCCTATCAGCTGCTGTGCTCCGTGCTGGTGCTGATCTTCCGGCCCAAATTCTGGACCATGGTGTTTGCCCTGACCATCACCGGCTGGCTGGCCATTGCCCACTTCTTCCGTACCCAGGTGCTGATCATCCGGGATCGGGAGTACAATCTGGCCTCCCGCTGCCTGGGCACCCCCACCCTGCGGATTGCCACCAAGAACCTGCTGCCCTTCCTGACCTCCATCATCGTCACCCAGGCGGCTGTGGAGATTCCCTCCTATATCAGCATGGAAGTGTTCCTGTCCTTCATCGGACTGGGCCTTACCGATACCACCCTGGGCAAGCTGATTACCAACGCCCAGAGCGCCATGCTGACGCCCGGCTGGGAAATGGAATTCTGGAGCCCCGTGGTGCTGGCCTCCATCATTGCCATCGTGCTGTACGTTGCCGGCCAGAACCTGGGTGACGCTTCCGATCCCAGATCCCACATGATGTAGAGGAGGCGCGTGACATGGAAGAAAAGAACGTATTGCTGTCCGTCCGGGATCTGGTGGTCAAGTTCCACGTCCGGGGCAGAGTGCTCACTGCTATCCGGGGCATTGACCTGGACATTTACGAGGATGAGTCCATCGCCATCGTGGGTGAATCCGGCTCCGGCAAATCCGTCTTCACCAAGACCTTTGCCAATATGCTGGACGAAAACGGCTTCATCGACCAGGGCACCATCGTGTTCAACGATCCGGAGCTGGCCGACACCGTGGTGAAGCTGGGAGATGCGGAACGCAAACGCATCCGTACCATTGCCAATACCCTGAACGCCTATGCCAGACTGGAAAACGGCGCGGAAACCTACCGCCGGATGAAGGAGCTGGAGTCTGAGAAAATGCAGAAGGAGATTCTCTCCGATGCAGAGGAGCAGACCTTTACCGAGAAGCTGAATGATCTGCAGTTCCGCCGGGCCGAGGCCTTCAACCTGAAGCAGACCTTCGATCCCAAGACCGAGAAGGAGAAAATCCGGGCGACATCCAAAGAAATTGACGAGCTGGATGCCCAGATGAAGGCGCTGTCAAAGGAAATGACCGGCACCATCAAGGCGCACAAAGCCGCGGCCCGGCAGGACACCGCCTATCTGGAGTCCTATCGGCAGCGCATGGAGGCGCTGAAAAAGACCTACGCCCAGGAGTGCGCCCAGCCCATCACCAAGGAAACCGAAGCGCGCAATGAGGAGATTGCCAAGGAGGTGTACCTGTCCGTGGGCCGGTACAACTTCGTGACCCGCACACGGATGATCGTGAAGCTCCTGAACAGCCTGAAAAAAGCAATGTGCATGGGTGCAGACCTGAGCAGCGACACCGTCCGCAATCAGGTGTTCAGAGATGTCATCTTCCGGGTCAAGCTGCTGGACGAGACAGAGGACCGGCTCCATGGCAACTGCGTCATAGACCTTGCCAATGTGAAATACGCCAAGGATCTGACCCAGATCCGGGGCAGCCGCATCGCCACCGTGTTCCAGGACCCCATGACCTCCCTGAACCCCATCATCACCATCGGCAAACAGATCATGTCCGTCATCCTCAAGCACCAGGACTGCACCGAGGCCGAGGCCAGAGCCCGGGCCCTGGAGCTGATGAAGAAGGTTGGCATTCCCAATGCGGAGGCCCGGTTTGACGACTATCCCTTCCAGTACTCCGGCGGTATGCGCCAGAGAATCGTCATCGCCATCGCCCTGTCCTGCCAGCCCAAGATTCTCATCTGCGACGAGCCCACCACCGCTCTGGACGTGACCATTCAGGCCCAGATTCTGAAGCTCATCAAGGATCTGCAGAAGGAGTTCCACTACACCATCGTCTTCATCACCCATGACCTGGGTGTGGTGGCCAACATCGCCGACCGGGTTGCGGTGCTGTACGCCGGGCAGATTGTGGAGCTGGGCAAGGTGGAGGAGGTCTTCTACGACCCCCGGCACCCCTACACCTGGGCCATGCTGTCCAGCCTTCCCCAGCTGGCACAGCGCAATACCCAGCTGTACTCCATCACCGGTACACCCCCGTCCCTGTATAACAAGATTGTGGGCGACCCCTTTGCGCCCCGCAACCCCTACTGCCTGACCATCGACACGCTGCAGGATCCACCCATGTTCCAGATCACCGAGACCCACTTCGCCAAGACCTGGCTGCTGGATCCCAGAGCACCGAAGATCGAAAAGCCCGAGGCCATCCGGAATCTGCACGAGAAGCTGCTGGATGCATTCAATATTTAGGAGATGATGTGCTGTGGCAAAGAATACGGATACTTTGAATAACGAGGCCACCGCCCGGCATCTCCCGGAGCATGGCCCCCTGGACGAAAACGGCAGAGAGGTTCTGCTGTCGCTGAAAAATGTGGACATCACCTTCGGCAAGGGCGACAACGCGGTGAAGGCCGTGAAGAACGCCAGCTTTGACATTTACAAGGGGGAGACCTTCTCCCTGGTAGGTGAATCCGGCTCCGGCAAGACTACCATCGGCCGCGCCGTCATCCGGGTCAACCCTTGTGCGGCCGGTGAAATCCTGTACAAGGGTGTGCGGATTTCCGGCAATATCCCCCGCAGTCTGGACCGGGAGGTCATCCGGAATATCCAGATGGTCTTCCAGGACCCTGCCGCCTCCCTGAACGAGCGGGCCACCGTGGACTATATTGTGTCTGAGGGCCTGTACAACTTCCACCTGTACAAGGACGAGGCAGACCGAATCCGGAAGGTCGAGGAAATGATCAAGGAAGTGGGACTGCTTCCTGAGCATCTGACCCGGTATCCTCACGAGTTCTCCGGCGGCCAGCGCCAAAGAATCGGTCTGGCACGGGCCATGATTATGGAGCCGGAGCTGGTGGTGGCGGATGAGCCCATTTCCGCTCTGGATGTGTCCATCCGCGCCCAGGTTCTGAATCTGCTGAAGAAGTTCCAGCGGGAGGAGGGAACCACCTACCTCTTTATTGCCCATGACCTGTCCATCGTCCGCTTTATCTCGGACCGGATCGGCGTCATCTACAAGGGCGACATCGTGGAGATTGCGGAGGCGGAGGAGCTGTTTGACTTCCCCCTGCATCCCTACACCCGCAGTCTGATCTCCGCCATTCCCATTCCCGACCCAAAGCTTGAAAAGCACAAGCAGCTTTTCACCTACGATCCTTCCGTCCACGACTACAGCGAGGACAAGCCGGAGATGGTCTGCATCGGCCACGGCCACTATGTCTACGGCAACAAAAAGGAGATCGAGGAGTACAAGGCCATCCGGGAGAAGAATGTGCCCCTGAAGAGCATCACCATTCTCACCGAGGAGGAAGAGCAGGAGGCCGAAAAGGCTCGGGCGGAGAAGGGGCAGGATGCTCCCATGTCCAGCGGCGACTATATTCTGTCTGCCCCTGTCCACGATACCGGTTCCTTCTGGTATAAGTTTGCAGGCTTTTTCCTGCCGCTGCTTGCCCTGCTTACCGGGTTCCTCTTCCGCAGGAAGAACTATATCCGTAACTACAAGGCCTGCATCAAGGGAGCGCTCCTTGGTCTGGGCTTCCGGGCTGCGCTGATCGTGCTGTTCCTGCTGATGCTTGTGTTGGCGGTCATATAAGGACATACGGGAGCGGCCAGCGGCTGCTCCCGTTTATCAATAAAGGAAGATCACAATGAAACGAGACATGGATTATGGCATGGGGCCCCGGACTCGCATCGAGCTTTCCGGAAAGCACCTGTGGCTGCGCGTCATTCTGGTGGTGGTGCTGGTGGGAATGGCTGCCGGATTTTTCGGTCAGGCCATTCACGCTACCCTCACACCGGCGCCTGGCTGGCAGCAGATCAAGGCCGCTGCCCAGCTGCCTATGGCCGGGGAGATGACCCTGGAATACTACCTGACCTCCGGGCAGGAGAAGACCCTCACCGGCCTGTATACCCAGGCCAT
This sequence comes from uncultured Clostridia bacterium, assembly GCA_945482615.1. Classification (GTDB taxonomy): domain Bacteria; phylum Bacillota; class Clostridia; order Oscillospirales; family Oscillospiraceae; genus Faecousia. The sequence continues at coordinate 24,220 of CALYRG010000013.1, read as the reverse complement.
GGAGGAGGCAAGCCGCCTCTTTGATACGCAGACCGAAGAAGCCGGAACCCTGGGCCGCCTGAATGCACACCCGGGGGAGCCGGTGGCCGTTGCGCCTGCCCTGTATGAAGCCCTGACCCTGCTGGAGGGACAGAACAGCCGTTACCTCTACTATGCCCCGGTGTACGAGCAGTACCGGGGACTGTACAGCTGTGAAACCGACGCCGAGGCTCAGGATTTTGACCCAGCGGTATCCGCTCAGATCCGGGAATTTGTGGAGCAGGCCTGTGCCTTTGCTGCCGATCCCCGATCCGTTCAGCTGGAGCTGCTGGGGGACTATCAGGTCAGACTCATCGTGAGCCCGGAATACCGCGCCTTTGCCCGGGAAAACGGCGTGGAGGTTTTTCTGGATTTCTTCTGGCTGCGCAATGCCTTCGCGGTAGACTATATTGCCCGGCAGCTGGAGGCGGCGGGGTTCCGGGAGGGAATCCTCACAAGCTTTGAGGGCTTTGCCCGGGTGTTGGGGGAGGGCAGCTTCCAGGCGGAGCTGTACGGCCTTTCCGGCGGAAAAGTGACCACAGCGGGAACGCTTTCCTATACCGGGCCCAAAGCGATGGTTCAGTTCCGGGCCTTCCCCATGACGCAGCTGGATCAGCTTCACTATTATGTGACCCAGAGCGGAGCGGTGCGGACACCGTTTATTGATGAACAAACCGGCACCACCCGGGCCGCGGCGGAGCACATGGCTGCGGTGAGTACGGACAGAGGCTGCGCTGAGCTGGCACTTATGACTCTGCCCGTATTCACGGACCGGCAGATCGACGAGGAGCTGCTGCGGGGGATGGAGGACGTTTCTGCCGCCTGGACAGCAAATGGAAAGGTTATGTCTACCGGGTCGGAGCTGACGCTGATCAACTAACGCAACAGGAAAACGCGCTGCTTGCCATAGAAAAAGCCTGAAAATCCATTTTGGAGGTTGACATGCAGCCCAATCTCCATTATAATAAATAGGCTTTCGGGGTGTGGCGAAGCTTGGTATCGCGCTTGGTTCGGGTCCAAGAGACCTCGGGTTCGAATCCCGACACTCCGACCAAGTAATCGGAATCCGCTTTCGCGGATTCCGATTATTTCTTTTGAAGGAAGGGATTCGAACAATTAAATGCAACTGTCCAGTGGACAGTTGCTTGCCGACGGCTTGACGGCGGCAACACTCTGATTCTGATTCCCAAAGGAATCAGAATGCAACGAATCCCGACACTCCGACCAGGAAAAAAAGCACGCTTCGGCGTGCTTTTTTCAACGAAATAAATCCCTTTGGGATTTGTGAAATTTGTTTTACAAGTGAAATATGGCTGACGCCATGCAAAATGCGCTGCGGCGCACGAAGGATATTTCGCAGTGTTTATATATACAATGCTGAGCTGAGAATCGGAGGTGCAGGAAGCCGAAAGTCAGGCTGACCATATTGGAGAGTCGATGCACAGGCGGCTATTTCGAGAAGGGACAGGAATTTATCGTGGAGGATCTGTGCCCGCCGCTGTGCCATGAGCTGTGGGACAGTATCTATCCCATGGTCTACGCCTTGCAAAACAGTGCTCTGCTGGATTACGGAACGAGCAGCGAAGGAATTTGACACAAAATGCCCGGATGAGGGTAGAATCTGTATTCATAGAGAAGCAGTGGAAGAATAAGGAACGCCCCGAAGCGAATGCTTCGGGGCGCCCGGATTGTCGGGGGAATAAATAATCACTTGGAACTGATGAGCTTACCCTGGGCGTCGTAGGTCTTTTCGGAGATATCATTGTCGTCGCTGTCATATTCGGTGACCGAGTAGCTGCCGTCATAGCGGTAGTAGGTCCAGGTGCGGCCGGTCTTGTTGCCCTCGCTGTCGTAATGATACACCGATTTGGAGGAAAGGGAGCCGTCATCGTTGTAGAGGAAGAACTCGCCGGATATTGTGTTGCCGGTGTCGGGATCGTAGCGATCCATGGATTCGTAGGAAAGGGAGCCTGTTTCCGTGTAGCTCTTGGATTCGTAGCCGGTTTTATTTCCGGCGTCGTCGAAGGTATATCGGGAGGTGCTCTCCAGCGTTCCGTCCGGATAGAAGCTGTCATTTCCGGTGTAATTGCCCAGGGAATCGTAATAGGACTCGGAGGTGTAATCGAGGCTTCCGTCCTCTTTGTAGTATGTCGCTGTGCTGCTGGTGCTGTTGCCGTACACATCGTGTTCGTGTACGCTGTAGCATTCGAGGGCGCCGCTTTCATAGAAGGAGCCATAGCCGAGGTAATTCCCATCCCAGTTGTAGTAGCTGAGCTGGTCGGAATACCAATCGCCGGTGTGAAAATAGAAGGAACGCAGGGAACTGCCATTGATTGTATGGAAATACTCACTGTAGCTTTCGCTGGTTCCGTCAATCTCCTTTTCACCCACGGCTGTGTCATGGGGGCCGTAGAGCATGGTGTAGTTTGTGATGCTCTCCTTGCCGTTGTAGTAGGAGTAAGAGGTTTTTCCTGTCTTCCGGTCACCGGTATAGGTGTACTCCTCCCGGGAGGAGAGCTTATCATTGCGGTCGTAATAGAGCCAGGCGATTTCCCTGCCGCTGGCATCATACTCGTTAACGCCCCGGTACTGCTGCTTCCCATTGGGGTCTGAATAGAGATACTCCAGGCAGTTTCCGTCGGCATCATACCGGCGGCGGAAGGTTTCTCCGTTGCCATAGGAACCGGTTTGCGTTCCTTCTCCGGAGGCGTCATAGGAGGTTGTACTGGAGCCGAGGAGATCGCCGCTTCCGTCCCATTTGCTCCAGTCGGACTCCCGACCCTTGCTGTCGTAGGTGGTTTCGGTCTGATACTGGAGGGTGCCGCCGTCGGTGTAGAGCTTAAATGACAGAACCTTTCCGTCTGCGTTGTAGGTCCAGAACTTGATCATCATGAGCTGGGTGCCCTCATAGCCCCGCTCCTCGATCATGTTGCCTGCGTCGTCGTAGGTGGCCACCAGAAGCAGCTCCCGCTCTCCCTTGGGACTCACCAGGGCGCGGCAGACCTCCTGATCCTGACTGTTGAAGTAGAGCTCCATCCGGTAGCCGTTCTGATAGTCGTACACATCCTCCGTCCCCTTGGCAAGGAGGGCATAGGCATCGGAGGGAATGGCGTTGGAAAAATCAATGGGCTTCCCGGGATTGGAGGGCCGCGTCAGAGTGCCGGCGGGAGAGGAAGTCCCGGACAGCGTGTTATTCGATTTTGCCGGTTTCCTGCTGCCGGCGCTGATGGCCACGACGACGCAGACAAGGGCCACCGCGGCAGCCGCCCCGGCGATGATCCACTTTTTGGAGATGGGCTTGGGAGGCTTTGGGGGCTTGGGGGGCATGGGAATCTTTCCGTTTCGGGTCAGGCCGTCTGCAAGCTCCTGCATGGTCTGAACCCGATCCTCGGAGCGCAGAGCCATGGCCTTTTGCAGGGTGGCAATCGCTCCCTTGGGCAACACCTGCAGCCGGGGCAGCGTCCAGTCCAGGGTGTCCTTGTCCATCCGGTCGATGGCGGAGGGGGGAAGAATACCGGTCAGGCTGTAGTAGATGGTGGCGGCCATGGCATATACGTCGGTGGCAGGGGCGGAGGCGCCCCGCTGGGTGTACTGCTCCAGAGGGGAGAAGCCGCCCTTGGCCACCTGCATGGAGGACACGCCGGAATTGGACTTCGTATCCTTGGAAGCGCCCAGATCCAGGATCTTAACACTGCCGTCAGACTGGAGCATCAGATTGTCCGGGCTGAGATCCCGGTGAATGAGGCCCGCCTGGTGCACCTGAGCCATGGTCTCGATGGCGGGCAGGAAGATCTTTTTGGCATCCTCCCAGGAAAGGGGGCCGGTCTTTTTCAGCCGGCTTTTCAGGGTCTCGCCTTCAATGTAGTCCATGATGATGTAGGCCGTGTTGTTGGACTGGAACAGGTCCAGAACCTGGACAACGCCCGGAATACTGCTGACTTTGGTCATTTTCCGGGCTTCCTTGAGGAAGCTCTCCATGCCGGCGCCCTGGGCGTCGGCAGCAAGGGCGGTGGCATACCAGGTCAGGGCAGTGGTGGAGCCGTTGCGGCTGACCTTGCCGGTGGGGAAATATTCCTTGATGGCTACCTTCCGCTCCAGGACGAGATCCATGCCGATATAGGTAATGCCGAAGCCGCCCTGGCCAAGGACTCTGCCCACCAGATATTTGCCGTTGAGGATGGTGCCCCGGCGCAGAGCAAAGTCCGGGTCAGGGGTTCGTGGGTCATAGCCGCAGTGGGGGCATGGAACCTCCGTTACAGGTTCCATGCAGCCAAAGCAGTGCTCATACTTCATAGATAATAACCTACCTCTCTGTGTAGTCCGTTATGGGTCGCACTATGAAATAAGTGTAGCATAAGAAAAAGCAAATGTCCATGGTTTTTGGAAGAAAAGTATACATCGGGCAGTTGACAGGAGGGAATGACGGACGTAAAATGAAAGAAAAGCGGAATCACAACAAGTCTGGGAGGGAATGACGATGTTTCAGGGACTGCTGATCAAAGAGAGCCTGGAGGACGAAAGACTCCTTGACCTGGTGCAGGTTCAGAAGGTGGAGCTTTGGGCCACGGACAACCGGCCCAAATACTGGACGGCCATCACCTTTACCAGCGGGGAGCCGGACTTTCCGGAGCAGCTCTCCCGGGCGCTGGGGAAGGGCGGGAACGTCACCTGGTATGTGGATTTTGCCCGGAACGGCATCAAGTATATCGTGCTGCGCGGTCACGTGCTGACCTACCCCATAGGCGATGCCCAGGCGAAAAAACAGGTTATGGACAGATGCCTGGCGCTGGGGGTTCCCATCCATCAGCTGGACTGGGAGGAAACGCTGTAAACAGAAGGGCGAGGCTATTGCACAACATCCCCATCGCGGGAACAGAGAGGAAGAAATGAATGGAAACAATCGCGTATATCAACGGCTTGGTCAATAATTTTGTCTGGGGCGTTCCGGCCATGGTGTGTATCGTGGGCGTGGGCCTGTGGCTGAGCTTCCGCACCGGCTTCATCCAGTTCCGGAAATTCTCCACGGCCATGAAGGAGACCTTCGGACGCATGTTCTCCCGGGGAACGTCCGCAGACGGTGCAGTAACCCCCTTCCAGGCGGTATGTACGGCACTGGCGGCTACCGTGGGAACCGGAAACATTGCAGGCGTGGCGGGGGCCATCGCCATCGGCGGCCCCGGCGCGGTGTTCTGGATGTGGTGCAGCGCCCTGCTCGGCATGTGCACCAAGTTCGCCGAGGTGACACTGGCAGTGCACTTCCGGGAAAAGAACGAACACGGCGACTGGGTGGGCGGCCCTATGTACTATATTAAAAACGGACTGGGAAAGAAATGGTATTTCCTGGCGGTTGCCTACTCCGTTCTGGGTGTGCTGACGGTGTTTGGCACCGGCAACGCCACCCAGGTCAACGCCATCGTCACCGCTATTGACACGGCCCTTATCAGCTTCGGCGCGGCCAGTGCCGGGTCTTTGGGCACGCTGAACCTCATCATCGGCATTCTCATCGCCATGCTGGTGGCCATGGTGCTGGTAGGGGGTCTGAAGCGCATCGGCGTGGTGGCGGAGCGGCTGGTACCCTTCATGGCGCTGATCTACACGGTGCTGGCCCTTGGCGTGCTGGTGCTGAACCTTAATAAGGTACCCATGGTCTTCAGCCAGATCGTTCAGGGGGCCTTTACCCCTATGGGCGTCACCGGCGGCGCGGTGGGCAGCATGTTCCTGTGCATGAAGAAGGGCGTCTCCCGGGGCATCTTCTCCAACGAGGCGGGCCTGGGCACCGGCTCCATTGCCCATGCAGCATCGGACATTGACGATCCGGTGAAGCAGGGCTACTTCGGCATTTTTGAGGTCTTTGCGGACACCATTGTGATTTGCTCTCTGACGGCCTTTGTTATCCTGGTCAGCGGCACACCCATCACCTACGGTCAGGCTGCCGGCGCGGAGCTGACGATCAGCGGCTTTACCACCACCTACGGCCCCTGGGTTTCGGCAGTGACGGCGCTGGCCATGTGCTGCTTCGCTTTCTCCACCATCATCGGCTGGGGTCTGTACGGAACCCGGTGCATCGAGATGATCTTCGGAACCAAGGTCAACCGCCCCTTTATGATCGTCTATTCCTTTGTGGCCATTGTGGGCGCCACCATGGATCTGGGACTGCTGTGGGATATCTCCGATACCTTTAACGGCATGATGGTCATTCCCAACCTCATTGCCCTGTTCCTGCTGTCCGGCACTGTGGTCAGGCTGGCCCGGGGCGGGGAGAAGGTCCGGCGTCCCTGATAAGCGATGGAATAATTATTCGGCGTATACGCCTCCTACCATGCTGTAAAATAGATGCGATGAAGGGGATCTTACCCGGATGATAACAGCGAATATTACGCTCCCGGCGGACGTTTGTTCGCCGGGATTGCGCTTTTCTACAGGAGAAAAACGGCCGTCCGCCTTCGGAGGAGGGTCGAATCCGGACGTGACAGAAAAAAGAATGGAAAAATATGAAAAATTATTGAATTTGCCCCTTGCATTTTGCATAAAAAGCGGTAGAATGATTTGTGTATTTTTTTAGACCAAAAGAACCGGGGAGCTTGGGCCACAGCGCTCCGGGCAGGTCTCAGATCAAACCAGCAAAGGAGGCTTTCCTATGGCCAAATACTTTGCCAAACGGGTGGGCATGATGATTCTGTCCATGCTGGCCATTTGCCTGATTACCTTCAGCCTGATGCACGCCGTCCCCGGCGGCCCCTTCACCAGTGACCGGAAGGTCGCCGAGGAGGTGGAAGCAGCCCTCAACGAAAAATACGGCCTGGACAAGCCCCTGCCTGTTCAGTTCCTCAGCTATATGAAGGGCCTGCTCCACGGAGACTTTGGCCCCTCCTACAAGTACACCGGCAAGACCGTCAATGAGTTCATCGAAAACGGCTTCCCTGTCTCGGGCAGACTGGGCTTCATCACCATTGTGTTTGTGCTTCTGGCATCCATCCCCATGGGTATTCTGGCGGCGGTGCGCAACGGGAAGTGGCAGGACATGCTCATCATGGCTGCTGCCACCATCGGTGTCACCATCCCCTCGTTTGTCATCGCCTCCATTCTGGTGTACTTCTTCTCCTACCGGCTGGGCTGGATGCCATCCTATGGCCTGGACAGCTGGAAGGGCTACATCCTGCCGGTGGTGACCCTGGGCGGCTATTCCGTGAGCTATCTGGCGAGGCTCACCCGCTCCAGCCTGCTGGAGGTCATGGGCCAGGACTACATCCGCACCGCCCGGGCCAAGGGCCTGTCCGAGTTTAAGATCATTACCCGCCATGCCCTGCGCAACGCCCTGCTTCCGGTTATCACGGTGCTGGGCCCCACCGTTGCCAACCTGCTCACCGGCAGCTTCGTGGTGGAGAACATCTTCGCCATCCCGGGCCTTGGCAAGTACTTCGTCAACAGCGTGTCCCAGCGGGACTATACAACAATCATGGGGGTCACCATTTTCTATGCCGCGTTCCTGATGGCCATGGTGCTGGTGGTGGACGTGTTCTACTGTCTCATCGATCCCCGCATCCAATACGAGTAAGGGGGCGGATGTATGCAGACCATGGAAAACAAATGGGAAATGCTGGAGCAGACCAGCGAATCCCGGGAAAAAATCTGGAGCAGGAACCGCACCTTCGCTGCCGATGTCTGGTTTCGTCTATGCCGCAAGCCCACTGCTGTGGCGGGACTTCTGATGATCCTTCTGTTTATGCTGTTCGCCCTGGTGGGCCCCTTCCTGACGAGCTACTCCTATTCCGACCAGAGCCTGGAGATGGTGAACATTCCCCCTGTGATGAAGGTCTACGACGTAGGCTCCTGCCGGGTCTACATCACGCCATCCCTGAAGCTCATCCGGGTGGATGAAAACGGCTCCCTTACCGGCATGCTTCCTGTCGTCCGGTATGAACACGAAAAGTCCATGACCATTTTCGACTGTGACGGCAAAGAGGTAGCCCTGTACTACGGACGCTCCGTCTATGTGGTGTGTGATGAGGCCACCGGCAACATCTACCCCGCGGGCCATATCTGGAATCACGACCATCTGCTGGGCACGGACGCTCTGGGCCGGGATATCCTGGCGCGGCTGATGTACGGCACCCGGGTGTCGCTGATGGTTGCCTTTGTCTCCGTCCTGGTAAACCTGGTCATCGGCATCCTCTACGGCGGCATCTCCGGCTTTCTGGGCGGCATGGTGGACGCGGTGATGATGCGCATTGTGGACATCATCAGCACCATCCCCCTGACGCTGTATGTCATTCTCATTATGATGGTCTTTGGCCAGGGCCTGCAGAGCATTATCATCGCCCTGGGTCTGGTCTACTGGGTGGACATGGCCCGGGTGGTCCGCGGACAGGTGCTGAGCCTGAAGCAGCAGGAGTTTGTGCTGGCTGCCAGAACCATCGGCTCCTCCTCCCGGACGATCCTTCTGCAGCACCTGATCCCCAATGCCATGGGCTCCATTCTGGTGACGGCCACCATGCTCATTCCCTCCGCCATTTTCATGGAGGCCTTCCTGGGCTATCTGGGCATCGGTCTGCGGCCGCCCCTGGCAAGCCTCGGCACCATGTGCAACGATGCCAACGCCAACCTGCGCACCAGTCCCCACGAGCTGCTGATCCCCGCCCTGGTGATCTGCCTGATTATGTTCGCCTTCAACTTCCTGGGGGACGGTATGCGGGACGCGCTGGATCCCAAACTGAAAAAGTGAGGTGCTGAATACTGTGGAAGCCATTCTCACCGTCAATAACTTAAAGACTACCTTCCTCACCGGCAGCGGCGCAGTCCAGGCCGTCCGGGGCATCAGCTTCCAGGTGGGAAAAGGGGAGATCGTGGGCATCGTGGGAGAGTCCGGCTCCGGCAAGAGCGTCTCGTCCATGTCCATCCTGCGGCTCCTTCCGGGCACCGCCCGGATCGACAGGGAAAGCTCCATCGTCTTTGACGGACAGGAGCTCACCGGACTGACCCCCAAGCAGCTGCGGCAGATCCGGGGCAAGCGGATCTCCATGATCTTCCAGGACCCCATGTCCTCCCTGAACCCCCTGATTCCGGTGGGCAAGCAGGTGGAGGAAATGCTGAAGATCCACCATAAGGAGCTGACCAGAGAGCAGCTGCGCCGGCAGGTGCTGGAGCTGTTCGGCCAGGTGCGCATTCCCGAGCCGGAAAAGCGGCTGAAGGAATTTCCCCATCAGTTCTCCGGCGGCATGCGCCAGCGTGTGATGATCGCTATGGCTCTGGCCAACAAGCCGGATCTGCTCATCGCCGATGAGCCTACCACCGCCCTGGACGTGACCATTCAGGATCAGATCCTCAAGCAGCTGCGCACCCTTCAGCAGGAGTCCGGAGCCAGCATCATCTTTATTACCCACGATCTGGGCGTGGTGGCGGAGCTGTGCCAGCGGGTGCTGGTCATGTATGGCGGTCTCATCATGGAGGAAGCCCCCATTGACGATCTGTTTGAAAACCCGGGCCATCCCTATACCATGGGCCTGATGGCCTCCATCCCGGCGCTGAATCAGGATAAAACCGGGCGGCTGCCCTCCATTCCCGGATCGCCTCCGGATATGACCAACCCGCCTCAGGGCTGCCCCTTCGCGCCCCGGTGCCCCTATGCACGGAAGATCTGTGCGGCCCAGTGCCCGCCCTACGTGTCCCTGGGGGAGAACCGCCGCTCCATGTGCTGGCTGCTCCAGCCGGACGCCCCGGCGGAGAATAACCCCTTCCGAAAGGAGGCTGCACGATGAACGAGAACATTCTGGAGGTGGAGCACCTGACCCAGCACTTCCGGTTGGGCCGGAAGGAAGTGGTTCACGCGGTGGATGATGTCTCCTTCTGCATCCGCCGGGGACAGACCCTGGGCCTTGTGGGAGAATCCGGCTGCGGCAAGTCCAGCTGCGCCCGCTCTATCATCCGTGTCTATGACCCCACGGGAGGGACAATTCTCCTGGATGGGACAGATATCACCCACATGTCCCAGAAGCAGCTGCAGCCCCTGCGCAGGAAGATGCAGATGGTCTTTCAGGACCCCTATTCCTCCCTCAATGCCCGGATGACTGTCCGGGACATCATTGCAGAACCTCTGCTTGCCCATCACGTTGTGAAAAACCGGGAGCAGGCCAACAGCTTCGTCTACCCCATGCTGGAGCGTGTGGGTCTGACCCGGGAGCACGCGGACCGCTATGCCCACGAGTTCTCCGGGGGACAGCGCCAGCGGGTGGGCATCGCCCGGGCACTGGTGCTCCAGCCGGAGCTGGTCATCTGTGACGAGCCCATCTCTGCCCTGGATGTGTCCATCCAGGCCCAGGTGGTGAACCTTCTGCGGGACTATCAGCAGGAGAAGGGACTGGCCTATCTGTTCATTGCCCACGACCTGTCCATGGTTCGCTACGTCTCCGATGTGGTGGGCGTGATGTACCTGGGCCAGCTGGTGGAGCTGTGCGGGGCGGAGGAGATCTACAGCCACCCGCTGCACCCCTACACCCAGGGCCTGCTCAGCGCCATTCCGGTGGCGAACCCCGCTCTGGCCCGGCAGAAGAAGTCCGGCGGTGTTGCCGGAGACCTGCCCAGTCCGGTGACGCCCCCTGCCGGCTGCCGGTTCCACACCCGCTGCCCCTTTGCCAAGCCCATCTGTTCTCAGGAAGCCCCCTGCATGAAGGAGGCCGCCCCGGGCCACAGCGTGGCCTGCCACCTGTACGACTGACTCCATCCGTTTGACCCGGCGGCTGAGACCCGCCTGTCAATACACAACAACAAACAGAAAGGAACGACCAGAAAATGAAAAAGCTTATTTCCCTTGCGCTGGCCTTTGTCATGTGCCTGGGCCTGGCTGCCTGCGGCGGCAATGCCGCTCCCGCCGGCAACATCAACGACATTGCCCCGGCTCCCACCACTTCCACTCCGGCCCCGGCTGCCTCTGCCGAGCCGGCTCCTCAGGAGCTGACCTTCGTGCTGTCCGACGAGCCTGACGGTATTGACCCCACCGTCACCAACAACTCCTTCGCCCAGTATGTCCTGTCCAACTGCTTCGAAGGCCTGGTGACCTACGATTCCACCGGTTCCATTGTCCCCGGCAGTGCCGAGAGCTGGGACATCAGCGACGACGGCCTGGTCTACACCTTCCATCTGCGGGAGGGCCTTAAGTGGAGCGACGGAACGCCCCTTACCGCCAATGACTTTGTCTATTCCGCCCTGCGTGTGCTGACCCCCGCCACCACCGCCCAGTATTACAGCATGCTGGCCGATTACATCCAGGGTGCTCAGGCCTACTATGACGGAACCGGTACTGCCGAAGAGGTGGGTGTGAAGGCTCTGGACGACACCACTCTGGAGATCACGCTGATCCAGCCCACCTCCTTCTTCATCGACCTGGTGAGCATGTGGTGCTTTGACCCGGTGCAGAAGGCCACCATCGAGGCCAACGGCGACCGCTGGACTGCCAGCGCTGACACCTATGTCTGCAACGGCCCCTTCAAGATGGAGGAAATCAAGCTGGGCGAGGGCTACGTCCTGGTGAAGAACGAGAACTACTGGAATGCCGACAGCGTCACCCTGGAGAAGCTGACCTTCCGCTTCATCCTGGACACCGCCACCGCTTTGACCGCTTATGAAGCCGGCGAGGTGGACGGCATCCGCTCCATCTCCACTGCTGACTATGCCCGGCTGAAGGCCTCCAACGCCGGTGTCAACACCATCCCCAGCTACGGCACCGTTTACTATAACATCAACTGCTCCAAGGCTCCCTATGACAACGTCCTGGTTCGGAAGGCTCTGAACCTGGCCATCGACCGCCAGGCCATCATCGACAATGTTGTCCAGCTGGATGCCACACCCGCTTACAGCTTCCTGGCTCCCGGCTACGGCGTGGACGGCAAGGACATTACCGATGGCCGCGGCACCTTTGGGATGTCCCCCAATGCCAACGTAGAGGCCGCCCAGGCCGCTCTGGCTGAGGCCGGCTATCCCAACGGCGAAGGCTTCCCCACCCTGCAGCTGTCCTACTACTCCAACGACACCGTCAAGAAGGTCGTGGAGGCCATGGCGGAGATGCTCAAGACCAACCTGAACATCAATGTGGAGATTTCCTCCAACGACTGGGCCGTCTATTATGAGTCCGTCCAGAAGGGCGACTACGAAGTGGCTGCCATGGGCTGGGGCGCGGATTACCTGAACCCCATGAGCTTCCTGCCCCTGTTCAAGACCGGCGACTCCACCAACATCGGCTTCTACTCCAACCCCGCCTATGACGAGCTGGTGGAGAAGGTCATGCTGGAGACCGATCCTGCCGCAGCCGCGGAGCTGACGCTCCAGGCGGATGCCGTTGCCTCCAACGACTATGCCTGCATTCCTCTGTACTACAAGACCAACGACTACCTGATGAAGGACTATGTCTCCGGCGTGTATATGACCGCTTCCAGCAACATGTATTTCCAGAACGCCGTTATCAATAAGTAATGGAGTGCAGAATTGTGACCCAGGGCTTTGGGGATATGGTGTTCACCCTCTATCCCCAGTACGCCCCTCTGACGGTGGAGAGCTTTGTGAAGGTGGCCCGAAGCGGCTTCTTCAACGGCCTGGGCTGGTGCCGGATCGTGAAGGACTATGTTATCCAGTCCGGCTCTCCGGATAATGACATTATGACCGACAGCGACTTCCACCTGAAAGGAGAGTTCCGGGAAAACGGCGTGGACAACCCCCTGCCCCATATCCGGGGCGCTCTGTCCATGGCCCGGGACGATGACTTTGATACGGCGGGAACCCAGTTCTTTGTGGTGCATAAGGATGCCCACAAGCTGGACGGCCGGTACGCCGCCTTCGGCCAGATGACGGAAGGCTTCGAGGTGCTCGATGCCATCGCCCAGGTGGAGACCTCCGGGCCGGAGACCTGGAATAAGCCTCTGTCCATGCCCATTATCTCCTCCATCGAGATCATACCCTGATACACGGCCCACGGCTGAAAGGAACCTTTCGGCCGTGGGTTTCCGACGCAATACATTGGGAAAAGAGGTTTTCGCCATGAATCACCAACGAATCCAATCGGTTATCTCCCGGATGCGGGAGGCGGGGCTTTCTCAGATCCTGGTGACCTCCACCACGTCGCTGTTCTATCTGACAGGGTACTGGGTGGAGCCTCACGAGCGGATGATCGCCCTGCTTGTGACCGGGGAGGGGAAGCTGACCCTCTTTGGCAACGAAATTTTCGGGCTGTCCTCCAGGTCGGAGCTGCCCTTTGTCTCCCACAAGGATGGGCAGGACCCGGTGAAGGACCTGGCCCAGGCGGTAAGCCCCGGCAAGCTGGGCATCGATAAGTTCTGGTACAGCAAGTTTCTCATTGGCCTGATGGGCCATCGTCCGGATGTTGTTCCGGTGGAGGGCTCCTTCCCGGTGGACAACAGCCGCATGTACAAGGATGAAGCGGAAGCTGCCGCCATGGCCCACGCCTCCGCCATGAACGACCAGGTCATCCACGCCGCCATTTCCGCCCTCCACGATGGAGTGCGGGAGAATGAGCTGGCGGCCCTGGTAAACCGGGAGTTCCTGGCCCGGGGTGCCGACTGCGAGGGTACCCAGCTGGTCTGCTTCGGCCCCAACGGCGCCGATCCCCACCACAGCGGGGATTCCACTGTTCTAAAGCCGGGGGACAGCGTGATCTTCGACATCTTTACCCCCATCGGGCGGTACTGGTGCGACATGACCCGCACCGTATTCTATAAGACCGTCAGCGAAAAGCAGCGCCAGGTGTATGAGCTGGTGCGCAGGGCAAACGAAGAAGCCGAGGCAGCGGTAAAGCCGGGAGTCCCCCTGTCAGAGCTGGACAGAATCGCCAGGGACGTCATCACCCAGGGAGGCTACGGCCCCTGCTTTACCCACCGGCTGGGCCACGGCTGCGGCATCGACTGCCATGAGCCCCCGGATGTGTCCGGCGCTTCCGATGCTGTCTGCCGGCCCGGTATGGTCTTCTCCATCGAGCCGGGAATCTATCTGCCCGGAGAGTTTGGTGTGCGCATCGAGGATCTGGTGCTGGTGACCGAGGACGGCTGCCGGGTGCTGAACAGCTACCCCAAGGATTTGCAAGTGATCGGATAAGGAATGCGCTGTGTGCATGTATTTTTGCCCCCATAAGAGACAGCAGAAAGCTGCCTTTTATGGGGGCATTATTCTGTACGGAAATGAGGAGAAAGCCGCCTTTAGGGCAGGGGAAAATCAAAGTGCGTTTGAGAATAGCTGCGCACCAGCGCAATCAGATCGGTTATGGCCTTAGACGGGCGCAGACCCTTTTTCAGCATGGCATAAAAGGTGAATCGGGGATAGGTGGGCAGAGAGAACCATACAAGGTTATTCCGATCGGTAGCATAGGTTTGGGGAACGATACAGCAGCAGTTCTGCCTGGCTGCCATATTCCGAACCGCCCGGTTTTGAGAGGATTCCATGATTACATAGGGCGTATATCCCGCCGCATGGAACAGGGGATCGATGCGCTGACGTTGGGTGGAATGACGCTGCATCAGGCAGAAGCTATCGTCCTTCAGCAGTGCCAGGTCGATGATGGGATATTTCCCCTTGCTATCCAGCGCAAGGTGTGCCAACGGATGGTTGATGGGCATTCCCAACAGCAGGTTTTCCTCACTCAACTGGAAGTACTGATCGTCAGTCTGGGGCTTGTCCGTCAGCAGAACAAAGCCAACATCCAGAGCGCCGGACTGAATCTGCTCAATCTGCCAATTGACCATTCCTTCCCGGCAAATCAGCTGAATATTGGGGTACTTCTTTTGAAAAGGCTTATAGCATTCCAGAATAGCGTCCATGCCATGTTCAAAAGGAATCCCCAAACGGCATTCGCCGTCATACCTGCCGACCATATCCTGCAGCTCCGAATACGTGTTCTGCTTTATTTCCAGAATGCGGCGGGCGTTTTCCAGATACAATCGTCCGGCAGCGGTGGGTTCCATGCGGCGGTAGTTTCGCACAAAGAGCGAAAGGCCCAATTCGCCTTCAAGCTTGATCAGCTGCTGGTTCAGGGCTGAAGGGGTGACATACAGATGTTCAGCGGCGGCTGTTATGTTTCCGTAATCACTGATAGCAATGATGTACTCTAATTGTTTTAAGTCCATAGTTTCTCCCCATCACAGAGCTTTACGAACAAGGGACTCCATTCGGTCAATTTCCTCCCCACCGAAGGCGGTGCTTTCGCGGCACTTTTCCACCGTTTCGGAGAAGATTTCCCTGGCCCGGTCATTGAAGGCGGGCAGCTTATCCTCGCTTGCAATCTCCAGGGCGGCGCAGAATCTGGCCAGATTGTCGGCAGTGAGCTCCTTTTGCAGGTTCATAGCCAGCTGCATCTCCCAGTAGGGATGCGTGAATTTGATGGCCTTGAGCAAATAGGATATGGCGGCGGCATCGAACAGCAGCCCGGTGCCAATGAGCATCGCTTCCCTGCTATACAGGAAAAACACGCCATAGCAAAACGCGGAAATGAGAATAAAAAAGTACGCTGTGGCAGTGGCTTTTTTTGCCTTTCCGATTTCTTTTTTCAGGACAATTTTTACATCCTTGCCGGTCATGATATCACCTCTGGTATGAATTATGGGAAAACAGGGGAGGGAAAATATGCAAAATAGATAAAACGCGGAAGAAAAAGTGGGGGTAGACTAGGTAATTATTGTGTACTTTTAACAAGAATAACGCGATGAAAAACGTGCTAACAGTTTTGCTTACAGAAGAACTTATTTTATCGAACTTCTTTTTTCATTATACAGGATATAAAATAAAAATCAAGAAAAGAGTAGATAATTGTGTGAAACAGACCGAAAACGGAAATGGGGCAGCGGTGTCAAAGCACAGGGTTATCCACTCGAAAATATCAATAAGGAGGATGGCTTATGTCCGTTCTAAAATGGCTGGACAGGAATTTTGAAATTGCGTGTATGGCAGTAATCCTTGCGATCATGACAGTCCTTTCGTTTGCCAATGTCGTTATGCGCTATTGCTTCGGTAGCGCATTGAGCTGGTCTGACGAAGTGTGCTGCTACGGTCTTGCTATCAGCGCTTTCATTTCACTCCCGGCAACCATTCGCCTGCGCCGTATGATCCGTGTGGATACCTTCACGGTAATGCTCAGCAAGAAACTCCAAAAGTGGATCGGTATTCTGTGCAATGTGATTATCCTGGGTTTCTCCGGCCTGTGCGTGAAGGGAAGCCTGGATCTGATTGCAGTCACCGTTAAGACCGGCCAGCGCAGTCCCGCACTCCAGATCCCTGTGGCTTACTTCTACGAAGTGATGATGGTATGTTTTGTTCTTGCAATGATTCGTGCTGTTGAGGTTCTGGTACTGGATCTGACCGGAAAGGAGAAAAACAGATGACTATTGGCCTGTTCTTTATTTTGCTGGCTCTGTTCCTGGCAGTAAGCCTCCCCGTTGGTGCCGTGTTTGGCCTGATGTCCATTTTGCCCGGACTGATGGGTACCATTAAGTATGGCGCAATCGATGTGGTTCGTGCGATGTTCTCCGGTATGAACAGCTTCACACTGCTGGCAGTTCCACTGTTTATGGTTTCCGGTATGATTATGGCAGAGGGCGGCATCTCTGAAAAGCTGTTCCGCTTCTTCGGCTACTTCATTGGCAAAAAGACTGCCGGTTTCCCCTGTGCTGTTATTGTGACCTGTATGTTCTATGCAGCCATCTCCGGATCTTCTCCTGCGACTGTTTCCGCCGTCGGAGCCATGACCATCCCCTTCCTGGTTAACATGGGCTACGATGCCGTCTTTGCAACCGCTATTGTTACAGTTGCAGGCGGCTTGGGCGTAATCATTCCACCGTCTATATCCTATATTGTCTACTCGGCAGCCGCAAATGCCTCGCCATCGGCGCTGTTTATCGGCGGTATCATTCCCGGCATCATGATCGGCCTGGCGCTGATGGTCTATTGCTGGATCTACTGCAAACGCAAAGGTGAGGACAAGGAAAAGCTTCAGAAAAATTATGACGAAATCCGTGCAATGGGCTTTTGGAATCTTCTGAAGGATAGCTTCTTTGCGCTTCTGACTCCTGTCATTATTTTGGGCTGCATTTACTCCGGCATCTGCTCTCCCACAGAGGCGGCTGTTATTTCCGTGATCTACAGCTTTGCGGTCTGCATCTTCGTCTACAAGTCCATCAAGATCAAAGATATTGGAAAGATCTTCATGTCTGGTGCAGGCACCTATGTGAACATCCTGTTTGTGATCGCCGCCGCTTCCGCGTTTGCCCGCACCATGACCCTGCTGAAATATCCTCAGACAATTTCCAAAATGGTGCTGAGTGTTACCGACAACAAGTTCATTATTCTGATGCTGATGAATGTTATCATGCTGGTGTGCGGCATGATTATCGACAATATCCCCAACATTATGATCCTGACCCCGATCCTTCTGCCCATCGCAACCGCTCTGGGGATTAACCCTGTCCACCTGGGCGTGTTTATGACCTGTAACCTGGCTATCGGCATGGTCACGCCTCCCATGGGAATCAATCTGTTTGTTGCTTCCGGTATGTCCTTCCCCGGCATCAAGAAGATTCCTCTGCTGACACTGGCAAAGGCAACTGTTCCATTCCTGATTGCCTTCCTGATCTGCCTGATGCTGATCGTATTCGTTCCCGGGTTTACGATGTTCCTGCCGTCTGTGCTGGGATAGGGTTTCCGGTGACAGTTTCATTTCGGACCGCTCGGGGGTACATCTCCCGATTTGGAAAAAAAGTAAAAGGAGAAAAAATTATGAAAAAGTTTCTGGCACTGATCATGGCATTGGTTATTGTTCTGAGCCTGGTCGCCTGCGGCAGCTCCAAGACCGAAGCTCCCGCAACTTCCGCAGCACCCGCAGCCAATGATGCCCCTGCTACCGAAGCCAATGGCGAGGATTACGGCACCTACAACTGGACTCTGGCAATGACCGTTGCTGAGACCACAACCAACTATAAGATGGTTGAATACTTTGCAAACCTGATGAACGAGAAGTCCAACGGCTCCATCACCATCGACCTGTACCCCGGCGGCCAGCTGGCGAACACCACGGAGCAGGACGAGGCCTGTGTTGCTGGCTCCATCGACATGGTCACCGGCATGACCTCCGATCTGACCGACTTCGTCAAGGAAATGGCTCTGTTTGATATGCCCAATGTATTTGATGACATTGACCATATGCGCAGATTCCTGGAGAGCGACTACGCAAAGGTTCAGATCAACAAGTACTGCGAGGCTTCCGGTATTCATATGCTCGCTTTCTCCGATGCAGGCTTCCGTCAGCTGACCACCAATAAGCCCACTGCATCCGTTGCCGATCTGGCCAACCAGAAGATTCGTACCATGACCAACAAGTACCACATGGCATACTGGAATTCCGTTGCATCCGCTGTTCCCATGCAGTTCAATGAGCTGTTTATGGGCCTGCAGCAGGGCACCGTTGACGGCCAGGAGAACCCCTACATGAATATTGTTGGAAACAACCTGCAGGAAGTGCAGAAGTACATCGTTGAGACCAACCACGTTGGCCACATCATCGTGTTCTTCATGAACAATGACCTGTACCAGAGCCTGCCCGAGAACACCCGGGCGCTGATCGACGAGTGCGCGGCTGAGGCTGCTGAGTTTGCCAAGGGCGTTGCTTCCGAGTCCATCGAGAAGGACAAGCAGATCTGCCTTGACGCCGGCTGCGAGATTGTTACCTTCAACGACGAGGATCTGGCTACTCTGCGCGAGAATGCACAGATCGTTTACGACATGGTTAAAGAAGATCTGGGTGCCGAGACAGTCCAGCTGTTCCAGGACGCTATCGATGCGGCCCGCTAATCGCAACCGTGTAATCAGCTTCGTCATGCCAAACTGACAGATATGTGCGGAGGGGCGATACAATACCCCTCCGCATTTTCAGAATGGGTGTCTGTGTTTCCGGATACTGGACATGACGAGATGCCAATTGGAGGAAAACCGATGGATTTTTTGATCAAAAATGGTACTGTTTATGATCCGGCTGAGCATAGATACTGGAAAGGCGATATTGCTATGGTTGATGGCAAAATTGCCGCGCCGAAAGCGAATCACGAGTATCGTCAGGTGGTGGATGCGGACGGCTGTATTGTTACAACCGGCTTGATCGACTACCATGTGCACTATATGAGAGGTGCCAGCGAGGGTGGTGTCAACGCGGATGTGGTGTCCTCCTGCTGCGGAATCACAACAGCGGTGGACGGCGGCTCTGCAGGCACAGGAATGTATGAGCATATCCGGAACACGCTGGTTGCCAACGCGCAGGTTCGCTTTCTGAACTGCCTGCTGGTGGCATCCGGCGGCCAATCCAACAATCAGTACCCAGAAAACCTGAACCCTGTACTGTTTGACGAGAAGAAGATTGTAGAGTTCTTCAGAAAGCATTCCGACAATCTGGTGGGGCTTAAAACCCGTATTTCCCATGGCATCATCGATGGTGATCTGGCGGTAGAATCTGTCAGAAGAACCGTGGAGATCGCCGAAAAGGCGGGCACACGGGTCATTGTTCACGTGACCGATTGCTCCATTCCCCTGGATCAGCTGGCTTCGATGCTCCGTCCCGGCGATGTCATATGCCACATCTATCAGGGAAAGGGTGAGAATATCTGCCTCGGTAAGGATGGAAAGGTTCTGCCCGGTCTGCTGGAAGCCCGCGAGCGCGGCGTTCTGTTTGATGCCAGCAACGGCCGAAGCAATTTTGACCTGAAGATTTGTCAGGCTGCTGTGGAACAGGGCTTTGTGCCGGATGTAATCAGCAGTGACATCAACAGTTCTTCCTGCTTCCTGCAGCCGCTGCACAGTCTGCCGCGTATCCTGTCCAAGTATCTGGACTTTGGAATGCGCTTGGAAGATGTGCTGGACTGCGCTACCATCAAACCTGCGCAGCTGATCGGTATGCCCGAGCTGGGTTCCATGGCTGAGGGAACCACCGCGGATGTGGTCATTTTGAAGGTGAAGCAGAAGGATGTGGAGTATTCCGATATCACCGGCAACCGTTTTACCGGTCATCAGGTGATTGTCCCTCAGATGACCTTCAAGGACGGAGAATGTGTATTTTGTCAGGCAGACTTTGCGTGATATGTGCCCTGCGGTATGGAAGCACTGCTCCTGAAAGGCAGAACCCTTCTCATGCCCGACGCAATGCCAATAGCTGCGGGATAATAGGATGGAAGAATTTGAAAATCGTGCCGAGGTAACCTTCGGCGCGATTTTTTATGGCTGCGTCCGGAACGTGGATACGACAACCCTTGCTATTGACATACACGACCGGAACCCCAAAGGCATCGGCGTACAGGAGGCATCGCTTGTCGTTTTCGTTCTGTTCTTTCTCTGGCTTATTTGGGTCTGCCGGAGCGCCGTGTGGGAAAAGAATCAGCGATCGTTTCTCATCTTTGACATTGTCATAGAAATGCCTGCGTCTGGAATCATAGCAGATGGCAACTCCAACGGTTCCGAATGGAGTGTGAATGACATTGCCGAAATCACCCCGTTTGAACACGGCGGATTCGCCCTCGGACTTGGAAACCGTACCGCAGATGCCATCCGGTCCCGCAATAAGATAGCGATGAAAGTAATCACCGTTTTCTTTATCCAGATAACCGACACCGATGTAGGTATGATAGGTTTTTGCCATCCGAATGGCCCAGTCAGATGTTTCCTTACTCCGATCATCGGCATATTTCCACATTTCCTGACTTGCCATATAGCTGCATCTGGATAATTCGGGCAGGACAACAAGATCCGGTTCGGGAAGTCTGCCGATGAGGCTTTCTATATATTGATCTGCCTGCTCGATTCCTTATATATCGTTATTGAGTTCCAGTGCAAATATCCTCATCATGTATCCTCACAAAGTCAGATTTATCGCTTTTGGTTTTCGGCTTTCAATGCTTTGGACCCTCTGTTTCTTACCGATCTGTGTACACGGCGATGCCTTCGCTGCCGACGGCCTGGGCGAAGGGGCCGGGCAGGGGAGCGGCGGCGTGTTTAGCCCCAAAGTAGTCCGTATCGAAGGTGATGGGTGTGCCGTCGGCATTTTCAAAGGGCTGCTCCGGCTCAAAGGCCCGGCCCAGGGTTTCGGTAGTAATTGGGGGCAGCCCTTTTCGGGAATACAGGAATAAAGATCAGTAGAGAGCACCCAGCTGCCGTTCTTTTCCGCCACGGTCAGATTTACGGGGTGGTCGCCGATGACAAAGTCCTGCTCTGCGTCCCAATGACCGGCGCCGTTCAGGTAGACATTTCCGGCGGCCCAGATGGGGAGCCTGCTATAGTACCGGTCGCTGTCGGGGGAGCCCATTCCGCAGTAGCCGTCAAAAGCCCTGTCCCACTCATCAAAGGTCGGGTAGCCGTCAAAGCGATGGGTTCCCACGGTAACGCAGCCGTCATCCCAGGGGTTTCCGTCGCTGCTCAGCACAGCTTCGATGGCCCGCAGGGCCGGATGAACCGGCTGTTGCAGGAAGATGTTGTTGTAGAACCGGTTGTCCCCATGGAGGAAGGTCATAAAGCCCGCAATCTCCGTCCGATGGGGTACGTGGTATGGGGTGTAGCGCGGGGAAGGGACGGTGGGAGCGCCGTTGTCGGTGCCGATTCCCACGGCGGCAAAGGAGCCGCCCACCAGATTGTGCACCATGGCAACGCCCTGGGCCGCCAGCTTGACTGCCCTGGATGACAGGAAGATGTTGTGATCCAGCAGGGTCGGGCCGTGGGAGACCTCGATGAACACATCCTCTCCCAGGGCCTGGAACAGCTCCGGGCCGGGCGCCTGCTCCTCCTCCAGACAGGGGAGGGTGTTGTGGTGGAAGAAGTTCTGGGTCACCCGGGTGCCCTGGGCCTGCCAGTCCAGCCAGAGACCCCGGGTGCAGTGATGGATGTGGTTCCGGCGATAGAGCACGTCGATGGCGGCGTGCATCTTGATGCCGCCGATCTCCGCACCGGCAAGGTTCTGCTTGTTGTTGATGTGGTGGATGTGGTTGTCCTCGATCACGGAGAAGACACCGCCCAGATGCCCCACAATACCGGTCTGACCGCAGTCGTGGATATGGCAGTTCCGGACAACGTGGTGGCCGATCCGCTCCTTGGTCCAGCCCTCCCGCTGTGCCTGACAGATGCACTCCCGCTCGGTCTGGGTGCCGTCCTTGTATTTTGTTTTCAGCCACTTGTTGTCATTTTCCGGCTGGTAATACTTGCCCAGGGAGATGCCGCTGCACTTGGACTCGGAGATGTCGCAGTTTTCAATGACCCAGCCCTTGGCCCAGTTGGGGCCGATCATGCCCTCCTGGAAGGCTGTGGGAGGCGCCCACTGGGTGGCGGCCTGTGTGACGGTAAAGCCGGACAAGGTGATGTAGTCGATTCCTTCCGTCAGGGGGAAAAAGCAGCTGGGACGGACGCTTATTTCCACATTCTCGGCGTTGGGGTCATACCCCTGGAAATTGGCATAGAGCACGGTTTCGTCCGTCTGCGCATCCTGCCGGGAGAACCAGGTGTACACGGAAAAATCCGGGTCCCAGGAGGCCTTTGAGACAACGGGAGCAAACACCTGGGAAAGCTCCGTGACCTCATACATGGACTTCCCATTGAGAAAAACGTCCCCGGTGTGGGCAACGAAGCTGGCGATGAACCAGTCCCCGCTGACCCGGGTGGTGAAGGGATTGCGCTCCGGAAAGCTCCGGTTGGGGATGTGGACAGTCCACACATGATCCCTCAGCGGCTCCCAGTTTTTCACCGCCTCGGAGCCTTTGATTACCGCTTTCAGCGGCACGGCGGAGCGATACACAATGGGGGCGTCCTCCCGGCCCTTGTGCATGGGGTGGACAGCCTCCCGATAAACGCCGGGCAGAACGTATACTTCATCTCCCGGCTGGGCAAGATCTGCTGCCTGCTGAATGGTGGAGAAGGGGGCTTCTTTGCTACCGTCCCCCTGGGAGGAAGCATGGCAATCGACATAGTATCGCATAAAAAACCTCCGGTAAGAATTTTGTGTTTCGCCGGAACCGTATTGGGCCGGAATTTATTTTATTATATCGTATTCCGGGGCTTTTTCAATAGGATCGGAGAAAAATGGGAAGCTTGTATGTCCTTGGGGCGTTCTTCCCCCGACAGCCTGCCTCAAAAGCACAAAAGCAGACTGCTCTTTGCCGTCCGCTTTTGTGCTGTATATGTGCTCCTTATCCAATTGTCCGCGATGGAGGAAAAAACGAAGCTTACCGGAAGGAGACAATTCTATGGCCAAAAAAGCATCACGGAATTTGTGCATTTACGACGAAAGGTGAAATAACAGTTGACATCCTGTTGGCAAAGTTATATAATCTGTGATGCGTAAAAGCACATGAAAACAGGAGGAAAAGCTTTATGAAAAAACTGCTTGCAATTGCTCTGTCACTGCTTATGGTTGTGGGTCTGTTTGCCGGCTGCGGCGCCAAGGAAGCCGCTCCTGCTCCGACGACTGCCCCTGCCCCCGCTCCCGAAGCTCCCGCTGCTGAGCCCGCCCCGCTCAGCCCCATGGACGAGCTGATTGCCGCTGCCAAGGCCGAGGGTACCCTGGTGGTCTATGGCTCCTGCGAGGAAGAGTATCTTGCCGCTGCCTGTGAGAAGTTCCAGGAGCTGTACGGCATCCAGGTGCAGTACCAGCGCCTGTCCACCGGTGAGGTTCAGAGCAAGATCGAAGAGGAGAAGGGTAACCCCTCCGCTGACGTCTGGTTCGGCGGCACCACCGATCCCTACAACGTCTGCGCTGCAGAAGGTCTGCTGGAGCCCTATCAGGCTGAGAACGCCTCCCACCTGCTGGGCGATGCCTACAAGGATCCCGACGGCAACTGGTACGGCATTTACAAGGGTATTCTGGGCTTCATGGTCAATACCGACGAGCTGACCCGCCTGGGTCTGGAAGTGCCCCAGGACTGGGCCGACCTGACCAAGCCCGAGTATAAGGGCCTTGTCTGGCTGTCCAACTACAACACCGCCGGTACCGCCAAGCTGATCATCAACACCATGATCCAGAAGTACGGCCATGACGAGGGTATCCAGTATCTGGTTGACCTGGATAAGAACGTTCAGGTTTACACCAAGTCCGGCTCCGGCCCCTCCAAGAACGTGGGCACCGGCGAGTGCGTCATCGGCATCGGCTTCCTGCATGACGGCATCACCCAGATCGTGGACAACGGCTACGGCAACATCC
>CALYRG010000012.1 GCA_945482615.1 uncultured Clostridia bacterium | reverse complement strand
GGGCGATTGATAATCGCCCCTACGAGGGGGCGGGCGATTGATAATCGCCCCTACGGGGGCGGGCGATTGATAATCGCCCCTACGAGGGGGCGGGCAGGGGTGCATCCTGCATTTCGGTGAAAAAAACCTCGACAAATGGGGTATCCGGGTGATATAATGGCAGAAATGGTATTGTTTGGGAGGGCTTGGCCTTGAGACGGTTTCTGGTGATCCTTATACTGGCGGCGGCGCTGACCGGGTGCGCCGGGGCTGCCCCTGCCACAGAGCCTGACCCCCAGACGGTTCCCACGGTTCTGACCCTGCCCCCGCAGACCAGCGCACCTGCCGAGCCCTCCATGGCCCTGGAGCTGACCATGGCTCCCCTGCCGCCCCAGAGCATCCTGCTGGAGCCCACCGCTCCGGGTGAGCGGGAGGAGCGCTGCGACAGCGCCGTGGTGGACTACTCCAACACCGCCGAGGGCTACGTCATGGTGCGCTTCACCGCCGAAACCGACAAGCGGCTGAAGGTGCAGGTGAAGGGCCCCACCACCACCTACACCTACAACCTGCCCCAGGGCGAATGGACGGTGTTCCCCCTGTCCGACGGCAATGGCGCTTATCAGGTGGGGGTGTACCAGAATATTCAGAGCACCAAGTACGCCGTGGTGATGACCGCCCGGTTTGACGCAGAGTTGGCAGACGAATTTGCCCCCTTCCTCCGGCCCAACCAGTATGTGAACTATCTGGACGCGCCGGACACGTTGGCCCAGGGGGCGGTTCTGTGCCAGAATCTGACGGACCCGCTGGAAAAGGTGGCGGCGGTGTACGACTATGTGGTGGAGAGTCTGAGCTACGACTACGAGCTGGCCGCCACGGTCAAGAGCGGGTACCTGCCGGAGCTGGACAAGGTGCTGGAGCGGAAGAAGGGCATCTGCTTTGATTACGCAGCGCTGATGGCCGCCATGCTCCGCAGTCAGGATGTGCCCTGCAAGCTGGTGGTGGGCTACGCGGGCAGCGACTACCATGCCTGGATCAGCGTGTGGACGCAGGAGCAGGGCTGGATCGACGGCGTGATCTTCTTTGACGGAAGCGTCTGGAAGCGGATGGATCCCACCTTCGCCTCCTCCGGCCAGCGCAGCCCGGAGATCATGCGGTTTATTGAAAATAATGGGAATTATACGGTGAAGTATTTGTATTGAGGGATATCCAACGGATACCCGCAGCCGTAGGGGCGATTATTAATCGCCCGAACCCCCCCGCAACCGTAGGGGCGATTATTAATCGCCCGCCGTCTCCCCGCGCCCGTAGGGGCGTGGTGCGCCGCGCAGCAAATCCAAATCACCATGATTGCCGGTGGCAATCATACCATAATTTCTATTAATCGCCCGAAAAACACCGAAAAGGGATGGGTCGGATTTATGGCACTTCCGAAAAGAAAGGAAAACCGTCTGAGAGGCTTTGATTACAGCAGCCCCAACGCCTATTTTATTACCATCTGCACCAAGGATCGCAAGTCCTTGTTCTGGGCCGACGAAAATGCGATTGTCAGCCGGCCCGAGGATGTGGTGCTTTCCGGCTGTGCAGAGCTGGTGAAGCAGGCGATTTGTGAAATTCCTGTCCATTATCCATCGGTTTTTGTCGAGTGTTTTACCATCATGCCCAATCATGTGCATCTGCTGATGCGCTTCGAACCGGGGCAGACGAGGCCTGATGCAAGCACTGTGATCCAGCAGATGAAACGCGCCGTATCGAAGCAGGCTGGGTTCGCGGTGTGGCAAAAGGGGTTTTACGACCATGTAGTGCGGGACGAGACGGATTACCGGAACATCTGGAATTATATTGAGGGAAATCCCATGAAGTGGGAGGATGACCGATATCGTGCACATATGGCGGGTGATTGATCATCGCCCGAAATCACCCCCGCAAACGTGGGGGCGGGCGGTTGATAATCGTCCCCGCCGGAGGGAGCGGGCGATTGATAATCGCCCCTACGGGGGGGCGGGCGGTTGATAACCGCCCCTACCGGGGGGCGGGCGGTTGATAACCGCCCCTACGTGGGGGCGGGCGATTGATAATCGCCCCTACCGGGTGGCGGGCGATTGATAATCGCCCCTACCGGGTGGTGGGCGGTTGATAACCGCCCCTACAGGGGGGGCGGGCGGTTGATAACCGCCCCTACCGGGGGGCGGGCGATTGATAATCGCCCCTACGAGGGGGGCGGGCGGTTGATAACCGCCCCTACCGGAGGGCGGGCGGTTGATCATTGCCCCTACAGGAATCATTCTTCATTTCAGGAGGCGACAGTATGTATTTGACTGACAGTGAGCTGGCCCGGGTGTGCCGGGGGCTGGAGCTGCTGCTCCACGCGGGCATTGGCCTGGGCGAAGGATTGCAGCTGCTCCTGGGGCAGGAGCAGGGCGCAGTGAAGCAGACCCTGGATGCCATGGCCCCGGAGCTGGACGCGGGGGTGCCCCTGTCCCAGGCGGCCCAAAATCAGGGGCGATTCCCTGCCCTGGCCCTGGGCATGATGGCCATCGGCGAGGACTCCGGACGGCTGGAGGAGGCCCTGCACAGCCTGGCAGACTACTATGACGAGCGCTGCCGCACCAGCAGGCAGCTTCGAAGCGCCCTGCTGTACCCCACGATTCTGCTGGCGCTGATGCTAGTGGTCATTGCGGTGCTGCTGATGAAGGTGCTGCCGGTATTCGACGCGGTGTACGCATCCCTGGGCAGCCGCCTCACCGGCGCGGGAGCGGGCCTTTTGTACCTGGGTCAGGCGCTGTCCGCAGGACTGCCGGTGCTGCTGGGGCTTCTGGGCGTGATCGCCGTGGTGTACGGATTGTATCGCTGGAACGCGCCCTTCCGCTATTCTTTGCGGAGCCTTTTTAACCGGAAGCTGGGTGACCGGGGGGTGCTGGGGCTGTATAACAACGCCCGGTTTGCCCGGGGCCTTGCCATGGGTCTTGGCAGCGGTATGCCCACGGAGCAGGCGGTGGCCCTAGCCCAGCGGCTGCTGGCGGATAACCCCGGCGCTGCCGCCCGGGGGAACGCCTGTGCCGGCGCCGTGGCGGAGGGCGCGTCCCTGGACGAAGCGCTGGAACAAGCCCAGCTTGTGCCCCCGGTGCGCTGCCGGATGCTCCGGCTGGGTCTGCGGGGCGGCAACGCCGACCAGGTGATGGCGGACATCGCAGACCACATGGCCCAGGAGGCCCGGCAGGCGCTGGAAGACACCGTGTCCCGGATCGAGCCTGCCATGGTGCTGATCTCCTCTCTGCTTGTGGGCCTGATCCTCCTTTCCGTGATGCTGCCTCTCGTGGACATCATGTCCGTCATTGGGTGACGCCATGAAGAAACGAGGAATCCTACTGGTGCTGGCAATGCTGCTGTGCGTGCTGGCGGCGGTGTCCCGGCTGGAAAGCGGCCGGGAGCGCCTGGGCCGGCAGCGGCTGGAGGACGCCCTGCGCCGCACCGCCGTGAGCTGCTACGCCTGCGAGGGGGCCTACCCCCCGGATGTCGCCTACATGCAGGAGCACTACGGCCTGCAATATGACAAAACTGCCTACACCGTCCGCTACGAGCTGTTCGCCTCCAACCTGATGCCGGATATTACCGTGCTGGAAAACATGCCATGAATGAGAAACACACAAAACTCACAGACCTTCTGACCCTGCTGGTGTTCACGGTGTTCGCCCTGTGCGTGCTGCTGGTGCTGCTCACCGGGGCCAAAGCCTACAGAGGACTGGTTCGCCGGGGAGAGGACAGCTACGCCCTGCGCACCGCCGCCCGGTACGTCACCACCCGGGTGCAGCAGGCCCAGTTTATCGAGGTGGGGGACTTTGAGGGCTGCCCCTGCCTGCTTCTTGCCGAGGATGTGGATGGTCACATCTACATCACCCGGGTCTACTGCTATGACGGCTCCCTGCGGGAGCTGTACGCCGGAGCGGACGCTGCCGTGTCCCCCCAGGATGGGGATGCCCTGCTGCCCCTGGAGCAGCTTGACCTCACCCTTTCGGATGGGGTGCTGACGGCGAAGCTCGCGGATAGGACCACCCTGACGCTGTACATTCGCCCGGGACAGGAGGTGCTCAGATGAAGAACCGCAGTTCCCTTGTCCTGATGGAGCAGCTTGTGATGGTGCTGGTGTTTGCCCTGGCCGCCACCATGTGCCTGCGGCTGTTCGTCTTCGCGGGGCAGACCGCCCGGCGCACCCAGCTCCGGGAGGAGGCCGTGATTCTGGCCCAGAACACCGCCGAGGAGCTGAAGGCCTCCCGGGGGCAGACCCCCGGCTCCTTTGAAAACGGGGCGCTTGCCGTCACCGTTATCCCCGAGGACACCGGCGTTCCCGGCCTGAGGGGCGCCCGGGTGGAGGTGGCGGTGGAGAAGGAAATTTTTGCCGCCCTTTCGGTGCGCTGGCAGGAGGTGGCCCCATGAAAAACGAAACCCGGGACATTCAGCCCCCGGCAGTGGGCAGCAGCTCCCTGCTTGTTGCCTTTGCCCTGCTGTGCCTGACGGTGTTTGCCCTGCTGTCCTTAAGCACCGTCCAGGCGGAAAAGCGGCTGTCCCAGTCCTCGGCCCAGGCTGTGGAGAACTACTACCGGGCCGACTGTCAGGCGGAGACCATTTTCGCCCAGCTCCGGGCAGGTGCGCTTCCCCGGGAGGTGACCCTTGCCCAGGGCGTGTACCGCTACAGCGTTCCCATCGGGGAGGAGCTGACCTTGCAGGTGGAGCTGACCCGGACGGGAGACCGCTGGAAGGTGCTTCGCTGGCAGACCCTGGCTCCGGAGCGGGAGCTGGTGGACGGCCTTCCGGTATGGGACGGCCAATGACCTTGGAAAGGAGCGGTTATCATGTGCCCTTGGATGGACTATCTGCGTCAGGCTGTGGCCGATGCGGCCTCTGACGTATTCTTTGTAGCCGGCAAGGCCCCCTGCCAGAAGGTGGAGGGGCATCTGCTGCCGCTGGACGAAAACCGCCTGCTCCCCGCTGACACGGAGCAGATCCTCACGGAGATCTATCAGGCCGCCGGACGGAGCATGGAGCATTTCCACGCCCGGGGGGACGACGATTTTTCCTTCGCCCTGCCCTCCCTTGCCCGGTTCCGGGTGAACACCTACCGGCAGCGGGGCTCCGCGGCGGCGGTGATCCGGCTGGTGAGCTTTGAGATTCCCGACTGGCAGGCCATCGGCATCCCCCAGGGGGTGATGGAGCTGGCGGAGCTGACCTCCGGCATGGTTCTCGTCACCGGCACTGCGGGCAGCGGCAAGACCACCACCCAGGCCTGCATCATCGACAGGATCAACCGCACCCGGGAGTGCCACATTGTGACATTGGAGGATCCGGTGGAGTTTCTGCACCGCCACCGGAAAAGCATCGTCAGCCAGCGGGAAATCGCCATCGACACCCAGGACTACCTGTCCGCACTCCGCGCCTGCGTCCGCCAGGCCCCGGACGTGATACTGCTTGGAGAGATGCGGGACCCCGAGACCATCCACACCGCCCTCACCGCCGCGGAAACCGGCCACCTGGTGCTGGCAACGCTGCACACCCGGGGGGCTGTGAATGCGGTGGATCGGATCATCGACGCCTTCCCCAGCACCCAACAGCAGCAGATAAGGGTACAGCTGGCCACGGTGCTGAAAACCGTGGTGTCCCAGCAGCTGCTGCCGGATGTGGCCGGGGGCCGGGTGCCCGCCTGCGAGATTCTGCGTCTGAACAACGCCGTGCGCAGCATGATCCGGGAGAACAAGAACCACCAGATCGACAACGCCATCGCCACCGGTGCCCGGGAGGGCATGATCTCCATGGATCAGGCCATCGCGGCGCTATACAAGGCCGGGCGCATCACCCGGGAGACTGCCCTGTACTTCGCCGACCGGCCCGAGCAGCTGGGACGGCTGCTGTAGGGCAAAAACATTGGTTGTTTTTCGGCAGAAGATATGCTATACTGACACAAAAGCGCATCAAGGGGGACACACTATGGACGCACCGCAGACCTTTCGCACCGCCTTCAACGGCTTCAACCGGGAAGACGTGGTGCATTTTCTGGAATACACCAACAACAAGCACCAGATTCAGCTGGATGCCCTGCGGGAGGAAAACCGCGCCCTGCAAAGCAAGCTGAAAAACCGCCCGGAGGTTGACCCCGACACCACGGCAGAGCTGGAACGGCTTCGCCGGGAGCTGGAATCCCAGCGGGCCTACAGTGCCATGCTGGAGGGCCGGCTGGACGAGGCCAACGAAAAGCTGAACGCCGCCCAGGCCGCTGCCCCGCAGACCGCCGCCCAGGAAACCACTCCGCCGGACACCGCCGCCCTGAATGCCATGATTGAGGACCTCAACACCGAGCTGATGCTGGCACAGAGCCGGATCGGGGAGCTGGAGGGGCAGCTCGGCACCGCGGGACAGGACGTTCTCGCCGCCCAGGGCAAGGCCCGGGCCTTGGAGGAGCAGCTTGCCGCCGCCCAGGGGAAGATCGCGGAGCTGGAACGGCAGCTTGCCGACTCCCAGACCGGGGTTGTGGATTTGTACCGCAGGCAGCAGCAGGCGGAGCGGTTCGTCCGGGAGCAGTCGGAGCTTGTGTATCATCAGGCCAATGGGGTGCTGAGTCAGGCCCAGCTTCAGGTGAACGCAGCAAGCCAGGAGCTTACCGCCGCCACCGAGGAGGCCATGGGAAGAATTACGGCGCTGCAGATGGCCATTGCCCAGAGCCGCCAGGCTCTGGAGGATGCCGCCTCCCTGATGAAGGCCATCCGCCCGGTAAGGGGAAATTGACAATTGACGCTCTTTGCGTTGAACGATGAAATTGGCGGACGGTGTTCACCGCCCGCCATGTCCATCTGCCGCACCAGAGGCTTTCCCGCCTCCCCGTAGGGGCGATTATCAATCGCCCGCCGTAATCCCGCACCGGTAGGGGCGATTATTAATCGCCCGCCGTAACCCCGCACCCGAACCGGGCGGTTGATAACCGCCCCTACCTTCGGGCGGTTGATAACCGCCCATACCTCCGGGCGATTGATAATCGCCCCTACCTTCGGGCGGTTGATAACTGCCCCTACGAAAGGACTTCTCTATGCTTGTACCCGGCTACTATTCCCGCTTTCGGTGCCTTGCCGACCGCTGCCCGGACAACTGCTGCCATGGGTGGGCGGTGCCGGTGGACGCATCTTCCGCCGCCCGGTATCGCGGTCTGTCCGGCCCCCAGTGGGATAGCCTTCGCCGGAATCTCCGGGAGGAGGACGGGCAGACCCTCCTGCAAAACCATGGGGGCCGCTGCCCCATGCAGGAAAGCTCCGGCCTGTGCCGCATTCAGGCGGCCCTGGGGGAGGAGGCTCTGTGCCGGACCTGCCGGGACTACCCCAGACTCCGCCACGAGTACCCCGGCTTTACCGAAGGGGACTTGGACCTGGGCTGCCCGGAGGCGGCGCGGCTGATTCTGATAAGTCCCGAGGCTCCCGCCCAGCCGGAAACCGATGATCCTGTCCTCGCCCTGCTGATCTCCAGCCGGATAAAGGCCGATCAAATCCTCACCGCCTACCCCCTGGGGGATGCCCTGTGTGTGCTGCTGTTCTACGGCTGCCATATCCAGGCCATTCTGGACGGCGATGACCCCGGGGCCTTTGACGAAAAAGCCGCCCTGCTGAATGCCCGGCTTCTTGCGAAAAATGGGAATCTGAATGCTCTGCTTTCCTTTTTCGCCGGGCTGGACATTCTGGACAGCCGCTGGCGGGAGCGGCTTTCATCCCCCGCCCCGGATACCTGGCAGGAATCCCACCGGGCCCTATCCCGGTATCTTGTGCGGCGGTTCTGGCTGCAAACCGCCTCCGACGGCGACCTCTACGCCAGGGTCAAGCTGATCGTCGTGTCCACCCTGGTGATCCGTGCCCTGGGAAAGGACGCAGCCTTCCGCTACGCCCGGGAGGTTTTCTCCGACCCCGAGAATCTGGAAGCCCTGCTCACCGCCGCCTACAGCGAGCCCGCCATGACGGACGAGAGGCTGCTAGCCCTGCTGCAGGGCGGTATGGAAGGCCTGTAGCGCCGCCTCCAGAAGAATCCGCATCTCCTTCTCATCGAAGGGGATGCGTTTGTTTTTGAGAAGCAGGGCGGCAGCCTCCATGGCCTTGCTCAGCTTCTCCTCGCCGTGAAGGTCGGAAAACACCTGCTCGGCAAAGCGCACCGCAGTGGCCGCGGCGGCGCGCTTACTCTCGTCGGTGAGATACCGCTGGGCCAGCTGCCGCACCAGCAGCCCCAGCCCTCCAAAGAGCATACACAGAATGGACAGCAAAACCTGGCTGCCGTAGGTGTAGATAAAATATTCCCACATGTTCAATTCCTCCTTATGATAATGGCACGGGCCAGGTAGGGGCGTGGTGCATCGCGCAGCGAATCAAAATTACCATGATTGCCGGTGGCAATCATACCATAATTTCCTATGAATCGCCCGCCGTAACCCCGTACACCGTAGGGGCGATTATTAATCGCCCGCCGTAACCCCGTACACCGTAGGGGCGTGGTGCGACCCGCAGCGAATCAAAATCTCCATGATTGCCGGTGGCAATCATACCATAATTTCCTATCAATCGCCCGCCCACCACCGCACCCGAACCGGGCGGTTGATAACCGCCCCTACAGCTCCGGGCGATTGATAATCGCCCCTACGAGAAGAACGCACGTTTAACCAGCAATTCCCAGCTTTGCCAGAACGAAGCCCACCAGGGCCGACAGCACCGCAAAGAGCACCTTCTCGGCGGCGGCAGTCCAGCGCCTGCCGGGGGAGAGCTTCATCTCCTCCACGTCCAGGGCGATTTTCTCCATCTGGGCGGCCATCCGGCCCTGCTTCTGGGCCATCACCGCCACGGAGGTGGCAAGGCTCCTGACCGCCTCCACATTCTCCTCCAGCTTGTCAAGCCGGTGGGTATTGCTCTTGCACCGGGCGGTGAGCTCTGCCAGCTCCCGCTGAAGGGCCGCGTCCTCCATACCCTCACCTCGCAACATTCATGTGTACCGCCGAGCCATCGATGGCATAGGCGTAGACGATCTCCGGCTGGGCCTTGGCAAGGGCCAGCAGCTCCCCGGCGCTTTTCCCCGGGGCATAGAAGTCCACGGCCTTGCCGGTAAGATGCAGGCTGTTTTCCACCCCGCCCACGGCCCTGTTGTGCCCCTGGCACCGCACCCCGCTGGTGTTGTAAATGGGCACGCCCAGCGCCTCCCGCACCCGGTTCTCTGCGCGCACCAGCGCCTCGTCCGGCTCCGCAGGGAAGCCGCCGCAAGATCCGCAGGGGCAGCGGTACTCCTCCCTTTGGAAGTAGCGGATGTCCTGCCAGAAATCCGCCTCCCGGCGAAACCGTCCTCCGGCCACGGCGCTGAGCAGCGCCGCCTCCGGGTCCGCCCCCTCCGGCAGCCCCTCCGCCTTCTGAAACCGCGCCAGCGCGGACTGGCTGCTTTGCCCCCAGATACCGTCCACCGGCCCGGGGGCGTAGCCCAGGTAGCGCAGCAGGCACTGCTTTCCCTCCGCCGTCATCGGGCCGCCTCCAAAAGGGCGGTGATGGTCTGGTACTGCTCCTGGGTGAGTCTGCCCACGGCGTAGAACACGTCCACCTTTTCTGCCAGGCCCTCCACCTGGCCTCTTGCGATCATCCTTGTAAGTACGTTATAAAGCATTGTATCCTCCTTTACTCCATCAGCCCCAGCCGCAGCAGGGCGTTTTCATACTCCAATTGCACCACAGCCTCCTCCAGGCACGAACGCTCGTACACCCGCTGGGCTTCCTCCAGCTCCCGCCAATCCTTCCAGGGGGCGATCATCTCCCCATGGAACACCGCGCCGTCAGAGCGCGTCCACACTGCCCCGGATGGAACAAACCGGTAGCCCTCCATATAGGCATCACATTTGCCGTCAAAGAAGCCGGTCTCCACAGCGGTATAGATGCTCTCCGGATTGGATGCGTGGCACTTAAAATCGGAATCAAGATATACTACCATCCTTTTTCCCACCTCCTCATCGCAGGAATACTCTTTCCACAACAAATTCGGATGTTGGGAGCCCATACGTACAATGGGTGCAGACGCCAATGTACATCTGGGTGCTGAAGTTGATCGGCAGGGTTTTTTCGTAGTTTCCGGGGGTTCCGTTCAGATCCAGGATCGCGTCATAGGAGGAGGAATTGCTGGTGGCGACGGCTGTTGACGTTCCGACTTTCAGGCTCAGCTTATAGGAACGTGTGATAATTCTATACTGGATCGTCAGTTGACTGTAGCCTGTGAGATCGACTTTGCTGCTTGTTCTGACGCCAACGTCATCCGATACATCCGAATCGCCCTGAACACATTTCATATGCATTCCGGAATCCAGCTTTTGAACCGAATGGGTTCCCTTTCCTGTTGATCCTGTGACCCAGCCTCCGGTTACCGCTATGCGTTCGTCTCCCGCTTTGTATAGATCAAATCCATAATCAATCGATACGCTTACGCTCTGCCCGTCGGTTGTGATTTCCGCGGTTTCACTCTTGGACTCCGAGCCATCCGTTGCCGTCACCGTCCACGTCCCGGCATTGGGAACAACGCACGCCCATGTTCCGCCGGTGTCGGGGGCGGTGAGGGTGGTCACGCCGTCGGTGGCGGTGCAGGAAGACCCCTCGGGGTAGGAAACGTTTATGGTGGCCGCGAAGAAGGTCAGCGCGACAGCGTAGTCTGTTGTGACGGCAACCGTTTTCTGGGCCGTCTGGCTGCCGTCTGTGATGGCAATTGCCCAGTCCCCGCTTTCCAGCCCCTTGAACACCGCCGTTCCGTCCGCCCCGGAAACCCTGGTCTTTGTCTTGCCGTCCCTGGCTGCGGTGACGGTGATCCCCGCCCCCGGGGTGGTGACGGTCAGATTGCCCCCGGAGATGCCCGGGCCTGTCATGTTGAAAATCACTGCGCCGCCCTCCATACCTGTACGTTTACCGTCAGCGCCCTGTCCGGGGTCTCCCGGCAGCGGAAGGTCAGGCTGTCCGATGCCTGGGACACGCACCGCACGCCGCACTGCGCATACACATCAAAGCCATCCCCCGGCTCCGGGGCCACGATGACCGCATCCTCCGCCGTCAAATCGGGAAGGGCTGCCGTCTGGCTCCCCTCCTGCCAGTTTTCTAGCCCCAGGGTGAGCACGGCGGCAAAGTGCCGCCCATCCACATAGCCCTTGGTGGCAAGCGCCTCCAGGGCCTCCGCCGGGGCCGCCCCCACATCCTGGGGTGTCAGTGTCACATTCCCCTCCTCCGGGGCCTTGCCGCAGACCTGATACACCGCATCGGGCAGGAAGGTACGCAGCGCCACCGGCTGGGGGTTGGGGAGGCCCGCCTCATTTTCCCAGCACAGCATACCGTTCTCCACGTAGGGCACATATACCCCGCCGGCGGCAGGGGTCTGCTCCCCGCCCTCAGGCTGTACCCCCTCCACGAAGACGTTGCCCGAGTGGGTGGGCCGGATGCCGTTGATGCTCTGCACCGAGGTCAAAGCCCTTCGCAGGGCCTCCTCCACCTGGGCCCCTGTGAAGGCCGAGGTATACATCTGACTGCTC
This sequence comes from uncultured Clostridia bacterium, assembly GCA_945482615.1. Lineage (GTDB taxonomy): Bacteria > Bacillota > Clostridia > Oscillospirales > Oscillospiraceae > Faecousia. The sequence continues at coordinate 23,651 of CALYRG010000012.1, read as the reverse complement.
ATAGGCTCCCTCCCAGTTCCAGCAGGGCCAGCCGCAGCTCGTGATCCAGAAGCATGGCGTCGGTGTCCGCAGCCCGGTCGGTGGCGAGGGCCAGCTCTGCCGGGGTGTAGGGGATGTAGCGAAGAATCTGCTCAAATTCCTCCCAGGCGGGCTTCGCGGGGAGGGCAGGCTGGTCGATGATTTTCCGCACCTCCCGGCCGCCGCCGGGGTATTCCTTCACCACCGCATAGTGGAATTTCTCCTTCTGCTCCGGCGCCGCCTCGTGGCAGCGCACCAGCACCCGGTCAGGGACGAGACGCCCCTTGCGGTAGCCCGGGAAGGGAATTTCCCGGCCTTGTTCATCCAGAATCCGCATAAAATCCTCCTTTTACGCCACCCGCTGCCACATGTTCACCACGCGGTAGGGGGGCAGATTGTTGTGGGGCTGACCGCCCCCGGCGGGCATCATCATGGAGCTGTCCAGGCATCCTCGGGTGTACTGCTCCTGGCATTCAAAGTTCAGGGCGGTGCGCTGCTTGTCAAACACCACGTCATAGGCGCCGTTGCTGCCGATGGCAAAGATGTGGCTGTGCTCCGGCAGCTCCTGGGTGGTGAGGGTGTGCTCCCACTCGCCGCCTGACTCCCCCAGGGGCTTTTCCCCGGCGGACAGCAGGAAGCAGTCGGAAAGCCTTTCCCAGCTGCCGCCGAAAATCTCCGCCGGGGAGGTCTCGGAGGCCGAGATGTACACCGCCCCCACCGGGTACACCAGCTCCAGCAGGGACCCGGCCTGTCCGGTGAGCTGCTCCAATGTCACGCCGTGGGGGTTGCCCCTGTCCTGCAAATGGGCATTGAGGGCATCCCCCGCGGCACCGTGGGCGGCGGTGATGCGCTCCACCAGCCGCCGCACCAAATAATTTAGCTTTTCATCACTGACTGATTTCATGGTTCTCCTTTCTCCTGTTCCTCCCACCGCACCCGGAAATGCGGAACGGATAAATCCGTTCCCTACGGCCCCGTCCCACCTCGTAGGGAATGCATTCATGCATTCCGTGACGCACCCGGTTGCGGAACGGATAAATCCGTTCCCTACGGCTCTATACGAAATGCATTCCGATGACGCACCCCGACGCGGAACGGATCAATCCGTTCCCTACGGCTGCACGGCGAACAATACGCCGTCAAATTCCGCCGGGTTTTCGTCTTCGTAGCCTTCATAGGTTCCCGCGAGCATGGCGTCAATGTCCTCTCTTGTCACCCAGCCCAGCTTCCACTGCCGCTTATTAAGATCCTCCGCCATGCGGATGCCCAGGTCGCCGTCGGCGGTCATGAGAATGGTCACGTGATTTTCGTCGATGCGCTCCACCACGTAGAAGCCCCCCGCCCCGCAGGGCACCGCCGTGCCGTCGGAGCCGGGGCGGCACCGTCCGTTCACAGCGCACAGGCCGTTGTCCTGTACCGGCACGAAGCCCAGCATGGTCACGTACTCGTAGGCATCCCCCAGCTGTCCGTCGGGGCCGAACTTCTCCTGCCCCGCGTCGGCGGCAAAGCCGGGGATGGCGGCGGTGACCCCGATGACCTGGCTTTCGCCGTTGGCCCGGGTAATCATGGCGCTGGAACGGTTCTCGTCCGGGGAGACGAACAGCCCCAGCCGGTTTTCCATCTGGGGGTTGCCGTCCGACCATAAGAACACCTGGCTGTACCCCGGGCGGGTGGACTTGACGGTCATGGAGGAGGGCCCCTCCTGGGCCACCGCGTCGCCGTCGTTGTACACCGTGCCGTACACCGCCAGGGTAAACCGGGGGCTGACCAGCAGCTGTCCGTCCCCATCCAGCAGCCGCACCTCGCATTCCAGCACCCCCGCCTGGGCGGTGGTGCGGGGGGTGAAGCGGTAGGTGATCAGGCCGCTTTCGATGGCGCAGGCGTTTTTGAGGAGCGTCCCATCGGGAAGCCGGGCGGCAAACTCCGCCACGCAGTCCGCTCCGATTTGGTAGGGCCTGCCCCGCTCCGTCAGGGTGACCCGGAGCACCCGGCTGGTGTCCCCCCGGCGGCAGATGAGCTGCACCTGGGCATCCGCCAGATCCACATCCAAGGCGATGCGGTAATGTGCCTGATTCACCGTGTCGCTCCTTTCCGCAGGGCCAGAAGCCCCAATGTGCCCCCTGCCACCGCCGAGGCTGCGGGCGCAGGCAATGTGGCGGTCTTCTTCTTTTTGCTGCTGCCGCCGCCGGACTTGCCGGACTTGGCCGCTGCCGCCATGGCGTCCTTCGCCGCCCGGTAGTCAAACTCCGCCTGCCAGCGGCGGTCATCCTCCGCATCCCGGGTCTTTTGATAGTCAAAGTCCCGCTGGTCAGTGTACTGGTTAAAGTCAAAGTCCCGCTGATCCCGGTAGTCCCCGGCAAGATAGTCCCGGTCACTGCGCCAGGCGGCGAGGGCATCCTGGTAGCGGCTGTAGTCCTGGTTTTCCCGGGCGGTGAGGTTTTCGAACTGCTGCTGCATGTCGTCCCCCTCCCGGGTGTAGCGATCCAGAGCAAGCCTGTAAAGCTCCGGCACCACGTCGGAGAGCTGGGTCAGATAATTCTGATAGCTCTGCTGACCTGCGGTCTCGGCGTAGGAATTGCCGTAGCCCCCGGTGAGGCCGGCTGCCGCCCCCATGGTGTCCTCCATGGCCCGCCTGCCCTGGCGGATGTACTGATCCCGGTACTGCCGGTAGAGCTGGTCTGCGCCCAGATCGTAGGAAAAGGGCTTGCGGCTTTCCATCGCATCCAGGGCCGCGTCCGCCCGCCCCGCCCAGGCGGAGCTGTAAGAGCCGGGCTTCTGGGCAAGCTTCTCATCCAGCTTTTTCTTTGCGTCCTTCACCGGGACGCTTTGGTTGTATGCCATCTTATTTCTCCTTTCCCTCCAGGAGCCGCAGCCGGTCCTCCAGCTCCCGGAGCGCCAGATTGAGCTGGGACACCACCTGCCGCAGCGCCCCATCGTCCCCGGAGGGACAGCGAATGTAGATCATAAAGTACCTCCCATTGTGAAATCTCCCCCGCACCGGTAGGGGCGTGGTGCTCCGCGCAGCGAATCAAAATCACCATGATTGCCGGTGGCAATCATACCATAATTTCCTATCAATCGCCCGCCGTAACCCCGCACCGGTAGGGGCGATTATTAATCGCCCGCCGTCTTCCCCGCACCCGTAGGGGCGATTATTAATCGCCCGCCGCCTCTCGTAGGGGCGATTATCAATCGCCCGCCGTAACCCCGCGTCCCAATCGGGCGATTGATAATCGCCCCTACGGCTTTCGGGCGGTTAATACCCGCCCCTACGGCCTAACAAATGGTCTTGGCCATGGAAAACAGGGTCATCTTTCCCTTTCCTTCCAGCCGCAGCCGCAGGTGGTCGCACCGGCGGGGCCGAATGGGAATGTCCCGGGCCTCCATGCCGGTGCCCTTGATGCTCCCGGCGTACTCCCACACGCCGGAGGAATCGTACTCGGCGTACACATCCGCGGTGCTCCCCAGGGTAAGCCGCAGCCGGAGCCGAAGATGGCTCAGATACTTGTGCCCCGGCTCTGCCGCCCCAATCAGCCCGGTCTCCACCATCCAGGAGATCGGCCCCTCCACATTCCCGGAGCCGGAGCCGAAGACGGTCTTGATGCAGCCGTCGGCCCCATCCAGAAAGTACAGGTCATTTCCCCAGCTGGCAAAGCTCAGAACCCTTGTGTCGTCCTCCCGGTGCCAGAAGCCCCGCCTGGTGTCGTAGACGAACAGATGCCACGCATCCTTCTCATCGGCCATGCTGATGTAGTACTTGCCCCCGTGGGCCCCGGCCACGGCGCTGTGGTAAGCCACATCCCCCAGGGGAGCGGAGACCTCCACCGGGAGGCTCCCATCGTAGGCGCAGACCCCCAGCCGGGACTTGTAGTACAGGGTCTCCCCCACCACCGCCAGAGACCCACCACTCCCCCGCTGCACCCCCTGACAGGCATCGGACTGAATCTGAAAGGTGGCAGGGCTGAGGCCGTAGACCCGGTGGAGCTGTCCCTCCTTGAAAAACAGCGGCTGCCCGAGATAGGTCACCGCCCCGGTGAACACCCCATCGGAGCCCAGGCCCACCCGATAGCTGTCGGTGGATAGCCCCGCGAAGCACTCCCAGTTGGTAAAGTCCCCCAGCTTGGAGGCGTAGAGCTCGTTGACGAAGACGCCGTCCCGGTCAAGGCCATACCGGCAGCCCCAGAGCCGGTTGCCGGACTCCAGGCAGAAGTCCATTTTGGGCAGCCGCCGTGTCAAGGAAACGTTTTCGACAAAAATCGACGCAGCATCCAGGATTCCGGGGAAGACCAGAAAATCGATGCCTTTCGACACAACGATTCCGGTACTCCCCACCTGGGGCAGCCCTGTGATGTGCAGCCCATCGCCGACCTTGAAGTCCCTGCCCACCCCCTCGGCCAGGAGCTTGACGTAGGTCGTGTCCTCTCCAATCCAGGCGGAGGCGGTTTCGCTCCACCGCTGCAGGCCCCCGGAGAGCCGCCAGTCGCCGTCGGCGGGGTTTTCCGGGTCGGAGCACAGCTCGATGTCCTCCCCGTCCTCCCGGCACAGCCGAAGCTCCGCCGTTTCCGCTGCAAAGCTGGCCTCCAGCCGCCCCCGATCCGCAGGGTCCGCGGTGTTGACGTACACCCCATCGGGTAGGATCACCACATAGGCCCCCATGGAAATGAGCTGTGTGTCCCCGCTTTGCAGCCCCAGGGGGATGTGGGTGTCGCCGATGACCAGATCCTCGCCGTCGGCGTAGCAGAGCATATCCTTGGCAAGCAGCGTCCGGATGTGGCTGCCGCCGGTGACAAAGCCCCTTTGCCGCCGGGCGGACAGCAGGGGGTAGTCGTCCCCGGTGATGTTTCGCATGTTGTAGAAGGCCCCATCGGCGCAGCGCAGATGGTGATCATACCCACTAAAGGCCGTTATCACCTCCTGCCGGCTGTCCAGCGGCCGTAGCGTTGAGTAATGCATAGGTCACCTCCGGTGTGCAGCCTTGCGGCTGCATGAAATATGGCTTGCGCCATGTGAAATCTGCTTCGCAGATGAAATCCGGCTTCCCCGGATGAAATCGCCCCGATGGGGCGGTAATGGTGTCATCCCGGGACGGATCGGAAAATAAAAACATAAAATCTTACCGCCTCTACCTTCGGGCGGTTGATAACCGCCCCTACCCCGCCGTCTCCCCCCGCACCCGTAGGGGCGATTATCAATCGCCCGCCGTACCCCTCGTAGGGGCGGGCCTCCCGGACCGCCCGAAAAGGCCCACGCCTTCATCGCGCTTCCCAAGTGCGCGCCGGGTGGGGGTTCTTAGGGGGAGGGTGGCTTTGGCGTCGGGAGTGCGCCACTCAACGCCTCCCCCTAAGCCGACTTCTTTGGGTACTTTCTTGTTCGGCGACAAGAAAGTGCCCCGCCGGAGGCATCCCCCGCCGCAGCGGTGACCAGCCCTGTCTCCCAGATGGGCCGTTGAATGGTACAATGCCGGTCCCCGACCCGTATTCGCCCAACCCCGGTCCAAACGATACCTATCCCCGCCCGGGCGGTTAATAACCGCCCCTACGGAACGAACCTTCCCCTAAAACACAAACCTCCGTCCCCTTCTCACCGGCCTGTGGTTCCGGTGGTAATCGTTCTCAAAGGCCGCGTACTCGTCGGAAAATACGGTGATCTGGGCGTTGTACCGCTCATATTCCCCATTGCTCAGATCGATCTGGGCCTCCAGCCACCGCCGGTAGAGGGTGTCGTAGGGTGCCTTCACCAGCAGCTCCCGGTGAAGGTCTGTGTCCGGGTCGTAGGGCTGAAACGCCCCCCGCCTGCCGTGCGTCCGGAAGACATTTCGCCAGATGAGTCCATCCAGCACGCACAGCCACCGCACCTTCATTCCCTGGGGAACGGAATTGGGCTTCATCTCATCGGCCAGCCCGATGGCCTCCAGAACCGTCACAGGTTCTCCTTCATCAGCCGGTCAGACACTTCGTCCAGCCGGAGCCGTGCCCGCTCGGCCCGCTCCAGCTCAAAGGCCACCTCCGGGGGAACCTCCAGGGTCTTGCCCCGGGGCAGCAGGTAATTTTTGCCGTTGATGCTCACAAAGGCCGTCTGCTCCTCCCCGGCATAGGCCCGGGGCAGGGTCACGGCAACCCGGTTCTGCTTTCTTTCACTCATGGAACATCCTCCTTAGTTTTCCTCGTCTTCCGCGCTGTAGCTGGAGCAGCTCATCACCCGCAGAATCCGCTCGGGATACAGGATGGTCGCGCCGTTGGTCTCCAGCTTGTAGCCCACGGTGGAGAACTGGTTCAGGGGGCCACCGGAGACCTCCTTGGGCTTGACGATCATCTCCGCGCCGCCCTCGGGGTCGATGATGCCGAAGGCGGACTTGCCCAGGATGTAAGTGGCGTAGGTCACGCCGCCATCCTGGTTGGCATACTCGCCCCCCAGCACCGGGGCGAAGACGTTCTCCACGAACCGGCAGCCGTGAAGTTCGCCGATCTCGCCGTTAAACAGCTGCTCGGGAGCGGCGTACTTGTGGGCCTCGATCCACTCCTTGCTCTTGCGCAGGTCGTAGGCAACAGAAGGGTGAATCACCGCGTAGTACTTGCCGTTGATGGTGGGCACCCGATCCTTTTTCAGCTTGGTCACGGCCTTGGCAACCATGTCCGGGGTGAGCAGACACCCGGCGGTCATCTGCCCGGGCTGGGTGGGGGTGGACACTACCTTGCCGTTTTCGTCCAGATTGTCGCAGTAGAGCACGTTGGTGTTCGTGAGCAGCGCGTCCCGGATCAGGGTCTCCTGGGTCTGGGCCATGGACGCGCCCATCTCCTCGGTGGCTCCCAGGATCACATCGTCATAGGCCCGCAGCTCCAGCACATCGGAGATGGCGGCGTAGGTGCCGTACTGGTTCACCGCCCCCACCCGGGTGGAGATGCCGAACTTCTGGCCGGTGGGGATCACGCCCTCCTCCAGCTGCTGGGCCTTGTCGAAGGTGTTCCACTTGCGCCACTGGACGGACTTGCCGTGGTTCTTGGGAAGATTCTGCTTCTTGGCGAACTGGGCGTAGTACATTTCCACCCGGGCGTTTTCCAGCAGCTCCGTGTCGTAAAAGGTCTTCAGCTCCGGGGACAACGTGTGGCTCTCGTCAAACTCGGTCTTGTCCCCGGTGTAGGCATTGACAAACCCGGCGGAGCCATTTACCACATCCCCCGCCTCTGCAAACAGCTGTAAATCAAAATTTTCCATATTGTTTCCTCCTTGTAACGTAAAATCTTACCGCCTCTACCTTCGGGCGGTTGATAACCGCCCCTACCCCCCCCGCACCTGTAGGGGCGGTTATTAACCGCCCGCCGCACCCGTAGGGGCGGTTATTAACCGCCCGCCACCCCGTAGGGGCGTGGTGCTGCGCGCAGCGAATCAAAATCACCATGATTGCCGGTGGCAATCATACCATAATTTCCTATTAACCGCCCGCCGTCTCCCCCCGCACCCCAAACGGGCGATTGATAATCGCCCCTACCTTCGGGCGGTTGATAACCGCCCCTACCTCGCCGCACCCCGATGCGGAACGGATAAATCCGTTCCCTACGGCCAAAACGGAATCCTCTCCCACCCGCGAAGCGGATTTCACTGCCCGCCCCTGCGCTCACGGATACACCTTCTCCCCTCTGCGAATCCGCTCCTTCAGCGCCTCCCGCTCCTGGCGGCTTGCCTTGCGGTAATCAAACACCGGCGCTGCCGCGGCTCCTGCGCCGTTCTCGCTGGGCCGTCTGGCTCCCGCCTGAATGGCCCGGGAGAGCTTTTCCGCCGCGCCCCGGGCCGCCGCCTCCATGGCCGCGGTCTGGAGTTCCCCCCGGTGCAGGGCAAAGAAGGCATCCTCCACCCCCACCCCGCCGGGGGCCGTCAGCCTCGCAAAGGCCGGATCCCGGAGGGCCTGCCGCAGATCAAACCCGGGCACGATCTGCCGCAGTTGCGCCGCCTGCTCCTCCATCCCCCGGAAATGGGCCGCAATCGCCGCCTCCGCTTTTTGCTGGGGACTCTCCACCGGCTCCGCCCCGATGGCTGCGGCCAATGCCGCGTCATCCCCAGCTGCGACGCCATACCGCCGGGACAGCGCTTCCAGCGCCGGACTGAGCACCTTGAGCCGTTCCTCACTGGAACGCTCTGCCCGGAGCCGGGACTTCACCACCTCCTGCATTTTCCGGTTGTACTCCGGGTCCTGCATCAACGCCTCCCAGGTGGGCCGGGAAGTCTCCTGGGCAGCGGCGTCCTGCCCCACATTCGCCTCGATCATTTCTTCCATAAGTACCTCCTGTTGATTTGGTCAACGACTCCGCAGCCTTCACTGCGCCCCTATCATACACCATCGGGCGGTGATTTCTCTACCCCCAAAAGCGAACATTTTTTCGATAACTCTTGGATATCAGTCGTAAGCCGCCCGCCGCCGTGTCAAAGGCCGCCAGCACCGGCCCTTCCTCCACCGCTTTGCAGCGGATATCGGCCCTTCCCCGGCCAAGCACCACATGGACCTCCCGCACCTGGCCCTGCCTTTCCATGGCCTCCACCTGGAGGGCCAATGCGTACACCAGGGCGCTGACCCCGGCGCAGACGATGTCCCGGCCCGGGACTCCTTCCCCGGCGTGGCCCCGGAGGGTGAGCCGGGGCTCCGAGCGGTCATACACGATCTCGATCATGGTTCCTCCCGGAGCACCCGGGCGATGGCTTCCAGCTCCGCCGCCCCCAGCTCCCCGGAGGCGCCCTTGGGGACCGCCCGGGGGTCGGGCCGGTTGTCGTAGGCGCCGTTTAAGACCTTGGCAAAGTTCCGCTCCTCCATGAGCCAGTCGAGACTTGCCCGCCAGCCGGTGATCTTCCCCAGGAGAAAGTCGCTGCTGCCAGCCTTGCGGAACAGCCGCCGGAAGATGTCCAGGTCCCCATGCTCCCGGAGTCTGTCCAAGATCGCCCGATTGGTCTGCGCACTTACAAGCTCACAGGGAATCAGCCCCGGACAAAACTGCCGATACAAATCCACCACCTCTCCCGCGCGGGTAGAACAGTCGTTCTCAGAATCAATCTCAGAATCTATCTCAGAATCTATCTCAGAATCTATCTCAGAATCTATCTCCGTCTCCCCCTCGTTCAGGGTTTGTTCCGCGTTTGATGCGAGTTTGTTAACGGTTTGCTCACAGCTTGCCTTCCTCGCCTCCTTTTTCTGACGGGTCACTTCTCTGCCTTTGATTCCGGCCATAGACCGGACGCTGGCAGAATTCAATACCGGCTTAATCAAGGTAAAGCAGCACTTCGCCGCCCCTTTCAGCTCCACCTCCTCTCCATCCATGGCATAGGCGCAGATGGCCATCACCACCTCCCCCTGCTGCTTCTTGGGCAGCTCCCGAATGGCATCATAAAACGAAGAATAAAAGGTAAATTGCTTTCTCTTGTGTTCCATATACGCTCCTTATTTGTAAATTGCACCCCGATCATACGCAGTCCGTCCTTCTGAGCCCGCCTCCCTCTGACGAGGGAGGTGGCCGGAGGCCGGAGGGAGAGAAAACGTTATGAACGAGAGCGGCACAGACTTCACGTACCAGCCTCCGAAACCGCCCCCCGCTGCGTGCGTTCTCTCCCACTCACGCCCGGACGCTTTTCTCTCCCTCAGGCGCTTCGCGCCAGCTCCCTCGTCAGAGGGAGCCGCTTCTCAGTCGTCCCACCCTTGCGCACCGAGGGAGCCTTCCCTACACCCCCACCCGCGAAGCGGATTTCATCGCCTCCGCGATTTCATCGTAACACGATTTCACCCGCGCCAGCGGATTTCACCGTGCCGCATGCGCCCCCTGTCGTGCAGCCATCATCTGCGCCGTCTCCGGGGCCGTCAGCTGCACCGCCTGCACCGCCTGCGCCGCCTGCACCGCCTGGAACCGCTGTCCCCCGGCAGCAATGCGCTGCATCAGCTCGTCCTTTCCGTCAAAATCCATCATCTGCATACACGCCAGCGCCTGCTCCGCCCGCGCCGGATCGAAGAACCCCAGCTGGAAGAACTGCACCGCCAGCTCGTTCTGGCTGAGCCGGGAGTAGGCGTTTTTCCGCTGGGCCTCGATGCGGATGTCAAACACCGGCAGCCGCATCCCCATGTCAAGCCCAAAGGCCATCCCCTGACTCTGGGCCACGAGACCGGCGTTGTCAAAGGACACAAAGGCCCCCTCCCCCAGCTCCCCCAGAATCCGGAAGGACCGGGGCGCATCGTAAAACTGCCGCATCAGCTCCAGACACAGCCCCACCACCCGGCGGTACACCCGGTAGGAGCCACGGCAGGAATCCCGGCTGCCCTTGCCGCTGGCCTCCTGGAGCGCCGCAATGGCGGACGCCGCCGTGACCCCGGAGGAGATGTTGCCGGTTGCGGTCTCGGTGTTGCCGGAGGTCTCCCGCAGCTCGTCCACCGCGTCCCGGAGCACCTGAATGTAGCTGCCGTCCAGGCTGGTGTGGCTGACCTGGCGCAGGGCCGTCTCGTCCAGCGTCCCCGCCACGTGGACAATGGGATTCGATAAATCCAGAAACTCCTCCTCATTGATTTTGCCGTCAGAGCGGGCAAAGTACCTTGGGGTGGAGCCCACCATGGCGTTGCGGACGAAGCTGGTTTTCAGCAGGTCAATTTCCGTCTGGGGGCTGCGGCACACGTCCACATAGCCGTAGCCGCAGGGGCTTCCCTCGATGGGGAACAGCGCGTCAAACTCGTAGGGGTAGCGGCCGTGGTCGTACAGCCCCCGGCAGCACAGCTCCGGGTCGTTCTCCGTGGCGTAGAGCAGCACCCCTCCGGCGAACTTGGCATAGTGCAGAAGCCCACCCTTGTGGTAGTACACCTCGATCACCGCCACCTTCCCCGAAGCGGACACGCTGTCGTCATACAGGAACTTCACCGGAGTGAAGACCTCGGCTTTCAGCTGCCCCTCCAGCTCCGGGAACTGCTCCAGAAGCTGCTCCCGGCTTACAAGCTCCGCGTGGAAGAAATAGCGGCTTTTCTGGATGTCCGTCACCCCCGGCTCCCAGTAGAGGTTGAGAATGTTCACCTTCTCCACCCGGATGTCGCCGAGACCCCCCAGCTTCCCCGGGTCCCACACCACCTTGTACACCCCGGTGCCGAACTTCATCTTCTGCCACATCACATCGGAGTACACCTCCTCGAACTGGTTCTGCTCCAGCACGCAGGGCACAATGGCCGTGAGCATCCGCGCCACCGCCTGATCGGAAGGCTCCCTTGGCAGAATCACCGGCTCCGGGTAGTCCTCCATGGCGTCGGCGTGCTTGCTGACGATGACGTTGTGGAGCCACCCGGAGCGGCTGACGAAGCCGCCGTCCCTGCCCAGAGCGGTTTCCTGCCGCTCCTGGGCGGTGTTTCGCAGCTTCCACCAGTTCTCCGAGGCCACAATCCGGGCCTTGGTTTTTGCCAGCCCCGCGTGGTAGGCTTTGAGTATCTCCATCCACCCCGCAATGGTTTCCTGCGTAATAACATTGTTTTCCATGAAAATCCTCCTTGTATAAATATTCCCCCGCACCCCGTAGGGGCGATTATCAATCGCCCGCCGTAACCCCGCACCCCGTAGGGGCGGTTATTAACCGCCCGCCGTCTTCCCGCACCCCGTAGGGGCGATTATTAATCGCCCGCCGTAACCCCGCACCCGGTTCGCGGAACGGATAAATCCGTTCCCTACGGCCACGACCCACCTCGTAGGGAATGCATTCATGCATTCCGCAGGACGCACCCCGATGCGGAACGGATAAATCCGTTCCCTACGGCCTCATACGAAATGCATTCCGTGACGCACCCGGTTCCCGGAACGGATCAATCCGTTCCCTACAACTGATTGATGGGATCGCTCCACACGACCTTCCTCTCCACCCTGGCCACCGGCGCAATGGGGCGCGACATACACAGATACCTTACCTCGTCCGCCACATGGTCTTCCAGGCTCGTGTCCAGATCCTCGGCGCAGGTGGGCGAATACGCCATCAGGGGCATCGTCCGTAAAAACGCCCGACAGGTGTTGAACACATACATCCTGGCGTACCCATTCTCGTCAAATTGCAGCCGGTAGTGTACCTGCATCCACCCGGCGATCCGGTGGTTGTCCCCCGGGGTGAAGAAGATGCCGTAACGCTCCGCCGTCTCCGCCACACTCTGACCCCGGCTGGCGTCCCAGATGGCGGGGTCGGCCACCCCCTGGATGTCCCGGCCCCGGAGCCAGGGGTGGGTGTCCTCCAGCTCCCGCACCCGGCGGAACTGCTCCTCCGGCGTCCACCGCACCCCCTCGTTGGGATTGCCGGTGCAGCCGTACAGCTCCAGAATCCGGTACAGCACCCCATCATAGTCCACCGCCCACCAGCCCACGGAGAAGGGCCTGTTGTAGCCGAAGTCATAGGAGCGCAGGATTGTCCACCCCCGGCGGTCTCCGGCGTTGAGGTCGAAGGGCTCGATGACGTGGCTCCAACGCCCCGGCTCCTTCCCGGGGGTGAGCCGCAGCTCCTCAAAAAACTGCCCCTCGAATAAGTCCCACCGTCCGTGGAGCCACGCATCCCGGAGCTTTGGCGGCAGCTTTTCCAGGCTGCGCACATACTCCGGCTGGCTTTTCATCAGGGCGTGGTTATCCGTCACCAACGCCTGAATGAAAGCGTAGTCCTCCGGGTGCTCCCCGGGCTCAAACTGCCGGTCGATGAACAGCCGCTTAAAATAGGCATGACCCGGCCCCCCGGGGTTCAGGGTGTAGTACGTCCGCTTGGGGAAAGCCCCCACACCCCGGACGCAGGCGTCAATGGCAATGAGCCACTCGGGCCTGAACTGCCCCGCCTCGTCGGCAAACCACACGTCGTACTCCGCCCCCTGATACTGGCCCAGATCCTCGTCCGTGGCGCAGTAGCCAAAGGCGATGGTGGAGCCGTTGGGGAAGAAGAAGATCTTCTCCGTCTTGTTGTACACCGCCACCCCGTTTAGTAGCTGAGAAAGGGGCGCAATGTGGTTGTTGTATAGCTCTTTGTAGGTTCTGCGGGTGATGAGCACCTTGATCCCGGCGTAGCGCAGGCACAGCAGCACCGCCTTCCAGCGGACGAACCAGCTCTTGCCGCCCCCTCTGGCCCCGCCGTAGCCCACATACCGGTGCTCCTCCCGCAGCGCCAGCGCCTGCTTCTCATTGGGCGCCGGCATAGTCAGTGTAATGTCCAAAATAACCTCCTTCTAAAATTCCCCTCGTAGGGAATGCATTCATACATTCCGCCCGCCGTCTCCCCGCACCCGTAGGGGCGATTATCAATCGCCCGCCGTCTCCCCGCACCCCGTAGGGGCGATTATCAATCGCCCGCCGTAACCCCGCCTCCCAATCGGGCGGTTGATAGGAAATTATGGTATGATTGCCACCGGCAATCATGATGATTTTGATTCGCTGCACGCAGCACCACGCCCCTACCTGCCATCTTTCAGCTGACGTACTCCTCCACCTGGCCCATGACCACGGTGATTTTCTGGGCCTGCTGCTCCTCCCTGAGGCCCTGAATGTCCTTCAATTCCTTCAAGGCTCCTGTCAGCTGCTTCAGCTCCGATGCGCTGGAGGCATTGTTCACCGCCTCCTCCACCTTCCCCACCAGCTCGTCCGCCACTGCCATGAGCTTTTCCCGGCGTTTTGCCTGTTCTGTTTCCATTGTGTCCTCCTTTCCCTGTTGGGCTGTGGCCTATTATAGCAAACGTTTGTACGAATTTTCTACCCCCAAAAGCGAACATTTTTTCAATAACTTTTCCAACAAAAAAACCAGGCCCAAAAGCCTGGCTTGATGTATAGCTGTCCCACCGGGACGGATTGAAAAAAATGTTGAAACCCCCTCGTAGGGAATGCATTCATGCATTCCGTGACGCACCCCGACGAATGAAATATGGCTTGCGCCATATGAAATCTGCTTCGCAGATGAAATCCGGCTTCCCCGGATGAAATCGCCCCGATGGGGCGGTAATGGTGTCATCCCGGGACGGATCGGAAAATAAAAACATAAAATCTTACCGCCTCTACCTTCGGGCGGTTGATAACCGCCCCTACCCCGCCGCACCCCGACGCGGAACGGATAAATCCGTTCCCTACGGCCCCAACGAAACCCTCTCCCGCCGCAGGCGGATTTCATCGCCTCCGCGATTTCATCGTAACACGATTTCTCCCGCGGAGGCGGATTTCATTGGGCCCCGCCCCTACGGCATGTACACATTCACATCCACACTGCCCTGGATTCCCGGCACCCTGCCGCTTTCGGTGTACTGCCACATCTCCACCGCCCAGGGGTAGGTCATCCGGTCGCTGTACCAGGCCAGCCAGAAGGGGAACTCCTCCAGCTCGCTGAGGTACAGCATTTCCCGGCTCTGCCGCCAGTTGAAGTAGATCATGGGGGTGTAGCCCTTTTTCTCCATCACCCTGCCGAAGTGCAGCTGCATGTTGGTCAAGGCCCGGGCGTCCACGGTGCCGTCGGTGCGGGCCCGCTTGCCCTCGGGCACCCAGGGAATCTCCCAGTCCAGGACGATGGGCATGTCGAGAGAGGTGTCCCCCAGGATTTCCAGCATAAATTCGATTTCCTCGTCCACCTCCTGCTCATTCAGGGCCTGGGAGAAGAAGTAGGCCCCAATGCGCAGCCCTGCGGCCTTGGCCCCTTCCAGGTTCTGCCTTGCGAACTCGTCCTCCTTGAGCTTGCCTTCGGCGCCCCAGCCCCGGTAGCCCAGGCGGATCAGGGCAAAGTCGATGCCGGAGGATGCCACCTTCTTCCAGTTGATGTCCCCCTGGTAGGCGGACACGTCCACACCGGCAAAGCTCGGCAGGTTCTGCAGCTTCAGATAGTTGTGCCGCCCATACTGGAAATCAAACTGGTCGTAGGGGTTGGGCGCAGGGGGAATGGTGGGAATTTCCGTACCCTCCGGCTCCGTCTCCTGGGTCGGCTCAGCCTCGTAGGCGTAGCGCAGGGGGTCTTCCTCGTCCAGCTTCGGAGGCAGGGTCACCCCGGGCACCTCCGGCTCATAATTCTGAAAGGCCACAACGGCCGTGAAGCCCAGCAGCACCGCCGCCAGCAGGGCGATCACGCCCATGACCCACTCCGCCCGGAGGCGGAAGCGGGCCTTCTTCCGGGCCCCCGCCAGTACGGCCTCCAGCTCCGGGTCGAGAATTTCCTCCCCGGAAAGAGGGTCATCCGGTGTGTCCAGCTTGTTCAGCTCATCGGTGTCCATGCAGTACGCCTCCTTTTTCGTCATTTTGAGCTATTATAGCATAGAATCCCCCCAACGCAAAGAAAAACTTTTCCCATTCCAACCTCTTAAAGGAATCTTAAATCTTCCCGCCCGCCCTCGGCTCCCCCTCTGGGGTTGTTACCCGCACCCGCCCTCGGCTCCCCCTCTGGGGGAGCTGTCGCGCAGCGACTGAGGGGGTGTCCCCCATACGATCAACCATTCCCAACGAACGCAGGACACTCCCTCCGCCCTTCGGGCACCTCCCTCAAAGAGGGAGGCAAGTCGGACGCACCCCGACCCGGAACGGATAAATCCGTTCCCTACGGCCCCGCCGTCCCCCTCCGCACCCGTAGGGGCGTAGTGCTCCGCGCAGCGAATCAAAATCCCCATGATTGCCGGTGGCAATCATACCATAATTTCCTATCAATCGCCCGCCGTCTCCCCCGCACCCCATGCCCTCCCCTATGGGGAGGGTGCCCCCATCGGGGGCGGAAGAGGCCGTCTTAATGCAATCTTAAACAATCCGTAAATTTTCCGTAGAATCAGTTGAAATTGCCACCCAAATTACTATAATAACAAGTATCTCAACCCGGAAAAGAGGTTTCCCCCATGAACAGCATCGGCTCCTGGTTTCGCCAGCTTGCCTTCCGCCTCCGTCTTTCCCTCAGCCATTTCATGGCGGGGCGCTACGGCAATGACAAACTGAATATCGCCATTTTGTGCGCCGGCCTGTTTCTGAGCCTGCTGTCCACCTGGATGAAAAAGCCCATTGTGAACCTGCTGCTGGTGCTTCTCAGCTACGGCCTGATGATCTGGGCCATCAGCCGCACCCTGTCCCGGAACACCTACCGCCGCTACCAGGAAAACCGCCGGTTCCTCCAGCTCATCAACCGGGTCAAGGACCGGCACAACTGCTACTTCGACTGCCCCAAGTGCCGCCAGACCGTCCGGGTCCCCCGGGGCAAGGGCAAGATCAGCATCACCTGCCCCCGCTGCCACGAACGCTTCGTAAAGAAAACCTGACCCCCGCACCGGTAGGGGCGATTATCAATCGCCCGCCGTCAACCCCCGCATTCCAAACGGGCGGTTGATAACCGCCCGCCGCCTCCCCACCCACACGACAAAACCGGCCCTTTTCAGGCCGGTTTTTCTCCTGTCAGCTGTCGTACTTCTCCATGGCGGCGTGGTACATTTCGCAGTTTCCGTAGCGGTTGCAGCAGAAGGTGTCCATCTGCACCCGATAGTCCCGGTGGGCCCGAAACCGCACAATGGTGGAGCTTCTGGGGGCAATCCCCTCGCATTTGATACTCTTGTGTCCGTCGTCCCACTTGTAGAAGGGGCACTGCACCAATACATCCGTGTAACCTTTAGGCATTTTCAATTCCTCCGTCAAAATTCAATTCCGATGTTCCTAATAGGCTTGAGGCAGCTTGCGCCCTATCATATACGCATTTTGCATATCTGTCAAGCATAAATCTACCCAAAATGCGCACCACTCTTTTGTGACAATTGCGCAATTTGCGTCATTCCCCTTGACAAATATACGCATTTCGTGTATTATTGCTGCAAACACCCAACATCTTTTTCCGGAGGGAACCGCCATGAACCGAATATCCCAGCTTCGTCAGGCCATGGGCATCAGCATGAAGGAGGCCGCCCGCCGCTTACGACTGCCCTACACCACCTACGTGGGCTATGAGAAGGGCACCCGGGAGCCCGCCACGGACACATTGCTTTCCCTGGCGGATTTCTTCGGGGTGAGCCTGGAATACCTGCTGGGCCGGGACGCCCAGTCCATCGGGCTTCTGCCCATGCCCAAATTGCAGCAGCTGCCGCTGCTTGGCACCATCGCCTGTGGGGAGCCCATCCTCGCCGGGGAGAACCTGGACGGCACCGTTGCCGCCCCGGCATACATCGACGCGGACTTTGCCCTGCGCTGTCAGGGGGACAGCATGGCCGGGGCCCGGATTCTGGATGGGGACATTGTGTACATCCGCCGCCAGGAAACGGTGGAAAACGGCCAGATCGCGGCGGTGCTCATCGAGGACGAGGCCACCTTGAAGCGTGTCCACCTCTACCCCGACCACATCATTCTCTCCCCGGAGAACCCCATGTACCGCCCCTTCTCCTACTGGGGGGAGGACATGAACCGGGTGCGCATCCTGGGCCTTGCCGTGGCCTTCACCAGTGCCATAGGGAAGTGAAGTTTGCCTTGCGGAGTCCCCCCGCACCGGTAGGGGCGGTTATTAACCGCCCGCCGCCCCCCGACCCGGAACGGATAAATCCGTTCCCTACAACCCCGCCCCCTCGTAGGGAATGCATTTATGCATTCCGTATACCGCGCCCCGCACAACGCCCCTACACCTACGGAGGTATACTATGCTCTTCGACACCCATGCCCACCTGGACGATGCCGCCTTTGATGCTGACCGCGCCGCCCTGCTGGCCGCCCTGCCCGGGGCGGGGCTTTCCTTCGTGATGAACCCCGGCTGCTCCCTGGCCTCCTCCCGGGCCGCCGTGGCTCTGGCGGAACAATATCCCTATGTCTACGCCGCCGTCGGCTCCCACCCCGACGCCGCGGACGAAGTCAATGACGAAACCATCCAAGCCTACCGCGCCCTGGCAGCCCACCCCAAGGTTCTCGCCATCGGGGAAATCGGCCTGGACTACCACTATGAGGACATCCCCCGCGCCATCCAGCAGCAGGCCTTCCGGGCCCAGCTGGCTCTCGCGGCGGAACTTGACCTTCCGGTCATCGTCCACGACCGGGAGGCCCACGCCGACTGCCTTGCCATCATCGGGGCGTATCCCCAGGTGACAGGGGTCTTTCACTGCTTCTCCGGCTCTGCGGAAATGGCAAAGGAGCTGGTGGCGAAGGGCTGGTACATCGGCTTTACCGGGGTGCTGACCTTTAAGAACGCCCGCCGGGCGGTGGAGGCCGCTGCCGCCATTCCTTTGGAGCGCATCGTGCTGGAAACCGACTGCCCCTACATGGCTCCGGAGCCCCACCGGGGCCGCCGCAACGACCCCCGAAACCTTCCCTATATGGCGCAGAAGCTTGCCGAAATCAAAGGTATCCCCCCAGAACAAGCCGCCGCCCAGACCCTTGCCAACGGCAAGCGCCTGTACCGCCTCCCGTAGGGAATGCATTCCGCATACCGCACCCGGTTCCCTGAGATACCAGATATAAGATATGGGATATGAGATATAAGATATGAGATATGGTAGACGTACCTTATCTCCTATCTCCTATCTCTTATCTCCTTCCCCCCATGTATAATCTTCCCAAATAAAGCAAACAATACCTCCATTCCGGCAGCCATCCGTCTGCCCAAATGGAGGTATTATCTATGCTGCAACGAAAACTATCGGCGTTTCTTCTGTCCCTGCTCATGTCCATCGGCGTGGTCTGCCCGGCCTCCGCCGCGGAGGTGGAAAGCGGCAGCGTCTATTGCTTCACGGAGTTTGAAGGTCTCACCGGCCTGTGCCTGACGGACCTTCCCGACAACGGCTCCGTGATGCTGGGCGACCGGCTTCTGCACCCCGGGGACATTCTCACCGCCCAGCAGGCCGGACAGATGACCTTCCTCCCGGAGAGGACCCCCACGGACACCACGGCCTCCGTGACCTACTACCCCATCTATGAAGACCGCGTGGGCCCCTCGGAGACTCTCACCATCGCCATTCGTGGCCGCCAGAACAAGGAGCCTGTCGCCGAAGACTCCGCCCTGGAAACCTATAAGAACCTTCCCGGCACCGCCATGCTCAAGGCCACCGACCCCGAGGGAGAGGAGCTGACCTTCACGCTCGTGCGCCAGCCCCGCCGGGGCACGGTACAGCTGAACCCGGACGGCAGCTTCACCTACACCCCCAAGAAGAACAAGGTTGGCATTGACTCCTTCACCTACACCGCTTCCGACCCGGAGGGCGGCGTGTCCCGGGAGGCCACGGTCACCGTGACCATCCTCAAGCCCTCGGATGCCGCCCAGTACACGGATCTTCAGGGTCAGCGCTGCCAGTTCGCCGCGGAGTGGATGCGCCATACCGGCATCTTCTCCGGGGAGCAGGTGGGCCCGGCCCTGTGCTTTGGCCCGGACAAACCGGTGACCAGAGGAGAATTTGTCACCATGCTGGTGAAGGCTCTGGACATCCCGGTGGACGAGACCGTGACCTATACCGGCTATGAAGATCAGATCCCCCAGTGGCTGCAGCCCTATCTTGCCGCCGCGGTGCGCTCCGGCCTGACCCTGGGCCTGACCGGGGAGACCTTCGCCCCGGACGCCCCCATCACCGAGGCTGAGGCGGCTGTGCTGCTGCAAAACGCCCTCACCGCTGTGCCCACCTGGTGCGCAGATTCGGAGGCCACCCTCACCCGGGCGGTAGCGGCAGAGCTTCTGTACAACGCCGCCAAAGCCCAATAAAAAACCCGGGCGCAAGCCCGGTACATAGGGAAATGAAATCTGCTTCGCAGGTGAAATCCGGCTGACGCCGGGTGAAATCCGTCTTCGCCGGATGAAATCGCCCCTATGGTGCGGTTGTGGTGTCATCCCGGGACGGATTCAAAAAATGCCTCGTAGGGAATGCATTTATGCATTCCGCATACGCACCCCGACGCGGAACGGATAAATCCGTTCCCTACGGCCTCAACCGGCCCTCGTCATAACCGAAACGCCCAACACCTCTCGTAGGGGCGGTTATTAACCGCCCGCCGTCTTCCTCCGCACCGGTAGGGGCGATTATTAATCGCCCGCCGTGCCTCTCGTAGGGGCGGGCGTCCCCGACCGCCCGAAAAGGCCCACGCCTTCATCGCGCTTCCCAAGTGCGCGCCGGGTGGGGGTTCTTAGGGGGAGGGTGGCTTTGGCGTCGGGAGTGCGCCACTCAACGCCTCCCCCTAAGCCGACTTCTTTGGGTACTTTCTTGTTCGGCGACAAGAAAGTGCCCCGCCGGAGGCATCCCCCGCCGCAGCGGTGACCAGCCCTGTCTCCCAGATGGGCCGTTGAATGGTACAATGCCGATCCCCGACCCGTATTCGCCCAACCCCGGTCGAAACGATACCTATCTCCGCCCGGGCGGTTGATAACCGCCCCTACGGACGAGACGCACCGCATCCTTCTCAACCGGCCCCTCGTCATAACGCTCCCAGGCGGATTTCATCCAAAAAACGCCTTTGTCTTCTCCGCATCCGCGAAAATCTGCGCCTTCAATGCCTCCAGCGACTCAAATTTCCGCTCCTCCCGGAGAAAATCGTAAAATTCCAGCACCAGCTCCCTGCCGTAGAGATCCCCCGCAAAGCCCAGCAGCCAGCTCTCCGCCCGGTGCTCGTGGCCCTGCACCGTGGGCCGGGTGCCGATGTTGGTCACCGCAGGGAAGGTGCTCTCCCCCACCGTGGCCCGGCACACATACACCCCGGCCTTGGGCCGCAGCAGCCAGGGCTTCCAGGCAAGGTTTGCCGTGGGAAAGCCCAGCCTGTGCCCCAGCCCCCGGCCATGGA
The DNA here is from genome assembly GCA_945482615.1 of uncultured Clostridia bacterium. Classification (GTDB taxonomy): domain Bacteria; phylum Bacillota; class Clostridia; order Oscillospirales; family Oscillospiraceae; genus Faecousia. Next base: position 2,940 of record CALYRG010000012.1, on the reverse strand, counting down.
GCACCTCCCCCCGGAGCACATAAGGGTGCCCCAGAAGCCTTGCGGCCCCGGCCATATCCCCCGCCTCCAGCACCTGCCGGATGCGGGTGGAGGACACCCGCTGCCCATCCAGGGTCTGCTCCGGCACCACGGCCCAGGGCAGTCCCGCCTCCCGGCAGTAGTCCGCCAGGGCCGGCGCGGTGCCCTGGCCCCGGAAGCCGAAGCGGAAATCCTCCCCGCACACGAAGCCCACCGCGCCGTATTGCTGCCGCATCATGGCAAGAAAATCCCGCCAGGGCATGTGCATCATGGTTTCGTCAAAGGGCAGGGTCAGCACCGTGTCCATGCCGAAGCGGTTTGTAAGCAGCCACTGCCGGTCCTCCGGAGAGCTGATGAGGCTGGGGGCCTTGCCCAGCACCAGCGCATCGGGATGGGCCCCGAAGGTGGCGACCCCAGCCGCCGCCTTGTGCGCCGCCGCCAGCGTGCGGCATTCCCGCAGCAGCGCCGCGTGGCCGATGTGGACGCCGTCAAAGAATCCCAGGGCGTAAATTGTCTTTTTCATACGCTTCCGCCTAAACTTCAAAAAAACTTTTTATTGTGACCATTTTTCCCTCCCGGAGTTGCCCCAGGGCGAGAAATTCTCCCCCGGCCCCATACAGCCGGTATCGCCCCGGCTGCCCCGCCAGAGGAAAGGCCGCGCCGTTTCGCACCGCTTTTTCCTGGTTGGCGGTGAGCGTCAGCCCAGGCAGCCCGGCAAAGAGACTGTCCACCGGGAGAAGATACGTTTCCGGCTCCTGGCTTTCCAGCAGGGCTTGCAGGGGCACCGCCTGACGGATGTCATAGTCTCCCGCCTGCGTCCGGCGCAGAGCCGCCATGCACCCGCCGCAGCCAAGGGCCGCCCCAATGTCGTGGCACAAGGTGCGAATGTAGGTGCCCTTGGAGCAGTGCACCCGGAGCCAAACCCGATTTTCCTCCCGGGACAGCACGTCCAGGGCGTGGATGGTGATAGGCCGGGCCGGGCGCTCCACCTCCCGGCCCTTCCGGGCAAGGTTGCACAGCTTTTGCCCATTGATCTTCACCGCCGAGTACATGGGCGGCACCTGGAGGATGTCCCCCCGGAAGGAGCCCAGCGCATCTTCCAGCTGTCCATCTGTCACGGACACCGGAAGCGTTTCCAGCACCGTGCCGGTGATGTCCTGGGTGTCGGTGACTGTCCCCAGCAGGAGCTCCGCCTCGTAGGTCTTTTCGGCGTGCTCAAAGAACTCCACCGCCCGGGTGGCCCGGCCCACAAACACCGGCAGCACCCCGGTGGCCATGGGATCCAGGGTTCCGCCGTGGCCGATGCGCCGGGTATGAAAGACCCCCCGGAGCTTCGCCGTCACATCCTGACTGGTCCACTGCCGGGGCTTGTCGATGATTACAATTCCGTTCATAATCTAATATTCCTGTATTGTCGTAAATCCCGCCCTCGGCTCCCCCTCTGGGGTTGTGCCCCGCGCAGCGAATCAAAATCACCATGATTGCCGGTGGCAATCATACCTCTATTCATGCTGTCAGCTCCGCTGACTGAGGGGGTGTCCTCCGTACGATGCACAAGGCTACGTCCTTCTGAGAAAGGCTCCCTCTGACGAGGGAGCTGGCGCGAAGCGCCTGAGGGAGAGAAAACCTTCCGAAACTGAGCAGTCAAGAACTCACGTACCATAGAACGATTTTGAACACAATGCGTAAATTCTCCACCGCTCCATCCCATAACGTCTTCTCTCCCCCAGTCAGCGAAGCTGACAGCTCCCTCGGCAGAGGGAGCCTTTCCTCAGTCATCCCACCCTTCCGCACCGAGGACGTCTGCTCCTAAATCTCATAGCGCACCAAGGCTTCTTCCACGGCTCTTGCCGCGTCCTCCAGACCCATGTGCAGGGTGGCCCCTGCCGCGCCCTTGTGGCCGCCGCCGCCGAAGACCCCGGCCACCACCGTGGCATCCACCCCCGGCACCGCCCGGACGGAGAGCTTGGCCCCATCCCGAACCTGGCGCAGGGTCGCCGCCATCCGCACCCCGGAAATCGACCGGGGAAAGGAGGAGATGTTGTCCATATCGTCCTCGGTAACGCCGATTTTCTCCTCCACGCTGGCGGGGATGGCAACCAATGCCTTGCCCCCGGGGAGGAGCTTCATGTTGCCCACAATCCAGGACTGCATTTGCAGCTTCTGCAAGGTGTTGGTCTCAAACAGCTCCTGATTGATCCGGTACACATCCACCCCGGCCTGGGCACAGGCCGCCGCGGTGGCGAAGGTGTGGGCGGTGGTGTTGGCGAAGCGGAAGCACCCGGTGTCGGTGCTGAGACCCACATAAACCGCCTGGGCTACCTCCCGGCTGCCCTCCATCCCCATAGCCCCCAGAATATCCCACACAATCTCGGCGCAGGAGGCGCTGTCCGGATCCACCACCTCCAGCTCCGTGAAGGAGGTTGCAGAGGCGTGGTGATCGATGCGCAGGGCAATACGCCCCAGATACGGCTGGAATATCTCCGGCAGCATGGCCGGGGAAGCCACGTCCACGCTCACCAGGGTGTCCTCCGGCCCCGGCTCCTTCCGGGTCAGCCCTTCATGGAGCCAGGCAAAGCGGGTCGTGATCTCCGGGTTTTCCAGCACCCAGGCCCGCTTTCCCAGCAGCCGCAGCCCCAGGCACAGGGCCGCGGCGGAGCCCAGAGTATCGCCGTCCGGCCGCCGGTGGGAGAGGATGGCAAAGTGATCCCCCTCCGAAAGGAACCGCGCTGCCTCCAGCCGGGAAATGTTCTTCATAGTTCCACCCCCAGGATAAAGTGAAATATGGCTTGCGCCATGTGAAATCTGCTTCGCAGGTGAAATCCGGCTTCGCCGGGTGAAATCGCCCGCCGTCTTCCTCCGCACCGGTAGGGGCGATTATTAATCGCCCGCCGTTCCTCTCGTAGGGGCGATTATTAATCG